>JBDSTO010000058.1:0-13157 GCA_039928255.1 Aestuariivirga sp. | reverse complement strand
GGCCAGCGCGTCGCCAAGAGACACTTCTGACAGCAGCCGTCTATAAATTTCATCCGCGTTTCAAGAAGGGGGATTTCAAAATCTGGTGGGGTGACCCTGACCAGGATTTTGGCCCGGCCACGCTCGAAGGTGGAGATATTATGCCCATCGGCAATGGCGCTGTACTGGTTGGTATGGGGGAGCGTTCAACCCCTCAAGCCGTGGGACAGTTGGCACGCAACTTGTTTAAATCGGGGGCCGCAACCCGCCTGGTGGCCTGCCAAATGCCGAAGTCTCGCTCGGCGATGCATCTTGATACAGTTCTCACCTTGTGTGATCGCGCGACCGCAACAAGCTTTGTGGAAGTGGCAGATCAATTGCGCTGCTACAGCCTGCGTCCTGGCAAGAAAGACGGTTCAGTTGAGGTTCAAGTTGAAAGCTCCCATATTTTCGAAGTGATTGCCGATTGCTTGAAAATCAAAAAGCTCAACGTTATCGCAACCGGCGGCGATGCCTCCGAACAAGAACGCGAGCAATGGGATGACGGCAATAATCTCATCGCACTCGAACCCGGAGTGGTGATTGGTTATGATCGCAATGTCTACACCAACACCTTGCTGAGAAAAGCCGGAATCGAGGTCATCACAATCCGCGGTGCTGAACTGGGGCGTGGCCGTGGTGGAAGCCATTGCATGACGTGCCCCATCGCGCGCGACGCATAACAAGGAAACTGTTATGTCCCATAGTCTCAAAAATCGTAGTTTCCTCACGCTTCGCGATTTTGAGCCGCGCGAGATTAAACTTCTTCTAGATCTTGCGGCCAAGCTGAAGGCAGCCAAGAAATCGGGCACTGAAAAAAAAGTACTGAAGGGCAAGACCATCGCATTGATTTTTGAAAAAAACTCAACGCGGACGCGCGTTGGTTTCGAAGTCGCGGCCTATGACCAAGGTGCACATGTGACCTATTTGGGACCAAGCGGCACGCAGATCGGCCAAAAGGAATCCATGAAAGATACGGCACGTGTCCTGGGCCGTGTTTATGACGCCATCGAATATCGCGGCTTTGGTCAGGATAGTGTGGAGGTGCTGGCCCAATACGCAGGTGTACCAGTATACAACGGTCTCACCGATCAATTTCACCCCACTCAAGTTCTTGCCGATCTTTTGACCATGAAGGAACACAGCAAGAAAAAATTCGGCGATATGAAGTTTTGCTTTCTGGGCGACGCCGGAAACAATATGGGCGATTCACTGTTGATCGGCGGCGCAAAAATGGGAATGGATGTGAGGCTGTGCGGACCCAAACAATGCTGGCCGGAACAACTCATCATTGATGAAGCCAGCGCAATTGCTAAGAAAACCAAAGCCAAAGTGATGGTCACCGAAAGTCTGAAAGACGGCGTCAAAGATTGTGATTTTCTTTATACCGACGTGTGGCTCTCGATGGGTGAACCTGACGAAAAATGGGCCGAACGCATCAAGCTCCTGAGGCCCTACCAGATCAATGCCGATGTGATGAAATTGACCGGCAACCAAAAGGTCAAATTTATGCATTGTCTGCCAGCTTTTCACAATTCTGAGACCAAAGTCGGCAAGGATATTCAGCAAAGATTCAAAATTGACGCCATGGAAGTGACCGAGGAAGTTTTCGAATCCAATGCATCTATTGTTTTCGATCAGGCTGAAAACCGAATGCACACCATTAAGGGCATCCTGGTCGCCACTTTGGCAGACTAGGGCATGCGCGTTGTCATCGCACTCGGTGGAAATGCGATTTTGAAACGCGGCGAAGTCATGTCTTCTGAAAACCAGAGGGCCAATGTCAGGCGAGCGGCCCTGGCGATCAATGACGTGATAAGTGCCGGCCATGAAGTCGTCATCACCCATGGCAATGGCCCTCAGGTGGGCCTTTTGGCGCTGCAAGGCCTGGCCTATGATGCCATCAGCGCCAGCCCCATCGATGTCCTGACTGCCGAAACCGAGGGTATGATCGGCTATATGATCGAGCAGGAACTCAATAGTATTGCGACAGCGGGGCTCAAGGTTGCCACGCTGTTGACGCAAGTTGAAGTGAGTGTGGATGATCCGGCCTTTAAGAAACCCAGCAAGCCCATCGGCCCGATCTACGATAAGAAGAAATCAGCGGCACTTAGCGCCAAATATGGTTGGAGCATGATCGCTGATGGATCGCATTTCAGACGCGGTGTTCCGTCGCCTGCACCAAAACGGATATTGGAAATCGCGACCATTCAACTCTTGATCAAACATGGCGTCACTGTCATTTGCGTTGGCGGCGGCGGCATACCCGTCATCAAACTGCCCAGTGGAATCTATATCGGTGTTGAAGCCGTGATCGACAAAGATTTTGCGAGTGCTCTGCTTGCACAAGAAATCAAGGCTGACGCCTTGCTTCTTTTGACAGATGTAGACGGTGTCTATCTGGGGTGGGGAACTGAGCAGCAAAGGCAATTGCGTCAGGTCACTGCAGATGAAATTAAATCCCATATTTTTGCCAACGGTAGCATGGCCCCAAAGGTCTTGGCCTCACTCGATTTTTTGGCCGCGGGCGGAAAAATGGCGGGCATTGGAAAAATGGAAGAGGCGGTTCAAATTTTGAATGGGCAAGCCGGGACAAATATTATCTCGGGTTCAAAATTAACGTAAGGATTCATGGGCTGCGATTGATCGTAGCTATGAAGAATTTGAACTGCAAGTCTAAGAGCATCACTCTCACACTGTGGCATGCTCAGCAATATATGCTATTTGTTGGACGCGTTCGATTTTTGCCGAACTTTCTGAATGAATTGCTCTCTAGCGGTATATCTATTGAGGTCAAGGCGCTTGTTTGGGTGCGGAGGTAAATCTATTTTGGTGTCGAATGTTGTATTGGCCTCGATCTTCGCATTAAGCTCATTGCCGCAAACTTCTATGCAATGCCACTTCGAGGAACACACTCCAATCTTGCATCAGCAATCGCCGCTTTTTCAACTGGTCACCGCGCCTTCATATAATCCGTAAGCGCCTCCGGTGATTGTTGCTGATCCGCGAACGCCACATAGGTGTCGGGTCGGAGGAGGTACATCGCGTCTCGCGCCAGTCCGGCTTTCTCGTATTCAACATGCCAGCCCAAAACACGAAGCGGAACCTTGCGCTCGTCACACCACGCGCGAAGGTCATCATGGGCTGTGCCATAGACATGAACTTGCCAACCGATGGTGCCCAGTGACTCGTAATTATCTATGTCATTCACGGGCACCCAAGGCAGCCGGTCGCCGCCTTGAATTTTTCCGGCTTTGCCTTCGCTGAGCGGGCTATGGTGATATTCCAGCATGGTTTGCGAGACAGTGCGGAACATAAACTCCCGCACACTCCCGATTCCATAAGCCACGCTCGCGACCGTGGGGAAGATGGGCGCGCGCACGAAGTCAGCAAAGCTCCCTTGCGTTGTGGCGAATGTGAACAGGCGATCTGTGGTGTCGACGACCTTTTGAGCAAACGCCCGTCGTTCCACGTCATAGCTGTCAAGCAAACGGTCAGATCCTTCGCCTTTGATGACGGCTGCCAACTTCCATGCAACGTTTATGGCGTCACCAATGCCGGTGTTCATGCCCTGGCCGCCCGCGGGGCTGTGAACATGCGCCGCATCACCCAGGAGGAAGACAGGCCCATGGCGGAAGCTGTCAGTAATGCGGTGATGCACACGATAATGGGAAAACCAATTTACGCCCGTGATCGTGACACCCAGCCTGTCGATCGCATCGTGGCTGACGTCTTCGAAAGTCAAATTCTCAGGATGTTCCGCGCGCTCATCTCGCACTGTCCCAATGAGTCGATACATGCCGCTTTCGCCGTAGGACAGCACCATCACAAAGTCGCTGTCATCAAGCGATAGATGCGCTTCATTGACGGATTTCAGGCCGCTTAGGGCAACGTCCGCGACGTAAAATATCTGCTTGTAGGTGCCACCCTCAAAACTTCCGCCCAGCTGCGTGCGCGTCAGTGATCTCGCACCGTCACAGCCTGCAAGATAGCGCGCGCTAAAAATCTCTTCACTGCCGTCAGCTTTTCGCAATCGGGCCGCGACATGATCGTCAGTCTCGCTGAACGACATCATTTCTGTTTGGCGTTCAACAGAAACGCCCAGCTCCTCAAGGCGCTTGATCAGGAAACGCTCATGTTGGTCTTGTGGAAACACCAGCAGGAAAGGGTAGGGGGTGATAGCGGCGCCAGCATCGTCGAGCGAAAGCCTGGCACGGTGTTTGCCGCCTGCCCAGAAATTCATGGCGAGTTCTTTGTGTCCTGCGGCAACTGCCGCATCACCCAAATCGAGTTGGCGATAAAGCTCCAACGTCCGAGCCTGCACAACCATGGCGCGGGATGTCTCACCCGGTCCTGAACTTTTGTCGATGATGCGGACGCTCACACCTTGCTTGGTCAGCCACAGGGCAAGAACCAATCCAGTGGGCCCGGCCCCAACGATTAAAACCTGATCTCGCATGAACCCTCACAATGGCCGTCTGCCAGCAGTTCTAAGATCATGGGGAACCACAAACAAGGTGGTCATCACTCCATTCCTAAAACCTCGCTATCTTGGGCTTCCTTTCGTCAATTGAAATTTCTGCGCGCCACTCTTAAAGTGTGGCCCTGATATAGAGCGTTGACGTGGCCCCCAAAACGCGCTTGCAATAGGCATGGTTCCGACAGTGGAGCTTCAATGAAACCCATATGGGGAGATCAGACCATGAAACTCTTGACGAAATTCATCGCAGCCGCAGCACTGGCAGCCAGTGCGTCAACCGTATCGGCAGGAACGCTTGATACCGTGAAGCAGAAGGGCTTTCTTCAATGTGGTGTGAGCCAGGGCCTGATCGGCTTCTCCAATCCGGATGCGCAAAACAATTGGACCGGGCTTGATGTTGATTTCTGCAAGGCCGTGGCCGCCGCCGTTTTCGGTGACGCTACAAAAGTCAAATACACACCACTGACAGCCAAAGATCGTTTCACGGCCCTTCAATCCGGCGATATCGATGTTCTGTCACGTAACTCCACATGGACCATGAGCCGCGATACGACTCTCGGATTGGAATTCGTGGGCGTGACCTATTATGACGGTCAGGGTTTCATGGTTCCCGCCAAGCTCAAATTGAAGTCCGCACTTGAACTCGGTGGGGCTTCGGTGTGCACCCAGACAGGCACTACGACGGAATTGAATCTTGCCGACTATTTCAAATCCAACAAGCTTGATTACAAGGTTGTGGCTTTTGAAAAGAACGAAGAAGTTCTGAAGGCGTTCGCCGATGGCCGCTGCGATGTGTACACAACCGACCAGTCAGGCCTTTACGCTGAGCGCCTGAAGTTGGCCAATCCCGATGACTTCGTCGTGCTGCCCGAAATCATTTCAAAGGAGCCCTTGGGCCCGGTCGTTCGCCAGGGTGACGACCAATGGTTCAATGTTGTGAAGTGGACTTATTTCGCCTTGCTCAATGCTGAAGAACTTGGCGTGACAAGTGCCAATGTCGATGAATCAAAAACGTCAAACAACCCTGAAATCCAGCGCTTGCTGGGCGTTTCTGTGAAGAACCCCGACGGCACTGATGCCGACAACAATTTCGGCAAAGGCATCGGCCTTGGTGCTGATTGGGCCTATAATTCGGTCAAGCTCGTTGGCAACTACGGCGAAATCTTCGAGCGCAATGTTGGTGAGAAGACTCCGCTTAAGATTGCGCGCGGTAAAAATGCCCTGTGGAAAGACGGCGGTCTGCAATACGCAGCGCCGATCCGTTAAGCGAATGAACAGGGGCCGGGTAAAACCGGCCCTATTTTTTTAAGCCGCAATGAGCCAATCAAAGCCAAATTCTGAATTGCCTGAGGCCTCGCGCGCGTCATGGATTCACAGCCCAAGATTTCGCGGTCTCGCCGCACAGGCTTTGGCGCTGCTGGTCATTTTTTGGATTGGCTATGAAATCGTCGGCAACACGCAAGCCAATCTGTCACGGTTGAACAAGACCTTCGGGTTTGATTTTCTCACCCGGTCTGCGGGCTTTGATGTCATCACCACGCTCATTCCATATTCATCCTCCTCGAGTTATGGCACGGCCCTCTGGGTGGGGTTTTGGAATACGTTGCTGGTGGCAGCCCTTGGGATCGTGTTTGCAACAATTCTTGGATTTGTAATTGGTACTATGCGCCTGTCCAAGAACTGGCTCGTGTCCAGCGTGGCGACGCTTTATATTGAGACGGTTCGTAACATCCCGCTGCTGCTTCAGATATTCATTTGGTACGCGCTGGTTTTGAAACCCCTGCCAGGTCCCAAGCAGGCCTTGAATGTCCTGGATCTGATATTCATCAGCAATCGCGGCGTGATCATGCCCATGCCAGTTTTCGCCAATGGGGCAGGGGTGGCGCTGGCCTTCCTTGTTGCAGGCATATTGGCAGCCGCAGGTCTTATCCATTGGGCCAAACGCAGACAGGAAATGACAGGCAAGCAATTTCCGGCCTGGCCTGTCTCTTTTGCCATCGTCATTCTTGCGCCGGTTCTGGGGTTGCTGCTCGAAGGATGGCCGTTGAGTTTTGACTATCCTGAGCTTGCAGGCTTCAACTTCATGGGCGGCATGACGTTGATCCCCGAACTTTTGGCGCTGCTTGCAGCGCTCTCTATCTACACGGCGAGTTTCATTGCCGAAGTCGTGAGAGCCGGCATATTGGCCGTTAGCAAGGGCCAGAGCGAGGCCGCCAATGCTTTGGGGTTGAGCCACGGTTCAACCTTGCGCCTTGTGGTCATTCCCCAAGCCATGCGCGTGATCATCCCGCCATTGGCGAGCCAATATCTCAACTTGACGAAAAATTCCTCGCTGGCTGTTGCCATCGGTTATCCCGATCTGGTGGCGATGGGTGGCACCGTCATCAACCAATCCGGAAAAGCCATCGAAGTTGTTTTGATCTGGATGGTCGTCTACCTGGGCTTGAGCCTTCTCACATCCGGCTTCATGAACTGGTTCAACTTCCGCATGCGCCTGGTGGAACGATGACGACGGCCCGCCCCCCAGAATTTGTCAGGACCGTGGATGCCGAAACCTTGGCACCGCCGCCAAACGAGTTTGGCTTCTGGGCGCTCATGCGTCGTCGTTTTTTCCCGTCAATCTTGAGTTCGATCTTTACGATATTGCTTGGAGCCTTGTTGCTTCTCGTGGTGTGGACGATATTCCGCTGGGCCATTGTTGATGCAGTGTGGACGGGTGAAAACCGCGATGTCTGCGCGGCACCTGGTGCAGGGGCATGCTGGCCCTTTGTGCAAGCCCGCTTCATGCAATGGATCTATGGCTTTTATCCCATCGACCAGCGCTGGCGCGTCAACATTGTCTATCTTCTGGGTGCCGCAACACTCCTGCCGCTGCTAATTCCTTCGGCTCCCTACAAGGTGTGGAACGCTGTCGCCTTCTTTCTGGTCTACCCTGTCATCACCTATTTCCTGCTGATCGGCGGCGTCTTCGGCCTCGTCCTTGTTGAAACACCGCAATGGGGTGGGCTTCTGGTCACGCTGGTGTTGTCAGTGACCGGCATCGTGTTCTCGCTTCCCGCCGGAATCCTCTTGGCTTTGGGGCGGCAGTCCAAAATGCCCGTCGTTCGCTGGCTTTCCATCGCCTTTATTGAAACAGTGCGCGGCGTGCCGCTGATCACCGTGCTGTTTATGGCCAGCGTTATGTTCCCGCTTTTCATGCCGCCGGGTGTGAATTTCGACAAATTGCTGAAGGCTCTTGTCGGCGTGGCACTCTTTTCTGCAGCTTACATGGCTGAGGAAGTTCGTGGCGGCTTGCAGGCTGTGCCCAAGGGTCAATATGAAGCGGCACAATCACTTGGTCTTTCCTATTGGAGAGTGATGGGCCTTATCGTCATGCCGCAGGCTTTGCGCATTGTGATCCCGGGCATCGTCAACAACTTTATCGGCCTTTTCAAAGACACAAGCCTTGTGACCGTAATCGGCATATTTGATTTGCTCAACATGGTGCAAGCCGGTTTCAACGATGCCATTTGGGCTTCCCCCCAGACTGGCAACACCGGCTATTTTTCGCTCGCCCTAATCTACTGGGCATTCTGTTTCGCAATGTCGCGTTACGCCATTTACGTTGAACGGCGTCTCGACTCTGGCAAGAAAAGGTGAGGCACATGGCGGCAGTGGCGCATGTTAAATCTGACGAGAAATTTGCAATAGAAATTCGCCACGTAAACAAGTGGTTCGGCCCCTATCATGTTTTACGCGACATCAACCTCACTGTTTCGCGCGGTGAACGCATCGTTGTTTGCGGTCCCTCGGGCTCGGGAAAATCAACGTTAATCCGGTGCATCAACCGGTTGGAAGAACACCAGCAAGGAGACATCATTGTGGATGGTGTTCCTTTGACCAGCAACCTCAAAAACATTGATGACGTGCGCCGCGAAGTTGGCATGGTGTTCCAGCATTTCAATCTGTTTCCGCATCTGACAGTCCTTGAGAATTGCACCTTGGCACCGATCTGGGTGAAGAAAATGCCAAAGAAGCAGGCCGAAGAAGTGGCCATGAAGTTTTTGACCCGCGTCAAAATTCCCGAACAGGCTCTGAAATATCCGGGCCAGCTTTCGGGCGGCCAACAGCAGCGCGTGGCCATCGCCAGGTCTTTGTGCATGAATCCAAAGATCATGCTGTTTGATGAGCCGACATCAGCGCTCGACCCCGAGATGATCAAGGAAGTGCTGGATGTCATGTCGGGCCTTGCTGAGGATGGCATGACCATGCTGGTGGTGACCCATGAAATGGGCTTTGCACGGCAGGTGGCAGACCGGGTGGTCTTCATGGACAGCGGCCAAATTGTGGAAATCAACGCACCAAAAGAGTTCTTCTCCAAACCAAAGAGCCCACGCACCAAAGCATTCCTTGAACAAATTCTGCACTAAACCCCAGCGCTGGATAGCTGCCGTCCAATGCACAGCGGCTTTGGAACGACCAAAGAGGGCGCTTGACCCTCTGCCTCTGATGCTTTTGACTTGCTAAAAAGCAAGACCAACAGAGTCGGGGAGAGCGAATGCCTTTTGCAAAACAGGAAAATGCCTTGGGTATTGGCATTTTGGGTTGCGGCCCCATCGCGCAATTTGCCCATCTTGAGGCCGTTCAAAAAGGCCGTAACGTCGTTCTGAAAGCCGTCTGTGATGCCGACAAGGAATTGGCCGATCGGTTTGGCCAGTTCTATGACGCCTCCAAAATCTATTACAGCTATGACGACATGCTGGCCGACCCGGAGGTCAAAGCCGTGGTTATCGCCGTCTCTGACGCTTTCCACGTGCCTTGCGCGATCAAGGCTCTTGCCGCAGGCAAGCATGTGTTTTGTGAAAAGCCCATTGCCACCTCGGTTGAAGACGTTGAGGAACTTCAGCGTCACGTACAGAAGTCAGGACTAATTCTCCGCATTGGCCATATGCTGCGCTTTGATCCTGGCATTCAGGCCGCCCATGATTTTGTAAAAGCTGAAATGGGCGAGATGCTGGCGCTGAAAGCCTGGTATTGTGACTCGACACATCGCTACACCATGACCGATGCCATTCAGGCCATGCCGCGCCTCGGCAAGGCCTCGGTAAAGCCCTCTGGCGACCCAAAGGCCAACAAACAGCGCTATTACATGCTGGCCCATGGCAGTCATCTGGTCGATCTGGCGCGCTATCTGGCAGGCCCAATTACTGCAGTCAGCGCCAGGCTCGGCGAGAAGTTTGGCGCCTACTGCTGGTTCGTTGATACGGAATTTGCAAATGGCACACTGGGCCATCTTGATCTTACCGTTTCAGTGCGCATGGACTGGAGCGAAGGTTTCCAAATCTATGGCGAGAAGGGAAGCGCCTCCGCCAAGATATTCAACCCGTGGTATTATAAATCAAGCGAGGTCGATATTTTTCGCGAAAGCACTGGTGCCAGCTCTCGCATATTGGGCGCGGATGGACACTTCTATCGCCGCCAGATTGAAGGCTTCGCCGACGCTGTTTTGAGTAAGGTGGCCGATGGGGGCGCCGATATTGTCGATGGTGTGGCCTCGGTTCGCGCCATGGTGGCGATTGCGAAGTCCGTCGCCACGATGAAATCAGTCACGCTTTCTGAAGTGAGTGGCCCACTGTGACCGGCGTGGCGCAGTTTACGACCGTTGATGGCGTGAGGCTCGACTATGAAATTGAAGGGCAGGGGGCACCCGTGCTCTGGCAACATGGTTTAGGAGCAACCGCTGCACAACCCGCCGAAGTCTTTCCCAAGGATGCTGGCCTGCAGCGCATTACCCTGTTGTGCCGTGGTCATGGGGGATCTTCACTAGGACCACTGCCGCGCCTCTCGATCAGGCAATTCGCCAATGACGCCGTGGAACTGCTTGACCACCTCAAGATCGAGCACGCAGCTGTGGGTGGCATCTCGCTTGGCGCGGCCATCGCCCTGAACATCGCGGCGCGCCGACCCGGGCGCGTCAACAAGCTTGTGCTCGCACGGCCTGCCTGGTTGGATTTGCCTGCACCGGAGACCATGGAACTTTATTCGGTAATTTCGCGCCTTCTTGCCGCCCACGGCGAAAACGATGGCCTGCACCAGTTTCAGAACATGCCGGAATATTTGGCCCTCCGCAGCACCGCCCCTGATAATGCGAGTTCACTGGTCAGCTTCTTTACACGGCCCCGGCCCGAGACGACCATCTCGCTCCTCTCCACCATTCCCTTTGATGGACCAGATGTAACGCGATTGGAAATGGCAGCGCTGAAAGTTCCCACACTGGTGATCGGCAACGGCCAGGACTATGTTCATCCACTGTCCTATGCCAAGGCGTTGGCGGCAATCATTCCGGGCGCGCAATTTCGAGAAATCACATCGAAATCGGTAGACAAGCGATCCTATCTTGCGGAGTTCCGCGAGGCTTTGACCGCCTTCCTTCATCCGAATTGAGGCGGCCGCAAGTTTGAATTCGGCACAAACCGTCTTACCAGGCCCAGATATTCCCCGCACTGCGTACGCTGTCATTGAGCTCCGTCAGATAATCCGTGGCCTGGCTCAATCTCTTGGCCAGAAGAGTCGCGATCTCGAAGGTGATGTCGGGATTGGAGCGCACGAAATCGGCACCATTTTCAAAGCTGTAAACTTCGCATTGCGTCTTGGCCCGCACTGAGGCGGTGTGCGGCGTTCCCAGCAGGATCGACATTTCGCCAAACAGCGCGCCGGGCTCCGAGGTGGACGCCACGACTACACCGCCACGCAAGATCTCAATTGTGCCTGATAAGAGCACATAGAGCGTTCCCGATTGGGTGCCCTGTTTCAAAAGTTCAGTACCTCTGGCGACGACTGTCTTTTGCATTTGTGAACAGGCATCGAGTATGGATTGCGGCATGGAAAGACACCTCTTTGACTTGGAGATTAGGCAACGGGGATCGAACTGTCCATTGGCACGATTTCAGTGCTGATGCTCCATTTTTGCCGATCTGGTTATGATCAGGTGGCGTATTACAATCGTGGAGGCGAAATTCCAGTGACAACTTCACGTGACTAGCCTAACGGAGCCTGACTTTCCATTCCTAGTGAGCAGAGGCTGGCGTGTTCTGGCGAAAATCCCTTCCCCCCGGTTTTGACCCGGCCATCTATCTCGAACTGAACGAGGACGTTCGCCTTGCTGGGGTGGATCCTTCGAAACACTATTTAAACTTCGGGCGGAAGGAGGGGCGCCGCTATTGGCACGAAAATGAAAGCGACGAGAGCGGGTTCTGGGATAAGGCGCGGCTTTGCGGGTTGCTGTCGGTCAAATTCAATCTGAAACGATATTTGGAAATCACCACAACGACGACTGGCGCCAAATATCCGGAAACGGCAAAGCTGGGGTTTAAAAATCGCAAACGTGTTGTTTATCGGCTGAACACCAAAATGGCGGATGGTCTCCCGGTTGACTATTCAACCGATGGAGATGACACATCGCAGTGTCTCATTGATATTCGGCGTGACGGACATTCCTTTGATCTCATTTTTGTGGACCCTCACCACACTTATGAATGTTCTTACCGTGACATCAGCGAAGCTTTCGATTTGCTGGAGCCGGGAGGTTCTATGGTTGTGCACGATTGCCGCCCGCCCAGCGAAGAAACAGCAACGCCCGAATTCAAACCAGGCAGTTGGTGTGGTGTCACCTACAAGGCCTTTGTGGATTTTGTTCTCGCTAATCCGCGGCTCGATTATTTTACCTTCAATGTTGATTTTGGCTGCGGCGTTATCCTCAAGCCTAAAACGATCCTGCAAAAGGCAAAATGCCGTGCGCAAGCAAAGACGGATTTGGCCTTGAGGCGCAAATGGGACACCGACAGTCGCGATCCCGAAAAGGTTTTCCGTACTTTCAAAGCCAACGAAGTTGCGCTTCTCCGTCTGGTCGATTTCGCTGGCCTGCGAGAGAAGGTGAACAGCTAGGCGGGGGAGAACCCCCCGCCTTCGCGTCCCGGTCTTCGTTATTGCAGAACTGCAAGCAACTCGTCGAGTTGCCCAAACTGTTCTGGCATTCCGCTTTCCATGCCCTCATAGGACTGATCGAGTGCTTCCTTGGTGGGATAGCGTTCGCTGAACACCAACTCCGTCTTGCCGCCTTTTTCTGTCAGCACAACGGTGGAGATGGCGCCGCCTTCGCTTTCCTCGTTGGTCCACACCAGACGCGAGGCCGGGACGACCTCAAGATATTTGCCGAAAAACGTGAAAGGTTTGTCGGCCTTTGGGTGCGAAAATGTCAGGCTGTAGCCGCCGCCCACGCGGACATCCATGGTGCAGGACACAATCGCCATGCCCGAAGATTTCGGCGCCCACCATCGCTTGAAAAGTTCAGGCTTGGTCCACGCCTCGAACACCAGCCGCGCCGGGGCATTGAAACTGCGCGTGAGGATGAGTTCCGTGTCGGATCGCCGTGCCGTTGTGCCATTCACCGTTTCACCGTCGTTTCTTGCGCCCATTGGTTTTCTCCTTTTGTTTGAGTTCTTCTACAATCTTGTCCAGAGCATCAAAGCGCGCCGCCCAAAGCTGGCGCCGCCTTTCGATCCAGGCGGCCTCCTGTTCCAGTGCGCGTGGGTTGAGGCTGCAGGTCCGCACCCGGCCGATCTTCTCGGTCGTCACCAGACCGGCCTGTTCCAGAACGCCGATGTGCTTCTTCATGCCGGTG
>JBDSTO010000057.1:0-10609 GCA_039928255.1 Aestuariivirga sp. | reverse complement strand
ATGGTGGTGATGACGATGTGGCTGCCGCGCTTGGCCTGCAGATAACCAGGCACCCAGGCCCAGAATGCACCAAATGCCGCAGAGGCAATGATGGCTGCGGGAATGACCAGCCACCAAGGCAGGAATTCAAGGCCGAGACCTGCCATGGCGGCACCAAGGCCTGCCACATAAGCCTGGCCTTCGCCACCGATGTTGAAGAGACCTGCATGAAATGCAACCGCCACCGCCAACCCTGTAAAGATGAAGTTGGTCGCGTAATAGGTCATGTAGCTCCAACCCTTGAGCGAACCCAAAGCACCATCAAGCATAATGCCCAAGGCCTGAAACGGATTTTCTCCGATGATCACAACAACGAGGCCCGCCACGATGAGCGCTATCACCAGATTGAGAAGTGGGATCACGCCGATATCAACCCAAACTGGAAGTTCGCCACGGGTGATCATGATTTTTTCTTTCCAGGCTTTGACCCTGCTGCCTTGCGGGCAGGCGCTTTTTTGACTGTTGGTTTCCGCTTTGTCGAGGCTGGCTTGGGAGAGGGCATGTCTGGCTTTGAGATCGCGGCAGAGGTTTTTTTGCTCGCGCTTTTCTCCGGTGCCACACCAGCCATCAACAAACCAAGTTCACGTTCGTCTGTGTTTCCCGGCCGCTCGCCCATGATGCGGCCGGCAAACATGACCAATATGCGATCTGACATGGAGCGAATTTCATCAAGCTCCACGGACACAAGAAGAATGGCCTTGCCCTGATCACGAAGCTCGATGATGCGGCGGTGGATGAATTCAATGGCGCCAATATCAACACCACGCGTGGGCTGGCCGACGATCAACAGATCAGGGTCGCTGCCAATCTCGCGCGCCAGAATAAGCTTCTGCTGGTTGCCGCCTGAAAATTTGCCGCTTTTCAAGAGCGGATTGTCAGGGCGAACATCAAACTGCTTCATCTCTTCTGCACCGCGTGCAATCACCTTGGCGCGGTCCAGCCTGAAACCATGGCCGAGGCTTTCTTGAAAATGCCAACCGAGAATTCCTGATTCAGAAGCATCAAAGCTGGTGATCAGGCCCCGGTGTTGACGGTCTTCTGGCACATGAGCCATGCCTTCGCGTCTCAGATATTGCGGATCGGCCAGTTGCCCAACGCCCTTGCCCTCGAATATCACCTCGCCCGATTTTGGCTTGGCTATCCCTGCGATAACGTCAAGAAGTTCTGACTGGCCATTGCCGGAGACACCCGCGATGCCGACGATTTCACCCTTGCGCACCGTGAAGGATACATTGTCAACGCGGGTGACACCCTTGCGGTCGGCCCAGCTCACATTCTTCACTTCGAGCACAATCTCGCCGGGCTTTGCGGGCCCCTTCTCGACATTGAGAAGAACCCGCCTGCCCACCATGGCTTCGGCCAGGTCTTCGACATTGGTTTTTTTGGTTTCAAAATCAGCGACCAGTGCACCCCGGCGCATCACGGCAACATGATCGGTGATGGCCATGATTTCACGAAGCTTGTGGGTGATAAAAATAACGGTCTTTCCCTCATCACGCAGCGTTGCCAGAATGCGGAACAGGTGATCGGCTTCATCCGGCGTCAACACGCCCGTTGGTTCGTCAAGGATCAGAACCTCGGCACCTTTGAACAGTGCTTTCAGAATTTCAACACGCTGCTGCAGGCCCACCGGCAAATCCTGGATGATGGCATCAGGATCGACATCAAGTTCATATTCGTGAGAAAGGCGTGTGAGCTCGGCGCGCGCCTTGTCGAGGGCAGGTCCGATCAAAGCACCGCCTTCAGCGCCGAGAATGACATTCTCAAGAACCGTGAAATTTTCAACCAGCATGAAATGCTGGTGCACCATGCCGATGCCTAAGGCTATCGCATCGGACGAGCTTTTGATTTTGGCAGGCCTGCCCTGCACTTTGATTTCGCCTTTGTCGGCGGCATAAAAGCCAAAGAGGATCGACATCAAAGTCGATTTGCCCGCACCGTTTTCACCAATGATGCCGTGAATGGAACCTTTGGCGATCGACAGCGTGATGTTGTCATTGGCGTGAACATCGCCAAAGCGCTTGTCGATCCCGATGAGTTCGATTGCCGGAGTGGGTGATGTCATGTCACTCATATCCTCTCCCATTCACGGGAGAGGAAGGGACCCATCGCGCAAGCGATGGGAAGGTGAGGGCAATAGACTGCAGAATAAGTTTCCCCTCACCTATCCCACCCTCCGACGAAGGCGGAGGATGGGCCCCTTTCCTCTCCCTCTAAAGCGGGCGAGGACTATTCCTTATTCAACCGGGCACTTGTTGTCGTCCATGAAGTCATGGATCTTCAACTTGCCGGAGATGATGTCGGCCTTGGCGGCTTCCACCTTGGCCTTCATGTCATCGGTGACAAGGGCCTTGTTGTTGTCGTCCATGGCATAGTCAACGCCACCTTCCTTGAGGCCCAAAGCCTGGATGCCGGGTTTGAAACCGCCAACGCCATCCTTCATGATGTTGTAAACGGCAACGTCCACACGCTTCATCATCGAGGTCAGCACCTTGCCGGGGTGGAGATAGTTCTGGTTGGCGTCAACGCCGATTGAAAGTGCGCCGCCATCAGCTGCAGCCTGCAACACGCCAATGCCAGTTGCACCCGCTGCTGCGTAGACAACGTCAGCACCCTGAGCCATCTGGCCCTTGGTGATTTCGCCGCCCTTTACAGGATCGTTCCAGGCAGCGCCCGTATCACCCGTCATGTTCTGGAAGACCTTGGCATCAGCCTTGGCACCTTTGACACCCTGCACATAGCCGCAGGCGAATTTGTGGATCAATGGAATATCCATGCCGCCCACAAAGCCAACCTTGCCGGACTTTGATGCGAGACCTGCCATCATGCCGACGAGGTAGGAACCTTCATGTTCCTTGAACACGATTGATTCAACGTTTGGCAAATCAACCACCATGTCAACGATAGCAAACTTCAGATCAGGAAATTCCTTGGCCACTTTTTCAACAGCGGCAGCCTGGGCAAAGCCCGCAGCGATGATGGGTGAATAGCCCTTATCAGCAAAGTTGCGGATGGCTTGTTCGCGTTGGGCTTCATTGGCGATTTCGAACTGGCCGTAATCGACGTTTGCTTCCTTCTTGTATTTTTCAGCACCGCCAAACATCGATTCATTGAAAGACTTGTCGAACTTGCCACCAATATCAAATACGATGGCAGGCTTGGCGTCGGCGGCGAAGCTGGCACCTGCCATGAGGCCGAGAAGCGCTGTCGCGCAAAGTATTTTCTTAAGCATTAACGTACTCCCTGAATTTTTTGACCGGCTGATCAAGCCATGACGCAATTGACGCCAAATTGGGGCGTTTTGCAAGATGGCCACGGGCTCCCTTGAAAATTCTTCATGCCATCCCGACATTTATGACAAGCAAAGTTTGGAGAGTAAAATGAACGGTGGAAATAATAGCCTCGTGACTAAAATCACGGCAGAAGAATTGGCGGCCCTGGGTGGCGGCGAGTTTGCCTATGTTCGGAAAATTGCCGGTGCACAGGCTTCGGCGATGTTGGGTGGCGATATGAAAATCCCGCCTGATGCCGAGCTTTATTGCCTTTACAACGCCAATGGCGCGCCGATTTCGATTTCACAGGACTATGGTTCGGCTTTGGGCAGCGCCCAGGAGCATGAGTTGACAGCGGCCAGCGTACATTAACTCTGGGCGATCTCTTAAACTCTCCATGGCCGGGCTTGACCCGGCCATGGAGAGTTAGATCCTATAGAAAATTCGAAGAAAGTCTGGTTCGGCGGGTCAAGCCCGCCGATGGAGAATGAGGGAGTTCACTCACTCAGGCCGCGCTGGCAGCGCTGTTCTGCGGTGGCTCGGTGAGGATCGCGTAAAGTCCCTCGGCCGTAGTGGCACCGCGTAGCTTGGCCAGTGTTGCTGGTGCTCGCAGCAGGCGCGAAATCCGCGCCAACGCAGTTAAATGATCAGCACCTGCATGATCAGGTGAGAGCAGCACAAAAACCAGATCAACCGGTTCACCATCAACACTGTCGAATTCAACCGGGCTTGCCAATTTGGCGAAAAGCCCATGAACCTTGGTGATCGAGGGCAGGCGGCCATGGGGAATGGCAATACCCTGGCCCAAGCCCGTTGAGCCCAATTTTTCCCGCGTCGAAAGCGTTTCGAAAATGATGCGCTGGTCAATCGCCAGTTCCGAGCCCAATTGCTGCGATAATTCCTGCAACAGCTGCTTTTTGCTCTGAACCTTGAGATGGGGCAGAATGGAGTCGGCTGAAATTATATTAGACAGATTCATTCGTTTGAACCTCAGGCAACAACGCGCGGACTTTGGGACTTGGGGTCGAGCCAGCCGATATTTCCATCTGGCCTGCGATAAACCACATTGAGCCTTCCTTCCTTGCTGTTGTGAAACAGAACGAACGGCATTGTGGAAATATCAAGCTGCATCACCGCCTCGCCAACCGACAAGGCCGGGATGGTTGCGGAAGATTCTGCGATCACTGGAGCGTTGAGGCCTTGGGGCTCTTCATCGCTCGGTTCTTCTGATTGAATGACATAGGCTGAAGCTTCGCGGAGCTCCTTTGCGTCGCGCGGCGTGCGATGATGATCCTTCAGGCGCTGCTTATATTTCTTCAACTGCTTTTCAAGATGCGACAAGGCGGCATCTGTGACAGCCATTGCATCAGTGTTTTCGGCATGGGATTGCAACACAAGGCCCGTTGCCAGATGCAGTGTACAATCGGCCAGAAAACGCCCGCGTTGTTTTTCCAGCATCATGGCGGCATGAACCGAGCCTTCGAAATAACGTTCGCGCAAAGCCTGAAGACGTTCTTCAATATGGCTGCGCAAGGCATCGCCGACGTCGAGATGTTTTCCGGTAATCTTGACTTGCATGGGTTTTCTTCCTCTGCGCCATCCGGTTTACTAGACACTAAAGAAATGGGCCTTGGGGATGGCTTCGTCAACTCCCCGGCCCAAATATTGGTCGTCTGGCGCGGGCGGACATAGGCTTGGGTTCACCCAAAAGTCAACCTTGGCGCGGCTTGGAGCGGGCTTCCCTGCGGCGCTGTACAGAAGAGAGAATATTCAAAGATTCCCTGTATTTGGCAACGGTGCGGCGGGCAATTTCAATATTTTCGGCCTTAAGCTTCTCCACAATATCATCATCCGAGAGAATGGCGTCGGCGGTTTCAGCGGCAATCAACTCCCTGATCCGGTGGCGCACTGATTCCGAGGAATGTGAGTCGCTTTCCGAAGAGCCGGAGGCGATAGCGTTGGTGAAGAAATATTTGAGCTCATATGTGCCGCGCGGCGTTGCCATATATTTGTTGGAGGTGACACGGCTCACCGTCGACTCATGCATCTCAATGGCCTCGGCCACCGTCTTCAACGTAATGGGCCGCAGGTGCTGGATGCCCAAGACCAGAAATGCGTCCTGCTGGCGCACAATTTCGCGGGCCACTTTCAAAATGGTCTTGGCCCGCTGATCAAGGCTCTTGACCAGCCAGTTGGCCTGGGCGTGACATTCAGAGAGAAACAGCTTGTCTTCGGTTTTCTGGGCACCACTGGCCACCTTGGCGGCATAGCTGTTGTTGACCAGAACGCGGGGCAAGGTATCGCTGTTCAGTTCCACCATCCATGAGCCATCGGGTGCTGAGCGCACTGAAACATCCGGCACAACGGGCATTACGGGATCAGCCCCAAAGGCATGGCCGGGCTTTGGATTAAGATGGCGGAGTTCGGCCACCATGTCGTGGAGGTCTTCCAGCGTGACGCCACAGATTGTTTTCAGACTGGCGAAATCACGCCTCGCCACCAGCGCCAGATTTTCCAGAAGCTTCTGCATGGCGGGATCAAAACGGTTTTGTTCCACGAGCTGCAGTTTCAGGCACTCCTGCAGATCGGCTGCAAAAACGCCCGGAGGATCAAAGCGCCGAAGCACGCTCAAAACCTTTTCGACCTGGGCCACCGTGGCACCTAGCATCTCGGCCACAGCTTCTGGCGTGGCGGTGAGATAGCCTGCCTCGTTGACCATGCCAACCAGATGCTGGCCGATCAGAAGGTCAACCGGATCGCGCAGATTCAAATTGAGCTGCGAGGTCAGATGTTCAGCCAGCGTCACATCACGACCGATATTGGCGGCAAATTCCTGCCCCTCACCATCAAGCGACATCTGGCCCGAACCGCGGGTTGATTGCCAACCCGGATCAGTGCCCGGTCCCATCGAGGCGATAACGGTTACACCATCGGAGGCCGACACCGCGCCATCGCCTTCGGTACCCCTGGCATCAGCTGCGGAAAATGGTGCATCGGGAATATCAGGTACGGCTGCATCGGCTTTCACCTCGCGCTCGGCCATGGTTTCAGCGCGCTCCAGAAGTGGGTTACGCTCCAGCTCGCCTTCGACAAATTCCTGGATTTCGATGTTGGACATTTGCAGCAGCTTGATGGCCTGCTGCAGTTGCGGCGTCATCACCAGCGACTGGCCCTGCCTTAGTTGAAGGCGCTGGCTCAAGCCCATTGAACGGACTCCGAGACCTTGCTGAACCGCAAAGGCTCAGTAGCTGAAATGATCACCGAGGTAATAACGCCTGACATCTGGGTTGTTCACAATCTCTGCCGGAGTTCCCTCCGTCAGGACATGACCTTCATGAATGATGAGCGCCCGGTCAATGAGGTCGAGGGTTTCTCGTACGTTGTGATCCGTAATAAGCACCCCGATTCCCCTAGAGGTGAGCTGACGCACCAACTTGCGAATATCGCCGATCGCAATGGGATCAACCCCTGCGAAGGGCTCGTCGAGGAGCATGAACTCAGGCTTGGCGGCGAGGGCTCGCGCGATTTCCACCCTGCGACGTTCTCCGCCAGACAGTGCAACAGCCGGCGAATGCCGGATATGGAAGATTGAGAACTCATCATACAACTCACGCAACTGACCTTCACGCGCTGCCTTGTCGGGCTCGTGGAGTTCGAGCACAGCGCGCAAATTTTCTTCCACTGTCAGCCCCCGGAATACTGAACTTTCCTGGGGCAGATAACCAATGCCAAGTCTCGCCCGCTGGTAAAGCGGAAGGCTTGTGATATCAACACCATCAAGACTGATCATCCCCGCATCGGCGGCAATCAGACCGGTGATCATATAAAACACCGTTGTCTTGCCAGCACCATTTGGGCCGAGCAGGCCAACAGCTTCGCCGCGCCTGACAGACAGCGACACTTCCCGCACCACCGGCCGCTTGGCATAGCTCTTGGCGAGCATGTAAGCGGAAAGGCCTTGCGCTGCCTGGGGCTGAACCGGTGAAGGCTTCGCCTTGCGTGTTGCCATCGGGGCAGAACGTTCGCCCCGTCTGTCTATCTGCGCCACTTATTTAGGCCTCATTTATGTTAATTTTAGATGAAGTGCGGATTTGCGTTTACTTGGGAACAAATGAACCCTGAACCCGGCCACCCGTCATCTGCATGTGGTTGGTCTTCATATCCAATTCAAGTTTTTGGCCTTTAATCACGTTTTTGCCCTGCACGATGGTGACATTTCCTGTGACCGTCATGGTGTTGGCGCGCACATGATAAAGGCTCGCATCACCGGTGATCACCTGGCCCTTGCTGGTAATGGTGACATGTCCCTTTGCATCGAGCAAATCCGGGGTTGATTTCACCGAGCCATCGTCCTGCTTCACATCAACATTGGTGACGGTCATCTGATCGGCTTGAATCTGCTGGCCGGACTGGGCGGCCATGACGTTTCCGCGAAACACCGTCTGGTGTTCGGTGTCGAAAACTTCCATTTCATCGGCCGAGATATTTACGTTGGTATCAGTGTCGGCATGCGCCAGACCCGACTGCAGATGGCTTGCGGCCAGAAGACCTGCACCCATCAAGATTGCCTTTAAGCGTTTCATCCACCCACTCCCTTGTCCGTGGCAAATTCATTTTTAAAGCTGGCGCGCACCTTGCCACGGAACACAATATGAACCCCGCCATTATCGACGATCATGGCGTCAGCCTCCACTTTGCCGCCGGGGATGTCAACCGTAACAGGGCCATTGGTTGTCATCCCCCTGCCGTCAAGATCAACCACGGCATTGTCGAGTTTGGCCGAAAAATGCCCCATTTCCTCAAGCACGACGGCGCCTGAAAGATCAAGTGCCTTGGTCTTGGTGTTGTAGTTGGCCTTGTTGGAAGCAACCGTGGTCTCGCGGCCCTCCACCCTGACGAATTTGCCCTGAACCCCATCAAGATGCACAAGATCAGCATCGGTCTGGTCTTGCAGGGCATTGGCGGCATTGACCTCAAAAGGCTTCTGCGACTGGTCGAGGCCTGTGAATGTTGAACTGCTGGCTGTCACGATTTTTGACTGCTCAGGCGCTTCCACCACTTTCTTGGGAGCCGGCGTGAGAAGACCAAAGGCCGCTGACTGCCATAAAAACAAAGCCAGCACCAAGGCCCCACCCACCACCGCGGCAATGCCCAGACGGCGGGCCAAAAGGGCCCGGGCCGACGCCTTGCGCGCCTGGCGCTGAAGGGCCTCAGACATGGCCAAAGGCCCCCTTATGCATGGGCAAAGATATCCTCTTCAGACCAGCCTTTAAGATCAAGGGCTGCCCTTGTGGGCAAGAATTCAAAGCAGGATTTGGCCAGGGCCGCACGGCCTTCGCGTTCCAGCATCTGGTCAAGCCTTGCCTTCAATTCATGCAAATAGATGACGTCTGAGGCTGCATATTTCTTCTGCTGGTCAGAGAGCACATGAGCCCCCCAGTCTGAACTTTGCTGCTGTTTGTCGAGTTCGATCCCTAAAAGCTCCTTCACCAGATCTTTCAGGCCATGACGATCCGTATAGGTGCGCACCAGACGCGAGGCGATCTTGGTGCAATAGATGTTGTTTGTGTCAGCGCCCAGATATTGTTTCAGCACCGCCACATCAAAACGGGCGAAATGGAAAATCTTCGTCACGGCGGCATCTTCAAGCAACGCCTTCAAGCGGGGAGCCACATAGGTTTCGCGGTCCATCTGGATCAAATGAACATCACCTTCGGCATTGGCCAACTGCACCAGGCAAAGCTTGTCGCGCGCAGGCTTCAAACCCAGCGTTTCAGTATCAATGGCAATCGCGCGTCCTGGACTGAAATCAGCAGGAAGATCACCGCGGGAGAGTTTTATCGACAAAGCAGGGCATCCTTGGTTGGTGGCCACGGCTTACAAGAGAAGGGTGAGCCGTTCAAGGCTTTGCAGTTTTGCGGATTTTGTCGCTGCGGTCACGTGCACCCGTGACGATAGACCATTACGCATGCATCTGAATTTCCGGACATGCGGCGTTGCAACTCTGCAAGTGGAGAAGAAGGAATGCTGAATGAAAACGGTTTCACATGTGCAAACCCTTTTTTCTGTGGTTTCACATTAAGAGGTGGACCCACTTTCGTCTGAAAAATGGAAATTTGCACGAGTGAGTGCTTGCCCTTCACGGTTTAAACTCGCTAAGTGCCACGCAAAGCAAATCTACAAGTTTTTCGCACTCAGCTTTGGCGGGAGGCTGAAAATTTGTACAAAATTTTGTCTATTGGGCCAATCAATTGATTCCTACGCCAGTTAGGCGAGGACAAGAAATTTTACGCGATTTATCATCGAAGCACGAGCAACACAGATAAGACTCATTCCGGCGTTGAACAATATCGCCGTGGGTGCAAATGGGCGGATGGTTGGCTCTTGGATGGGGCAAGGAACAAATAGCCAGAATGAAAGCAGTAATACTTGCGGGCGGTTTCGGAACGCGATTTTCGGAAGAGACCGATCTTAAACCAAAACCAATGATCGAAATCGGGGGCAAGCCGATCATTTGGCACATCATGAAGATTTACTCCGCACACGGCGTAAATGACTTCGTGATCTGTCTCGGTTACAAAGGTTATGTCATCAAAGAATATTTCCAGAACTATTTTCTGCACATGTCAGATGTCACATTCGACATCAGAAAAAACACCATGGAAGTTCACCATGCGCATGCAGAGCCTTGGCGCGTGACGATGATTGAGACGGGTGAGAACACGATGATTGGGGGCCGCATCAAGCGCATTCTCCCCTATATCGGCGAGGATAAAGAATTCTGCCTCACCTATGGTGATGGTGTGGGCAATGTCGATGTCACAGCAGCATTGGAACTGCACCGGAAATCAGGCCGGCTTGCCACAGTCACGGCTGTCCAACCTCCCGGCCGGTTCGGATCAATCGTCTATGAAGGAGACCGCGTCACAGGCTTTCAAGAAAAGCCAGTCGGTGATGGAGGCTGGATCAATGGCGGCTTCTTTGTACTTTCTCCGCAGATTGGAAGTTACATCAAGGGCGATGAGACCGTGTGGGAAAAAGAGCCCATGAAGAAGCTGGCGTCCGATGGACAATTGGGTGCTTATTTCCACGGCGGCTTTTGGCAGCCGATGGATACGCTTCGCGACAAGAGGCAGCTTGAAGAACTTTGGGCGTCGGGACAGGCGCCGTGGAAAATCTGGTAATGGGATGCGGTGAAGTATGAGAATTCTTGTTACAGGGAACATGGGCTATGTTGGCCCGGTCCTGACGCGTTTCTTGCGCAACACGATGCCTGATGTTGAACTTATTGGTTTTGA
>JBDSTO010000056.1:0-5954 GCA_039928255.1 Aestuariivirga sp. | reverse complement strand
GAGGCTCTGCACATTCTGGACAAGGACATCGGCACAACGGCGGACATCGACGACTCGATTGTCTATTCGGCGGGCATGCGCTGGGCCTTCATGGGGTCATTCCAAACTTATCATCTCGCCGGCGGGCCGGGCGGCATGCGCGATTTCATGAAACAGTTCGACCCAACGCTCGAATTGCCATGGACCGACCTCAAATTCCCCAAGTGGAATGATGCTCTGGAAACCCGCCTGATTGAAGGCTGCGAAGCTCAGGCCGATGGCAAATCGGTTGCCCATTGGGAAGCCAAGCGCAACGCTATCTTGGTTGACATGATGAAGCTGTTTAAAAAGCACAAGATCGGGTCAGGTCTGGTGCTTGAGCGTGAAGAAAAAGCCAAGAAGAAGCCAAAGAAGAAAAAATAGGAGCGGACAACCATGCCAGCACAACGCGTAATGATTACCGCCGCCGCCTCAGGCATTGGCCGCGCCATGGCCCGCGCCTTTCATGAGGAAGGTGCCAAGGTTCATATATGCGACGTCAACGAGAAGGCCCTGGCCGCGTTTCGCGATGAATTTCCCGATATCGCCGCAACCCATGTGAACGTGCGCTCTGAAGGCGAAGTCGACGCTTGGTTCGATGATGCTTTAGATGATCTGGGCGGGCTTGATGTGATGATCAACAATGCCGGCATCAAAGGCCCAACGTCTCCCATCGACGATATGGAATATGCCGACTGGAAGGAATGCCTCGAAATCTGTCTTGACTCGCAGTTCTTTTGTGCAAGGCGCGCAGCACCCGTGATGAAGGCGCAGAGATCCGGCCTCATCATCAACATGTCGTCCAACGCTGGCCAACATGGCTTTGGCAATCGCACACCTTATGCCGCCGCAAAGTGGGCGGTGATTGGCCTCACCAAATCGCTCGCCATTGAGCTTGGCCCTTATAACGTGCGCTGCAACGCCATCTGCCCCGGGGGTGTGAAGGGCGACCGCATCAACAACGTCATTCAAGGAGAAGCCGATTTGCGTGGGCTTCCTTTTGAACAAGTGGCAAAAGAACTCACCGCCGGACAATCCCTTGAACGCTTTGTTGAAGCCGATGAAATCGCTAGTCTGGCCGTGTTTCTGGCCAGCCCACAGGCCTTTATGATCAATGGGCAGGATATCGCCATGGACGGCCACATCGAATCCTTCCACATCAAGTAACGGACCCACATGGATTTCAATCTCAGCGACGAACAGAGACTCATTGTCAAAACCACGCGCGCCTTCGTGGAAGCAGAACTGTTTCCGCATGAGGCAGAGGTTGAATCGACTGGGGTCTTGCGCCCTGCCCTCCGCGATGAATTGAAAGCCAAGGCTATGGAGGCCGGCCTCTATGCCGCCAACATGCCAGCCGATGTGGGGGGTGCCGGCCTTGATACGCTGACCTGGGTTCTCTACGAGCGCGAACTGGGCCGCGCCTCTTACGCGCTGCACTGGAATTGCGTGTTCCGCCCGTCCAACATTTTGCTCGCCTGCAATGAAGAGCAGCGCAAGAAATATCTCTACCCCGCCATCGCGGGCAAGGCCTCGGATTGTCTGGCGCTCACGGAACCGGGCATTGGTTCTGATTTGCGCGGCATGAAGACTTTCGCCAAGGCCGAAGGGGATGATTTCATCATCAACGGCACCAAGCATTTCATAAGCCACGCCGACGAGGCAACTTTCGTCATTCTCTTCGCTGCCACTGGTGAAGAGGAAACTTCGCGCGGCAAGAAGAAGCTGATCACCGCCTTCCTGATCGACAAGGGAACGCCGGGCTTCACTGTGCGTGACGGCTACAAGAACGTCTCCCATCGTGGCTATCAGAACTGCATTCTGGAATTCAATGATTGCCGCGTACACAAAAGCCAAATCCTGGGCGAAGTTCACAAGGGCTTTGAAGTTGCTGGTGCTTGGCTTGGTGCCACACGTCTGCAAGTCGCCGCCACCTGTCTGGGCCGTGCTGAACGCGCCCTTGATCTCGCCAAGCAATATGCGGTGGACCGCGTTCAGTTTGGCCAGCAGATCGGAAAATTCCAGGGCGTGTCATTCAAATTGGCCGACATGGCGATGGAACTGCGGGCCGCAGAATTGCTCACCTATGAGGCGGCATGGAAGTATGACCAGGGTACCGTCACTGAAATGGACATGGCGATGGCGAAGCTCAAAGCCACGGAAGTTCTGGCCATGATAGCCGATGAGGCCATCCAGATTCACGGTGGCATGGGCCTGATGAGTGACCTGCCGCTGGAGCGCATCTGGCGCGACGCCCGCGTGGAACGCATCTGGGAAGGCACATCGGAAATCCAGCGTCACATCATCAGCCGGGCTCTCTTGAGGCCACTGGGTGGCTAAACAGAAATCCGTCACCCCAGCGAAAGCTGGGGCCCCGCTTAACGAGCAACCAAATGGAGAACATCAAACTTCCTGCAGTCTACATTCTCGCCAGCCGTTATCGTGGCACGCTTTATGTTGGGGTAACATCGGAGCTCTACAACCGTGTTCACCACCACAAGAATGAGTTGTTCGATGGTTTCACGAAAGACTATCAGGTAAAAACTTTGGCTTGGTATTCACATCTGCCAAGCATGGACGAAGCGATAAGGGTCGAAAAGCAAATCACGGCCTGGAAGCGGCAGTGGAAGATCGAATTGATAGAAAAAATGAACAAGAACTGGAACGATCTCCACGAAATGATTGATGGAAACCTCATGTACACGCCGCCAACGAAGGCGGGGCCCCAGCTTTCGCTGGGGTGACGGAGTAAAAATTGAACTCTCAAAATTCCCTCTCTCGCCTCATCAAGCCAAAATCCATCGTCTTCGTGGGTGGCAATGAATGCGCCATCGCCATCACCCGCACGCGTGAATTCGGCTTCACCGGAAAAATCTGGGCTGTGCACCCGAAGCGCGAAGAACTGGGCGGCATCAAAACTGTAAAGTCAGTTGATGACATCGAAGGACCCATCGATGCGGCCTTCATCGCGGTCAAGCGCGAACCCACTGTTGATATTGTCCGCGCCCTTCGCAAAAAAGGCTGCGGGGGCGCCGTGATCTATGCCGCAGGCTTCGCCGAAGCTGGCGCAACTGAGCTGCAGGCTGAACTTCTCAAGGCCGCTGACGGCATGCCTTTGATGGGGCCAAACTGCTATGGCTTTGTGAATGGCCTGTCGCGCGCCGCCCTCTGGCCCGATGAACATGGCGTCAAAATCCGCGACACGGGTGTCGCCATCATCACCCAATCGGGCAACATCGCCTGCAACCTCACCTTCACCAACCGCGAATTGCCACTGGCCGCTATCTTCACCATCGGCAATCAGGCCGATGTCGATATTGCCCGCATGGTCGAAGAACTCGCCGATGATCCGAGGATCACGGCAATAGGCCTGCACGTCGAAGGCCTGAAAGATGTCGCCCGCTTTGCCGCGGCTGCCGAAAAGGCCCGCAGCCTCAAAAAGCCCATCGTGGCCTTGAAGACCGGAAAATCTGAACAAGGTGCCAAAGTCACACT
Source organism: Aestuariivirga sp. (assembly GCA_039928255.1). Classification (GTDB taxonomy): domain Bacteria; phylum Pseudomonadota; class Alphaproteobacteria; order Rhizobiales; family Aestuariivirgaceae; genus Aestuariivirga. The sequence continues at coordinate 2,441 of JBDSTO010000056.1, read as the reverse complement.
CAGCCACACGTCTTCACTCTCTGGCGCCGACCAACTCTATGACGCGATGTTCGAGCGTTATGGTGTGGCCCGCGTCACCTCCGTGACTGCCTTGGCCGAAACTTTGAAATTCCTCCACCATGGCGGCCCGATTGCCGATGCGAGATTGGTCTCGCTGTCCTGCTCCGGTGGCGAGGCCGCACTCGTGGCCGATATGGCGATGACACGCCGAGTGTCCTTCCCCGCGTTCAGCGCCGCGACCAAGCCCAAGGTGTCAGCCACGCTCAATGAATTCGTGTCGATCGACAATCCACTCGACTATCACACCTTCATTTGGGGCGATGAGGACAAGCTCACCAACACCTTCACCGCCGTGCTCTCGGGTGGATTTGATTGTGGCATGCTGATCCTCGATGTGCCCACCCTGCCCCACATGAACCCCGCCGCATGGTACAAAACCGCCCGCGCCTATGTGGCTGCCGCAAAAGCTAACAACGCCCGCGCCGTCGTAGTGGCGAGCTTGCAAGAAAACTTGCCGCAGGAAATGGCGGCCCTTTTTGCGGAGGCCGGCGTTGCCCCCATGTTGGGACTCGACGATACATTGTCTGCCTTTGAAGCCGCGAGTTTCATCGGCGAGAACTGGGCCCGCAATGTGGCCTTGCCCAAATTGACGACTCCCATGACCAATACTGGCGAGCCGCAAGTGTTGACTGAACATGCGGCCAAACAGATGCTGAAGAAATTTGGCTTGGCCATCCCTGAAGGAAAAACCTGCGCCATCGCTGACGCACCGCGCGTCGCTGCAGAAATTGGTTTCCCGGTTGTCCTCAAAACCTCATCCGCCGCCATCGCCCACAAGACGGAAGCCGGTGGTGTTGCCTTGAACCTGAAATCTGAAGCCGAAGTCAGAGCTGCCGCCGACAAAATGGCAAAGCTCGGCTCTGAAGTTCTCGTCGAGAAAATGATTCCCGGTGCGGTCGCTGAACTCATTGTCGGCCTGAAGCGTGACCCGCAATTCGGCCTCGCCCTCGTCGTTGGTGCTGGTGGCATCTTCACCGAGCTATTGAAAGATTCAGCCACGCTGCTGCTCCCCACCAATCGCGGGGAAATCACCCGTGCGCTGCACGCGCTCCGTATCTGGAAACTCGTGGAAGGTTTCCGCGGCAAATCTGGCGATCAGGACGCCATCATCAAAGCAATTGAATCCGTAGCCGCCTTCGCCGCCGCGCATGATGGGCAAATTGAAGAACTCGATATCAACCCGCTCTTTGTGCTGCCGCAAGGTGCCGTGGCCGCAGATGCCCTGATCAGAATGAGGACCACATGACATCTCCCATCCGCGTTGAAAAGCATGGTGCCATTCTTGAAGTCACCATTGACCGTCCCAAAGCCAATGCCATCGATGCCGTAACGTCGCGCATCATGGGCGACATATTCGCAAACTTCCGCGATGACCCAACTTTGCGCGTTGCCATCCTCACAGGTGCAGGCGAAAAATTCTTCTGCCCCGGCTGGGATTTGAAAGCAGCAGCCGCTGGCGAAGCGCCGGACTCAGACTATGGCGTGGGCGGCTTCGGCGGCTTGCAGGAATTGCCGAACCTCAACAAGCCCGTCATCTGCGCGGTGAATGGCTTGGCATTCGGCGGCGGTTTCGAAATCATGATTTCCTGCGATATTATTCTGGCGGCTGAACACGCCACGTTCGCTCTTCCTGAAATCAATTCAGGAACTGTGGCCGATGCCGCCACGATCAAGTTGCCGCGGCGCATTCCTTATCATGTGGCCATGGAACTTCTCTTCACGGGCCGCCGCATTGATGCCGCAGAGGCCCTGCGCTGGGGCCTCGTCAATGAAGTGCTGGCCGCCGACAAGTTGATGGCCCGCGCCCGTGAGCTGGCCGCGCAATTGGCGGAGGGCCCGCCGTTGGTGTTCGCCGCCATCAAGGAAGTAGCGCGCGAGACGGGTCACCTTCCCGTCCAGCAGGCCTTCGACATGGTGACCAAGCGCAAGCTCAAAACTGTGGACAAGCTCTATTCCAGCGAAGACCAGCTCGAGGGTGCCAAAGCCTTCGCTGAAAAGCGCAAGCCTGTTTGGAAGGGCAAATAACGCCCAACCCCATCCATCAGCATAAAAAAGCCCCGCATATCAGCGGGGCAGTCTATCGAGGGCAGAAATAGGGTCGGCTCAGACCATCCAGATGCGCGAGCTCAGATGCACCTGGACGAATGTATCATCCAGCATGCGGCTTGCGGCTGGATCAAAGGTGAAAACACCGCGCACAAACTTCCGCACGGAAGACGCTGGGGTCTTTTGAATGGCGGCGGCAACGATCTTGGTCATAATCTTTAGCTTTCGTTAAGAATTGTTTGATGATCGAGAGATAACACCTTGTGATTCAACCTACAAACGACTAATTCTATCCACATCATCAAGTTAAATTTGAAGATTGACACATTTTCGCC
>JBDSTO010000055.1:0-4611 GCA_039928255.1 Aestuariivirga sp. | reverse complement strand
TCAATTCAAGGTCCGGATAACCTTGGATTGCGGACTTGGTACCAAATCGCTGGCATTGCTGCTTAGGGTCAAAACCGGACTTCAAGGATTCAGGCCACCCAATTTATCTGACAGCTGACAACTCTAGCTGCCCCATTTCAGATCATCGGTGGCGTGCAAGCGCAGACAACAATGGCAATGGTTTTGCCGACATTTTTCAAGCGGTAGGGCTGGCTACCAAAAAGCTGATAGCCGCCCCCCGATTGGATTCGTCGCACTTCACCGGCGACCTCAACTTCGACGACACCCTGGATGACGACCGCTGCAGTCTCGCCTTGATGCACAAGAGCCTCATCTCCGGTTCCGGCGCCGGGCCGGTAGCGCTCAATAAACAGTTGCAGGGCCTTGTCGCGTCGTTCGCTGCCCATGACACGCAAGTCGGCCGCACCGCGAGAGACCACGGCAAGATCAGCCTCTTCATAAAAGAGGACATTCTGCTGGGAGGTTGGCAGCGCGAAAAAATCTGCCATTGAAATTGGAATAGCTGCAAGAATGCGGTGCAGTGAAGCAAGCGACGGTGCGTGCGCTTCCTGCTCGATCAACGAGATCGTTGCGTTGGTAACATCGGCCCTTTTTGCAAGTTCACGCTGGGAAAGACCTGCCTTCTCGCGAACTGCTTTTAGACGTTCCCCCACGGCCAGATCATTTGCCTGACTGCGCGAGCGTGCTTTTGCCGCCATGATCTTCTTTCGCACACCCGCACTTGAAGGTGTCGTCTGCGCCTTCGCCAAACTTCAGCTCCTGTTTGTGACCGGGCGAACCAAATCTCGATTCCCAGATCATTGTATTCCCACTTCATGATGGCGTCTGCACCAGAAGTAAAGTCATCAACCACCCGTTTCACCGCACCACTTGTCGATAAAAACAAATTATGTCATAGTTTCAAAAAAATTAAACACTATTCCGACCATTTGCAACTGAAGGGTTGGGCAGGAGGAAATATTCATGACCGCAAAAAACGACTTCGCGCGTTTGTCTGGAAAGCTATTCGTTGGAGGGGCGTTCGTTGCCAGTTCATCGACGGCCCATCTCGATGTGATTGAGCCTGCGACAGAAGACCGTCTGGGGCAAATCGCCGATGCAACCGACGCCGAAGTCGACAACGCCATTGAAATCGCCAATGTCACGAGGCGGAAATGGAATGCCATCGACCCACGCAGCCGCGCTGTCATACTGCATGACATTGCTGCAGTCATCCGGCGGGACAAGTCACTCTATGCGGAGTGCCTGACCCGTGAAGAAGGCAAACCCTTCAAAGAATCGGTCGATGAAGTGTCCTGGTGTGCCACGGCCATTGATTATTATGCCGAGCTGGCCCGCCATGAGACCGGTCGTATTGCTGGCGCCACCGTGCCTGGGCAATTTCATTTCAGCGTCAAGGAACCGCTGGGCACAATCGTCATCGTACTTCCCTTTAACTATCCCCTTGTGCTGCTATGTTGGGAAGCCGCCGCCGCCCTAGCTGCTGGCAATGCGGTTATCGTCAAGCCTCATGAACAAACCAGCATAACAACGCTGAAGTTCATGGAAGTCTTCTCAACCTTGCCGCCAGGACTCATTCAAGTCATCACCGGTGGAGCCCGTGTCGGCCAACGCTTGATTGCCAGCAACAACACACATGGCGTTGCATACACCGGCTCTGTTGCGGTGGGCCAGTCCGTGGCACGAACCTGTGCAGAAAGTTTCAAGCCCTGTCTCATCGAAGCATCGGGCAACGACCCCTTCATTGTCATGCCATCGGCTCCGCTAGAGATGGCGGCACGAGGAGCGGCCTTTGCTGCCTATCTGAACTGCGGCCAAGTCTGCACGTCGGCCGAGCGGTTTTACGTCCACGACGCAATCCATGACGAGTTTGTCGAGCGCCTTGCAGCCGAAGCCAAAAAGCTGCGCGTGGGCAATGGCTTGGAACATGTTGACATGGGGCCCATGGCGACACGGCGCCAACGCGAACGTTTTGAAGGCATGATCGGCCACGCCCGCAAACAGGGTGCGAAGGTGAAAACCGGCGGCGGGCGGCCTGCAGATCTCAACCGAGGCTGGTTTGTGGAACCCACCGTGTTGACCGATGTGACGCCAGACATGGAAATTCTCAACGAAGAGCCATTCGGTCCTGTTGCTCCAATCTGTCGCGTCAAGAGCTTTGATGAGGCAATCACCTTGGCAAACCGTTCACGCTACGGACTGGGCGGCAACCTTTATTCGCTCGACACCGACGAAATCTTCCGCGCCGTGCGTGAAATTGAGTCCGGCATTCTGTGGATCAATGCGCCCTTGCTCGATAATGACGCTTTGCCATTCGGTGGGCGCAAACTTTCAGGGACTGGTCGTCAGCTTGGCCCTGAAGGCCTGGCGCAATTCCAAAACACCAAATTTGTGATGATTGATCCAAAAGCGAGCAATCAGGATTTCTGGTGGTTCCCCTATAGCAATGATGAAAGCTATCCGGGCACGCGTTGAAGGGCAGCAGGCACGCGAGAATGGCACAGGATATTCCAGACCGGGCAGACGTGGTGATCATTGGCGGCGGGATCGCCGGGTGTTCTGTGGCCTATCATCTGACCAAGATCGGTATCAAGGATGTTGTGCTGTGCGAGCGCAAGCAATTGACATGCGGTACGACATGGCATGCTGCAGGACTCGTGACACAGTTGCGCGCCACGCGTCGCATGACCGAACTCGCCAAATATACCGGTGAGCTGTTCGGAACCCTCGAGCAAGAAACCGGCCAGGCCACCGGGTTCAAGCGGCGGGGCTCGCTTCGCGTTGCTAATACGCCAGCGCGCTATGAGGAGCTTGCGCGTGGGGCATCCATGGGTCGGAACTTTGGCCTTCCGGTTGAGCCTGTCAGTCCCGCTGAAATCAAGGAACGTTGGTCACCGATCAGCACCGAAGGAATAGTCGGAGGCTTCTGGTTTCCACAAGACGGACAGGTCAACCCCGCAGACGTGACCATGGCTTATGCCAAAGGTGCGCGTATGGGTGGCGCAAAGATTCTGGAACAGACACCCGTCGTCCAGATTCTGGTTGAGAATGGCAAAGCCGCTGGTGTGGTAACGGACAAAGGCACCATCCGTGCCCCCAAAATCGTGATTTGTGGAGGAATGTGGTCACGCGATTTGGCGGCGCAAATTGGCGTCACATTGCCACTGCATGCCGCTGAACATTTCTATATCGTAACCGAACCGGTCCAAGACCTGCCGCGTGATTTGCCAGTGCTTTTCCTGGGCGATGAGTGGACCTACTACAAGGAAGATGCAGGAAAGCTGCTGGTTGGGTTCTTTGAGCCTCATGCCAAGCCCTGGGGTCAGAAGGGAATCTCTGAGAATTTCTCTTTTGATTCATTGCCTGAGGACGTTGACCATATCGCGCCCTATCTCGAAGTCGCCACACGACGGGTTCCCATTCTTCAGAAGACTGGCGTACAATTGTTCTTCAATGGTCCCGAGAGCTTTACGCCCGATGACCGTTATCTTTTGGGCGAAACGCCTGAAGTTAAGGGAATGTTCTGCGCCACAGGTTTCAATTCTATTGGCATTCTCTCGTCAGGCGGCGTCGGCAAGGCCTTGGCTGACTGGATTCGCGATGGGCGCCCTCCTGTGGAGTTAATGGATGTTGACGTCCGACGGATGCAGACCTTCCAAGGCAATCGCAAATATCTTGAAGACCGCGCGACAGAGACATTAGGACTGCTGTTTGATATGCACTGGCCCTCGCGCCAATTCGAGACCGCAAGAGACATTCGCCGCAGTCCATTTCATGATCGCTTGAAGGGTCTTGGCGCCTGCATGACTGAGGCCGCAGGATGGGAGCGTCCGGGCTTTTTTGGAGCACCCGGAACAACACTTAAAATCGATTATTCCTACGGACGACAAAGCTGGTTCGACGCATGCGGAGAAGAATGCCGCAATACCGCAAGCAACGTTACTTTGTTCGACCATAGCTGCTTTATAAAATACATGGTTGAGGGACGCGATGCGATGCGTGTGCTCAACCACATCTGCGCGAATGAGATCGATGTGCCTGTGGGCAAGGTTGTTTACACCCAGTTGCCGAACGTGGCCGGCGGTATTGAAGCTGATGTTACGGTCACTCGCATCTCTGCGACATCCTTCATGGTGGTCACAATCGCTGTTTCGCAACGGCGCGACTTTGCCTGGCTCACCCGGGCAATTCCGGACGGTGCGAATGTCCACATCAGCGATATAACTTCGGGCTTACCAATGCTTGCTCTCATGGGACCCAAAGCGCGGGCGCTTCTTTCTACAATTTCACCAGCTGACTTCTCAGACCAAGCCTTCCCATTTGGAACCAGTAAGGAGATTGACCTCGGCTACGCGCGCGCGCGTGCCAGTCGACTGACCTATGTCGGTGAGCAGGGCTATGAACTTTATATGCCCGCCGAATTTGCGACCCACGTCTTCGATTCCATTCTTGAAGCCGGTTCTGCGTTCGGCCTTCGGATGGGCGGCTATTTCGCCATCAATTCCCTGCGCATGGAAAAAGGATACCGCCACTGGGGGCATGATATCGGCGAAGAGGACACGCCTCTTCAGGCTGGTCTAGGTTTTGCTG
>JBDSTO010000054.1:0-4426 GCA_039928255.1 Aestuariivirga sp. | reverse complement strand
ACCGAGCCTTATCTCGCAGTCATCAAAAGTGCTGGCACGAAGATTTCCAGAAAACCTGTCGACATTGCCCAGTGGCGCAAGCAGTGGATTTTGTGGAAAGCGGCGAAGACTGAGAGTTTTTAAACTTGAAGATTTTCGGGTTACAGATCACCACCAATGCCGTCACCCCCGCGCAGGCGGGGGTCTAACTTTGGCGGGTGTGGTCTTAGTTGGATTCCCGCCTTCGCGGGAATGACGGTGTTTGGTTGAACGGAAACTGCTATTAAATGCTCGCCGACAACCACTCTTTGAAATCCGCCATGGCGCGCGACGTGTAGGCTCGTTTGCGGGCGACTTGCTTGTCGGCATAGCTCAGGCGTTTGCCATTGATGCGCTCGGGCATTTGCGGGGGCGGCATCAGGCCGAAATTTATGTTCATCGGCTGGAACGTCTGGGTCTTGTTGTCGGTCGTAATAATGTGGCCGCCAGTGATGTGATTGATGAGAGCGCCGTGGGCTGTGGTTGCGGGGGGTGTTGCCAAGGTTTGGCCCTTGGCTTGGGCCGCGGCCATTTTACCCGCCATCAAGCCCATGGCCCCGCTTTCAACATAGCCTTCAACGCCGGTGATTTGGCCAGCAAAGCGCAGCCGTGGCTCAAGCTTCAGACGAAGCTGAGCATCTAAGAGCTTGGGAGAATTGAGAAAAGTGTTGCGGTGGAGTCCACCAAGCCTGGCGAATTCGGCCTGTTCCAAGCCGGGGATAGTGCGGAAGACTTGAACCTGCTCGGCATATTTGAGCTTGGTCTGAAATCCTACCATATTATACAATGTTCCCAAGGCGTTATCCTGCCTCAATTGAACCACTGCATAAGCTTTGACGGTGGGGTTATGTTCATTGGTGAGGCCCATCGGCTTCATCGGGCCATGGCGCAAGGTTTCAGGCCCGCGCTCCGCCATCACTTCAATGGGCAGACAGCCATCAAAATACGGTGTGGTTTTCTCAAACTCCCGGAAGTCGGTTTTTTCGCCAGACAGAAGCGCCGCGATGAAACCCTCATACTGGCTCTGGTCCATTGGGCAGTTGATATAGTCCTTGCCGGTGCCGCCGGGACCAATCTTGTCATAGCGCGACTGGAACCAGGCCTTGCTCAGGTCAATTGATTCACGGTGGATGATGGGAGCAATCGCATCGAAAAATGCCAGGCCTTCTTCGCCCGTCAGTTGGCCAATGGCTGCGGCCAGTTTCTCGGAGGTCAAAGGCCCCGTGGCGATGATCACATTGTCCCAATCCGCAGGGGGCAGGGTTTCGATTTCCCCGCGTTCGATGGTGATCAAAGGATGGGCGGAAATGCGGGCTGTAACTTCGGCTGAAAAGCCATCGCGGTCCACAGCCAAAGCGCCACCTGCGGGAACCTTGTGCTTTTCAGCGACAGCCATCAGAAGCGAGCCCGCCTGGCGCATTTCTTCATGGAGCAAACCAACAGCGTTGTTGTCTTTATCGTCACTGCGGAAGGAATTGGAGCAGACGAGCTCCGCAAAGTCATCGGTCTTGTGAACGTCGGTTTTGGTCAAGCCCCGCATTTCGTGGAGAATGACGGGCACGCCCGCATTGGCGGCGGCCCAGGCGGCTTCAGAGCCTGCCATGCCGGCACCGATCACGTGAATTGGTTTTAATGTCATGGGGCGTGTAATGCCCATGCCCGCGCGCTTGATCAAGGCCCTTGCGATTCTTCAAATTTGAGGGCTAAGCATGGCCATGCTCAATGCCTATGCCATTGCCGACAATGTATTGGTGTGCCACCCCGCAGATGCCGAACAGGCGGTGCTGGCGGCTTCGATGTGGCTTGACCTTGTCGAGCCCACAATGGACGAAGAAAAACGAGTCGAGTCAGCACTCGGCATCGACATTCCCACGCGCGGCGAGTTGGAAGAGATCGAGGCTTCAAGTCGCCTCTATCAGGATGATGACGCTATCTTTATGACCGCCACGCTCATCCGGCGCGGCGAAGATGATCGGCCCGAGGCTTCGCCCGTCACCTTTATTGTGAAGGGCAATCAGCTCATCACCATCCGCTATCACCACCCTCAGGCCTTTCCGGTTTATGTGAAGCAGGCCATGCGCCATGCCACGGCCCATTCGAGCTGGGGGATTTTTATCAGTTTGGTTGAAGCCGTGATTGACCGGGCTGCTGACCATCTGGAGCGCGCAGGCGTCATCATCGATGAAACCTCAAAGCAGGTGTTCTCAACCTCGCTGATCAAGCGCCGCGAGGATGCGCGCCGCCGCAAGAAGCCCAAGAACCTGGAAGAGCTTCTGGGCAAGGTTGGCGAGGAGGGGGACTTCACCTCGAAGATGCGTGAAAGCCTCGTGTCGGTAGGGCGCATGGTGGCCTATGCGCAATCGATTGTGGACCAGGCGAAAGACACCAAGGAAGGCAAGGACAACAAGGCGCGGCTTAAAACCGTGCAGCGCGATATTGCGTCCTTGACCGACCATGCCAGTTTCCTCTCGGCCAAGATTTCATTTCTGCTCGATGCCGTGCTCGGCATGATTTCGATTGAACAGAATGCCATCATCAAGATTTTCACCATCGCATCAGTAGTGTTTCTGCCGCCCACCCTGGTGGCGTCGATCTATGGCATGAATTTCAAAATGATGCCGGAGCTCGATTGGGAATGGGGCTATCCGTTTGGCATTGTGCTGATGGTCCTGTCGGCGTTGGCGCCAGTGTTGTGGTTCAAGCGCAGGGGATGGTTGTGAGATGAATTATCTGATTGTCGCCATTGGTGGGGGCTTAGGCGCTGCGTTGCGCTATGGCGTGAATGTTGGCGCGCCCCGGATTTTTGGCGCTGATTATCCGTGGTATACATTGATTGTGAATATCGTTGGTTGCTTTGTCATGGGCCTGCTGACGGAGCTGATGGCGTTGAAGTTCAATGTCAGTCAGGAGATGCGGCTGTTCCTGACGACCGGCATTCTCGGCGGCTTCACGACATTTTCGGCCTTTGCATTGGATTTTGCTTTGATGGCGGAGCGGCGCGAATTCATGGCTGCGGGCGGCTATGCGCTGGCCTCGGTGGTGCTCTCGATTGCGGCCTGTTTTATTGGTTTCGCTGCGGTGCGGTCCCTCTTCGCATGAGTGCGGAAGTCAAACGCTATGAAGTGTCGGCTGATGAAGACGGTATGCGTCTTGACCGCTGGTTCAAAGTGCATTTCCCACAGGTGACATTCGCCTATCTGAACAAGCTGACGCGCACGGGCCAAGTTCGCGTGGGGGCAGGGCGCGTCAAAACCAATTCCCGCCTGGCGAAGGGGCAGGACATTCGCGTGCCACCTCTGGATTTTGACCGCAGGCCCGCGGATGTGCCCAAGGAAGATGTGGCGCCCTTGACCGCGAAGGAACGCCAGCTCTTCAATTCCATGGTGATCCACGAAGACAAAGATCTTTATGTGTTGAACAAGCCTTCGGGCTTTGCTGTGCAGGGCGGCACCAAGACTCATCTGCATCTGGATGGCCTTCTGATGGGGCTGGGGGTGGAACTTGGCGAGCGGCCCTTGCTGGTGCATCGCTTGGACCGCGACACATCGGGTGTCATCGTGGTTGCCAAGCGGCGCGCGGTGGCTTCCGCCTTGGGCAAGATGTTTGCCACCCGCGTTGTGAAGAAAACCTATTGGGCTGTCGTCAAAGGCATTCCCGACCCGGCGCAGGGGCGCATTGATGTGGCGCTGATCAAGGCGCGCAGCGAGGATGGCGACCGGATGCGCGCGTCCAAAGCTGGCGAAGAAGAGGATGAGAAAGAGGCGGTGACGCAATATGCCTTGCTGGGGAAATCCAATGGCTTTTCGTGGCTATCGTTGAAGCCGCAGACGGGGCGGCAGCATCAGTTGCGCGCGCATACCGCCCATATTGGAACGCCGATTTTGGGTGACAACAAATATGGCGGCGACATTGATGTGCCCGATGGAGTAGCCAATCGTTTGCATCTTCATGCACGGCGCATTGTGTTTCCGCATCCGCGGGAAGGTATCGTCGACGTGACGGCTATTTTGCCACAGCATATGATCGACACGTTTGAGAAATTCGGATTTGACGCAGGCCGTTTTGATGGCTGAGGAAACCCAGGACGAACGCTGGGAGCGCCTGAGCCAGGACCGCGTTGATCGGCCCTTGCCCAAGAAATTCTATAAGCTTGCGACGGTGACTGATGACCTTGCTGTCGCACTCGACGGGCGCGTCGTAAAAACGCCGCTGAAGGCAAAACTCGTCCTGCCGACGCGTGCACTGGCTGATGCGGTTGTTGGAGAATGGAACGCTCAGGTTGAGGTGATCAATCCAGCTTTGATGCCGCTCACAAAACTGGCCAACACGGCGTTGGACCGCGCGGGGCCGGAGCGCAGTTACGTGGCGGGGCAGGTCGTAGAATTTTCCGGCAGTGATCTTGTGTGTT
>JBDSTO010000053.1:0-16333 GCA_039928255.1 Aestuariivirga sp. | reverse complement strand
CGCGCCGCCAGATCTTCATGGGCTTTGGCGGCATCGGCAAGTGCGTAACGCTGGTTGATGTTGATTTTCACCTTGCCGGATTTAACGATTTCAATGAGATCCGCTGCGGTTTCCTTGAACTCTGAATCCTTGGCCACATAGGTGCCAAGCGTCGGCCTTGTCACGTAAAGTGAGCCTTTTCCTGCCAGAATTCCCAGATTGAATGCGCTCACCGCACCCGAGGCGTTGCCAAAGCTGACCAGAAGTCCGCGCGGGCTCAGGCAATCCAACGAGGTGTTGAAGGTGGCCTGCCCCACGCCATCATAAACGACGGGCACACCCTTGCCCTTGGTCAATTCTTTGACACGTTCGACAACATTCTCGGTTGTTGAATTAATGACATGCGAGCAGCCATGGGCGAGTGCCACATCGCGCTTTTCTTCAGCACCCACCGTGCCGATCACTTTCACGCCCAGTGCCTTGGCCCATTGCGACAGGATGAGGCCAACGCCTCCTGCTGCTGCATGGAGCAAAATGGTTTCTCCGCGCTTGACCTTGTAGGTGGCGCGCAACAGATAACGCACGGTCATGCCTTTCAACATCATTCCGGCGGCCGTTTGGTCGCTGATGGATTTGGGTAGCTTCACCAATCGGTTGGCCGGAAAGTTTCGCGCTTGTGCATAAGCACCAAGATCGCCCGTACCATAGGCAACGCGGTCGCCGATCTTGAGGCCCTTCACACCCGCACCAAGTTTTTCCACCACGCCCGCAGCTTCGTTGCCAAGACCTGCCGGCAGCGGTGATTTATAAAGTCCGCTGCGATAATATGTGTCAACGAAGTTGAGGCCGATTGCCGTGTGGCGTAAACGCACTTCGCCCTCTGCCGGTTCGGGCAATGTGATGTCTTCGAATCTCAGAACTTCGGGACCGCCAAACTCATGAAATCTGATTGCTTTTGTCATTTTTATTTCCCTTGCAGGTGGGCCGATCACTACTGACCAGCCGTGCTATCGTGACCATATTCATGCCGGGACTTTTGCCCTAAAGAGAATGAAAAACCAAGAGAGTCACATGAGCTATTCTTTCGCTTCGCGTATCCAATCCGTTGAATTTCCGCCAATCGCCGAGGCGATGAGTTGGGTGAAAAAAGAACAGGGCAACCGCGCCCTCCTCAATATGTGCCAGGCGGTGCCGAGTTATCCGCCAGCTGAAGCCTTGCAGGATGAAATTGCCAGACTGGCGCGCGAGCCAGGCACCGGCGGCTATACCGACATTTTCGGCATCATGCCACTGCGCGAGGCGTTCGCAGAGCATATGGCCGCGGCCTATGGTGCCCCTATTTCTGCCGCTCACGTGGCCATCACCACGGGCTGCAATCAGGCTTTTGCTGCAGCCATCATGGCGATTGCCACGGCGGGTGACAATGTCGTAATGCCCACGCCGTTCTATTTTAATCACCAGATGTGGCTTTCGATGCTGGGCATTGGGATCAATTCCATTCCGGCTTTTAACCCGGGAGCCAACTATCCGGATGCTGCGGCTGCGCGTGCGGCCATCAATGAGCGCACCAAGGCCATTGTTCTGTGCACGCCGAACAATCCATCGGGTGCCATCTATCCGGCTGAAGTGATTGGTGCGTTTTTCGATCTCGCCCAGGAAAAGGGTCTCGCACTGATATTGGACGAAACATACCGAGATTTCAGGCCAGAGGCGTCACCGCCACATGACTTGTTCACGCGCCCGGATTGGCAAAAGACTTTAATCCAGCTCTACAGCTTCTCGAAAATCTATGCTTTGGCGGGTTATCGACTGGGATCAATGATCGCGGGACCTGAACTTCTGCATGAGGTGGCCAAGATCATCGATTGCATGACGATCTGCGCACCGCAGATTACGCAGCGCGCCGTGCTGTTCGGATTGGACGCGCTAGATCCGTGGAAGAATGAAAAGAAAGCTCTGATGGCAGGAAGGCTTGCTGCCATGCGCCAAGCCTTTCAAACGCCGGGTCTTGATTACGAACTGGTGAGCAGCGGGGCCTATTTTGCCTATGTGCGCCACCCGTTTAAGGGCGAGACATCAAAATCAGTGGCGAAGCGCTTATGCAAGGAAAATGATCTTCTGTGCCTGCCCGGCTCTATGTTTGGCCCGGCGCAAGAAGATTATCTGAGGTTGGCTTTTGCAAATGTTGATGCTGGCCTGATGCCGGAACTTGCGGCCAGACTGATTGAAAGCCAAAAATAAAGGCCCGAAAAAACGAACCCGAGAGACTTTACATCTTTTTCAATTGGTCGGCTGAAACCTTGCCGGATCGTTTGTCCGTCGCCAATTCATAAGAGAGCTTGTCGCCCTCGTTGAGCCCATTCAGGCCAGCGCGCTCGACAGCACTGACGTGGACGAAAACATCAGGACCACCGGCTTCGGGCTGAATAAAGCCGTAACCCTTGGTGGAGTTGAACCATTTCACGGTTCCATTCGACATGTTGAGGCCTTTCATACTTGTGCCCCAAGTCCATCCCAGGGCGCGCTTTATCGGCGTCGTGGAATAGATGCATTTGACGCCGATCCCATCGCGGGGAAGCGGGCAACACATTAGGCCGAAACGCGATGTCGTTTTATTAACATAAAGCGGCGGGAAATGAAAGTGGCCGTAGCTCCCCTAAGTGGAGGCCCCGGCCAGCTGATATTATTGAGTTATTCTGGCTTCGAGGCGTTGCGCTCAGCCATGAAACGTTGGAAATCGTCCTCGTCCTTGGCTTTGCGGAGTTTTTCCAGGAAGCCGTCGAATTCGCGGCGCTCAGCTTCAAGCTTGCGACGCTCGGCCTCGAGCTTTTCAAATGCGGCCTTGCGATATTCATCGAAGGCACGATTGCCGGTGGGGGCTGCATCAGAATTCCAGACGCCACGTTTCCAAGGGGCCGTGAAAGACGATGCTTCACTGCGCCAGTTCTGCCAACTTTGCCAATGCGCTTGGTTCGGTCCCATGTTTGATGCTCCATTCCAGATTTCGCCACGTTTCAATTTCAAAAACAAAGCCAGAAGGCCCAAGGGCCAGAACACAACAAACCCGCCGATCACGGTGCCGATCTCTACAAGCGACCAAGGCTTCTTGGCCATCGGCCCGCAGCGATGCCGCCAGCTTCTACCTTCGTCGTGGCTCTCAAAACCACCAGCCGTTGTTGATGCAGTGTCAGTCATTGATCTACCCTCCAGTCAGTAGTGTGCAACAGTTGGTGACCCGCGTTTCAAATACAAGGCCCATGCAAGATTACATTCTTCCCTCCGCTGCATGCTTTGGCTAAAAGTCATGCAGAATTGAGGAACTGAAACATGCCGACTTACCGTTCACGGACTACCACCCATGGCCGCAACATGGCAGGCGCACGCGGCCTTTGGCGCGCTACAGGCATGAAGGACAATGACTTCGGCAAACCGATCATTGCCGTTGTGAACAGCTTCACCCAGTTTGTTCCGGGCCACGTTCACTTGAAAGATCTCGGCCAATTGGTGGCACGGGAGATCGAAGCGGCCGGTGGTGTGGCCAAGGAGTTCAACACCATCGCTGTTGATGATGGTATCGCCATGGGGCACGACGGCATGCTTTATTCCCTGCCCTCTCGCGAGATCATCGCCGACAGCACCGAATATATGGTCAATGCCCATTGTGCTGATGCGATGGTTTGCATTTCCAATTGCGACAAGATCACACCGGGCATGCTGATGGCAGCAATGCGCCTCAACATTCCTGCCGTTTTTGTGTCCGGCGGCCCGATGGAGGCTGGCAAATATGTAGCACCATCAGGTGTGACCAAGGCGCTTGATCTGGTGGATGCGATGGTGGCCGCTGCCGACGACAAATATTCCGATGAAGAAGTGGCGGTGATTGAACGCGCGGCCTGCCCCACTTGCGGCTCGTGCTCTGGCATGTTCACCGCCAACTCAATGAATTGCCTGACGGAGGCTCTGGGGCTTTCGCTGCCGGGCAACGGCTCTACACTGGCAACACACGCCGATCGGAAGCGCCTGTTCCTTGAGGCCGGTCATCTGATCGTTGACATCACCAAGCGCTATTATGAGCAAAATGATGAGAGCGTGTTGCCGCGCAATGTGGCGAGCTTCAAGGCCTTTGAAAATGCCATGACTCTCGATATCGCCATGGGCGGCTCAACCAACACGGTGCTGCACATTCTGGCAGCGGCCCACGAGGGCGGCATTCCCTTCACCATGGATGACATTGACCGGTTGTCGCGCCGTGTTCCTTGCATCAGCAAGGTGGCGCCTGCCAAGTCTGACGTTCACATGGAAGATGTGCATCGCGCGGGCGGCATCATGGCCATTTTGGGCGAGCTGGAAAAAGGTGGACTCATCCACACCGACGTTCCCACTGTGCACGAGGCAACGCTCGGCAAGGCGATTAATCGCTGGGACGTGTCACGCACCAATTCAAAATCGGTGCATGATTTCTTCCTCGCCGCCCCCGGTGGTGTACCCACGCAAACGGCCTTCAGTCAGTCTCGCCGCTGGGATGATCTTGATCTTGATCGTGCCAAGGGTGCCATACGCTCAGTCGAGAACGCTTTCTCAAAAGATGGTGGCCTTGCCGTGCTGAAAGGCAACCTGGCGCTTGATGGCTGCATCGTCAAAACAGCTGGCGTTGATGAATCAATCTTGAAGTTCGCTGGCCCTGCCGTGGTGTTTGAAAGCCAGGACAGCGCTGTTGCTGGAATTCTCAATGGCGATGTGAAGGCTGGCGACGTTGTTGTCATTCGCTATGAAGGCCCACGCGGCGGACCGGGCATGCAGGAAATGCTCTATCCGACGAGCTACATCAAATCGAAAGGTCTTGGTAAAGTCTGCGCTCTCATCACCGACGGGCGGTTCTCGGGTGGCACGTCGGGGCTTTCGATCGGGCACGTTTCGCCAGAAGCTGAAGAAGGTGGATTAATTGCACTTGTGCATACAGGCGATCGGATTGAAATTGACATTCCCAACCGCAGCGTGAAGCTTGCGGTGCCTGATGCCGAGATCGAGCATCGCCGCGCCATGCAACTTGCTCGTGGCAAGCAAGCTTGGACACCTGAAAAGAAACGCCCACGCAAGGTGACGACGGCTCTGCGCGCCTATGCGGCGTTCGCGACGAGTGCTGCAAAGGGCGCTGTAAGGAATGTCCCGTAACGAGTTTTAAGTGCGCACTTGCCAGGCTCATGGACGCCTAAGTCATTCGTATTGATCGCTATCACCATCATCCTCCCCAGCTGGTGGGGAGGATGAATTTGGCGAGACATCCTCCCCTGAGGGGAGGATGCGTTTTGCAGTGGCGTTATGCGCCTTCGACGCCCTTCACAAACCAATCGATGGTTGCCAGTTGATCAAGGGGCATGACCACACCCTTTGCCACTTTTTCAGCGCCTGATTGATCGACGATGGGGCCAGTGAACACATTGTAGCTGCCATCTTTCCAACCCGCTTGGATTTTGTCAGCGGCGGCTGCAACATCAGCAGGCAAGGACTTGTTGTATGGCGAGATCACCACAGTGCCTTCCTTGAAACCCCACCACGTGTCAGTGGATTTCCAGGTGCCATCGAGGACGGCCTTGGCGCGCGACAAATAATATGGACCCCAAATGTCTTCAATGGCCGTCAAGTGAGCGGTTGGCGCAAACTTCGACATGTCCGCACCTTGGCCAAAACCATAAATCTTCTTCTGCTCGCAAACCTGCAAGACAGCAGGGCTGTCTGTGTGTGACGCGATAATATCACAACCGAGGTTTGCCAGCGTTTCGGTTGCCGCAGCTTCCTTGGCGGGATCGAACCAAGAGTCGATCATTACCAGTTTCACCTTGATCTTGGGATTGATCGCCTGTGCCGATAGCGCGAACGAATTCACGCCCATCACCACTTCTGGAACCTTGAACGAGCCCACGTAGCCAATCGTGCCGGTCTTGGACATCATGCCAGCAATGGTGCCTTGAACGGCGCGACCTTCATGGAAGCGCGAGTTATAAGTCGACACGTTGTCGGCGCGCTTGAAGCCCGTGCAATGTTCAAAATTGACCTTGGGGAAGTCCTTGGCGACCTGGATTGTCTGATCCATGTAACCAAACGAGGTTGTGAAAATCAGATTGTGCCCGGCTTGGGCCAAATCACGGATTACAGGAACTGCTGAGGCGTCTTCTGCGACGTTTTCAACATAGTCGCCCACAACCTTGCCGCCCAATTGTTCGACCATAAACTTGCGGCCTTTGTCATGGGCCCAGGTCCAGCCGAAATCACCGACGGGGCCCAGATATGTAAAGCCCACCTTCAATTCGTCAGCACCAAATGACTTGGCGGCAAAAGCTGGAAGGGCAATGGTTGCCGATACAGTCTTGACGAAGTTCCTTCGATTCATTTTTATCATTGTCTTCTCCTGTTAAAATTAAAGTCCAGTCTCAGCTATTCGGAAGGAACGGTTTGCCAAGGCATGCTGGTGCCTCGCTTCCCGCCCGGTCCCGGAATGAAATCACCGCCAATACGACAATGGCCATGATATAGGGCATGGACGCCCAGAATTGTGAGGGCAAGAACTGAAAGCCAGATGCCTTGGCGTAAAGTTCCAACGTCATCAGACAGCCGAAAAGATAAGCGCCAACCACAAGACGGCCCGCCTTCCATCCAGCAAAAACCACCAATGCCAACGCAATCCAACCCCTGCCCGCCGTCATGCGCTCAGCCCACATAGGCGTAATCACCATTGAGAAATAGCTGCCCGCTATCCCTGCCATGGCACCGCCAAAAGCTATTGCCAGATAACGGATACCAATCACAGAATATCCAATCGAATGGGCCGACTGGTCATTCTCGCCGACCGCACGCAGCACCAATCCAGCGCGCGTTTTGTTGAGGAACCAGCCCACTGCGAATACGATGAGTAAGGCGATATAGACCATGGGACTGTATCCGAAGATGACACGCCAGAATGGATCTTGTGAAAGTGCGCTTGGAAAGATCGAGCTGAATT
Source organism: Aestuariivirga sp. (assembly GCA_039928255.1). Lineage (GTDB taxonomy): Bacteria > Pseudomonadota > Alphaproteobacteria > Rhizobiales > Aestuariivirgaceae > Aestuariivirga. The sequence goes on along the minus strand of JBDSTO010000053.1, from coordinate 9,357 downwards.
GCGGAACAATCATTCCCGTAAAACTGGTGCCCAGGAGCGATGACAGACCGATGCCCAATATTGCCAACGCGAGGCCTGTGGCGACTTGGTTTGAACCCAAAGACAGAACCAGTACACCAAACACCATCGAGACGGCGGCACCGGCGGCACCGGCCGCCAAAACACCGAGCCATGGATTGAAAGTGGTGAAGGTGACGGCAAAACCCGTGATGGCGCCTACCAACATCATGCCTTCGACACCCAGATTGAGAACGCCGCTCTTTTCAGCGACCATTTCGCCTGTTGCTGCCAACAGAATGGGCGTGGAAATGCCAACAACGGTCACGATAGCCGAAATGATAAAATCCATGCTCATGACTTCGATCCTACAAAGCGCAGACGGTAACGGACAAGGACATCGCCCGCCAGAATGAGAAACAGCATCAAGGCCTGAAAAATGCCGCCTGAGGCCGATGGCACATGAACTGTGGTTTGGGCGACCTGCCCTCCCACATAGGTGATGGCCAAAACAATTCCGGCAACAAATACGCCCACGGGGTGAAGCCGGCCCAGGAAGGACACAATGATGGCGGTGAAGCCATAGTTCGACGGAAATCCAAGATTGAGCTGTCCCAATTGGCTGGTCGCTTCCAAGATACCCGCCAGACCTGCCATGCCACCGCTGATTAACATTGTTGACCAAACAGTGCGGGAGGCGCTGAAGCCCGCATAGCGCGCAGCACTGGGAGCAGCGCCGACAACGCGCACTTCAAACCCGTAGACCGACCGCGAAACCAACAACCAGAAGCCCAGCATCAACACGAAAGCAATGACCAGGCCCGGAGGAATAGCCGTTCCAAAAATCGCATGAGGCAAGAGCTGTGCATCGGTGAACGGAGCGGTTTGGGGGAAGTTGCGACCATTGGGATCTTTCCAAGGCCCAGTCACCAGATAGCCCAGCAATTGCAAGGAGACATAGACAAGCATCAAGCTGGTCAGCACTTCATTGACGTTCAATTTGGTTTTCAAGAATGCAGGAATGGCTGCCCAAGCGGCTCCGCCCAGAATTCCGGCGAGAACCATGGGAATGATCACCCAATGGCTGGTGACCCCCGGTGTGAGATAGGCGACGTAAGCACCTGCCAACGCGCCCGCAATATATTGACCCTCAGCGCCGATGTTCCACACCTTGGCCTGATTGCCCAATGAGAGGCCGAGCGCAATGATAATCAGCGGCGCGGCCTTGGTCATCACATCTTGCCATTTGTAGGAGGCAAGAATGGGGGTGAAGAACATTTCCTTCACTGTGCCCAAGCCATCATAGCCCAGCGCATCAAAGAGAACTGCGCCAATCAAAATTGTGAATACAACGGCTGCGACGGGGGTTGCGAAAAGCATGAAGCGGCTGGGTGTGGCGCGCTTTTCAAACTTAATGCGCATGGGCAACCTCACCGTGAATGCCACCCATCAACAGTCCAATTTCTTCCACCGACACTTCGCCTACTTTCATGGGGGCTGACAACTGGCCCAGGTTGATGACCGCCATCGTGTCACACAGAGCCAACAACTCATCCAAATCCTGACTGATGATGACCATTGCCGAGCCCTTGTTGGCCAGATCAACAATCGCCTGATGGATGGCAGCAGCGGCACCCGCGTCAACGCCCCAGGTGGGCTGGCTTACGACGAGCACCGCCGGGTTCTGCAGAATTTCGCGGCCCATGATGTATTTTTGCAGGTTACCGCCTGATAGCGATCCCGCCATGGATTTCGGCCCTTGCGCCTTGACGCCAAAGCTCAAGATCACCTTTTCTGAAAAGGAATTAGACTTGTCAGGATCAATCAATTTGGCCTGCACCATGTTCATGCGGTTGCGGGCGGTGAGAACGGCATTGTCCTGCAGAGAAAAATCGGCAACCGCGGCATGGCCATTGCGTTCTTCTGGCACTGCCCCCAAGCCCACCGCGCGGCGGTCGGTGGGCCCGCATTTTCCGATGCAGGTTTTGTCGACAGTGATTGCCTCGTTGCGATGAGCCAAGACCTCGCCGCCCAATGCTTCCAGCAATTCGTTTTGGCCGTTGCCTGCAACGCCTGCGATGCCAAATATTTCGCCAGCGCGGACATTAAATGAGATGTTTGAAAGGGCTGTTCCAAAGTCGCCATGTTTGGGAAGTGTCAGGCTGTCCACGGCAAATTTTACATCGCCAAATTTGCGACCCGCTACTTTGGAAATCTCTTTCAAGTTTGCGCCGATCATCATCTCTGCCAGTTTGCGCGAAGTTTCCTTGCGCGGATCGCAGGTCGCAACGAGTTTGCCACCACGGAGAATGGTCGCCGTTTCGCAAAGTGCTATAATCTCATGCAGTTTGTGAGAAATATAAAGGATGGAACAACCATTGGCGGCGAGCTTGCGCAGAGTCTCGAAAAGCTGCCCCACTTCCTGCGGTGTCAACACTGAGGTAGGCTCATCCATGATGAGCAGTTTCGGATTGAGGAGCAACGCGCGGACGATTTCAATGCGCTGGCGCTCACCGACACTCAACGTCGAGACAATGCGGCTGGGATCAAGTTTCAAGCCATAGGTGTCCAGCACCTTAAAAATCTCTGCCTCAAGGTCACGCTTGGAGATTTTCTGGTCGAGACCGAGGGCTATATTTTCCAGCACAGTCATGGCTTCAAACAGCGAGAAATGCTGGAACACCATGCCGATGCCAAGTTTGCGTGCCGCCTTTGGATTGGCAATGCGAACCTGACCACCATCCCACAGCATTTCGCCGGCGTCGGGCGCCATGATGCCATAGATCATTTTTACGAGGGTGGATTTGCCAGCACCATTTTCGCCCAACAGTGCGTGGATTTCGCCGGGCATAACCTTGAGGTTGACCTGATCATTTGCCAATACGCCTGGAAATCTTTTCGTGATTTCGCGCAATTCCAAGCGTGGCTGTATCTTTGCCATGTTTCCCGCCAAAGTTACCCCATTGTTCGCCAGGGCTCTTCTGGCCCCGTTGTGAATCATAGTTATGCTGTTTCTGAAAAGTTTTGCAAGTGCGAAGCTCTATGCCAATATGGCCTCATGAAACGTGACGATGAAGCCCTGCTCCGCCGCTCTTTTGCTGTTGCCGCCAAGGCGCGCGATGGCGGCGACCACCCCTTTGGATCCATACTTGCTGACGCCGATGGCAATATTCTGATGGAACAGGGCAATGGCTATACGTCAGAAGGAAATGACCGCACGGCCCATGCTGAAAAGCTGCTCGCGTCGCGCGCAGCCAAAGCTTACGATGCCGCATTCCTTCAGCAGTGCACGCTTTATACATCAGCAGAGCCCTGTGCCATGTGCGCTGGTGCGATCTATTGGGCAGGGATTGGCCGTGTTGTATTTGGCCAGACCGAAAAGGATCTGAAAATCCAGACGGGTGATCATGAAGAAAACCCCACGTTGGACCTTCCCTGCCATCTGGTCTTTGAAGCAGGCCAAAGGCCAACTGAATTGGTGGGTCCGCTGCTTGCCGATGAAGCAGCAAAACTACAAGATGATTTCTGGAACAAGCGCAAATAGGGGTCTCCATGCTTTCTGATACCGATAAAAAATTTCTCCGCATTGCTTATGAGGAAGCCAAGGCCGGATTTGACGAGGGTGGATGCCCCATCGGTTCGGTTCTAGCGCGAGGAGACCAAGTCGTAGCCCAGGGGCGCAATCAGCGTGTGCAGGGCGGTGACCCAATTGCCCATGGCGAAATGGATGCCATCCGCAAGGCCGGCCGTCAGAAAACCTACAAGGATATGACAATCTACACGTCGCTCAGCCCCCGCATGATGTGCTCTGGCACGATCTTGCAGTTTGGCATCCCACGGGTTGTTGTGGGGGAGAATAAAAGCTTTGGCGGCAACGAGGAATTCCTGCGTTCCAAAGGTGTTGAAGTAATCATCGCCGATGACGCCGATTGCAAGGCGTTGATGGAACGCTTCATGCGAGAGAAGCCGGAACTCTGGGCTGAGGATATCGCTGAAGATATCTAGACCAAAATTCCGGTAGCAAAGAAACCGTCAGGCGCGGGCGGTATTGAGGCCGGGCACGTTAAAATATTTACGGGCGTATGAAACCAGCTGGCCATCGCTCGGATGATCCACCTTTTCAACGCCCGAAATCTTCTTCGCCATTGCGGGATCGTGTTTTTGAATGTGGGCGACCAATTCAGTTTTCGCATTGGCAGGCCCTGTAATCAGAATAGCACTGGCGTCCCCCATCGCCTTCACCACTTCGTGGAGATAGGTTTCGCTGGTTTTGTCATGCCCGCTGCCAATGGTGTTGGCTTTGTGATGGATGTGGTGAGACGGATGCTCAGGTTGGATCACCAGTTTCTGCACATCTTCAGCTCCGAAGTTGAAGAGCTTGGCTTCGCGGTGGTCAATCCAGACGACGGTGTGTTGATGTTTGGTCATGATTTCCTCGGTTGGTATGTTGGAAATCTACTCCCCGCCAAAAGGTTCCACATTGATCTTGGTCAAGAAGTGTGGCCAAGCCCCGCCAATGCCCTTCTGAGGCTGTGAACCTGATCCAAAAGGTGCAAAGCCACGCCAATTCCTTGCTGGTTCACCCCCATGTCATTTGCCAACTCCCGTATGAGTTCGGCGCGCGCCAGATCGGCATCGGAGAAGGCAACATCCTGATCGGCTTGAGCCGGAATGATCCACTCTTCAGTCAGCCAGAGTTCGAGTGTGTTTTCATCAAGACCGGTATGTTGCAAAAATTCGGTGCGTTTGTAGATCATGACAAAAGCTCCTTGCGTGGATCATCGGCATTGGCGGGCTGCCATTTTGATAGAAATTCATTCAGGACGTCGTCAGTTGCGCGCGGCAGCATGACGCGAAGCCGGACCAATTGATCACCTCCACTTACGCCCTTGCCCTTCAAGCGAAGTTGGGTTCCCGTGCTTGAGTTCTTCGGAATGTTCAACATCACGCTTCCCGCTGTTGTCGGCGCTTTTATCGGACCACCCAAGGCCGCCTCTTTGATCGACACGGGAAGGTCGAGTAAAATGTCATTGCCAGACCTTGAGAAGAATTTGTGAGGTAGAACCTCAAGTTCGACCAGTGCATCGCCGGGTCCGCCCTTGCCTGCAGAAGGTTGGCCTTTGCCCTTCAATCTGATCACCTTACCGCTTTCAACTCCTGCCGGGATTTTTACATCGATGACCGAACCATCGGGCAGGTTCAAACGCTGGCTTGCACCATTGACCGCATCAAGAAACGGAATGTTGAGACGGTACTGCACATCGGCTCCCCTGGCGTTTTGGCGCGCCTGCGCCTGCCTGGCGAACATTTCAGCCAGAATATCATCCATGCCGCCAAAATCTGAATAGGCTTCGCGGCGCTCATAATTGGGATTGGCCCCTGCTCCACCGGCATTGGCGCCGGCATAATCGCGGTAATACTGGCGTTGCTGCTGCGGCTTTTCGGCGCCGGTATCGTCAATTACACCAGCATCAAATTTCGCGCGCTTGGTGTTATCGGACAGAATGTCATTGGCCACAGACAAGTCCTTGAACTTTGCTTCTGCCTTCTTGTCGCCCGGGTTCAAATCGGGATGCAGCTTTTTGGCGAGGCCTCTATAGGCTTTGCGAATTTCATCTGACGAGGCGGTTTTTGACACGCCCAAAATTTCATATGGATTAGCCACGGATGTCCCTCTCCGCCCCAGATATAGGCTTGAAGTTCAGGGATGCAAGTCACTGAAGAGAAACAAGTGAAGGATGGTGGGCGATGCAGGATTCGAACCTGCGACCCGGTGATTAAGAGTCACCTGCTCTACCAACTGAGCTAATCGCCCATCCTTCAAGGTGCGCGGTCTATAGTCAGGAAAGCCAGTCTTGGCAAGCGTTTCGGTGGGACAATTTTTGTTGGGTGAATGAACGTGAAAAGGACAAATTGCCGACTTTTGATCCCTGCGGAGGGACCACAAGCCGGACCTTGCAGGAAAACCGAATTACATCTTTTTATGCATCATCATTTTCTTGTGCATCATCATCATGTGATCTTTTTTGGTGTGGCACATCATCATGTGTTTCTTGCCGTGCATCATGGTGTGGCACATGGCGTGATGCATGGGCTTGTGCATCATCATCTTGCTCTTGGCCATCATAGCGGCTTCGGCCAATGAGCCAAATGCCACAACAGACAGTCCAACGGCGACAGCAGCTGCTGTCAAAATGCGAAACTTGGTCATGGTTCAATCCCTTTTATGATTCTGGCGACATTGTTGGCGCCATCCGAGGATTGAGCTCAGTGGGGATCAACTGCCAGTCACGGCATCGTGTTGAATCACACAAACAAGTGATAGAAGAGTGACCAGACGCCGGGCGCGGATTCCTGGATCAACAATACTGATACCAAGAACAATGCGATTTCCACCGCTCGAAAAAACAGTTTCGTCGGCAAGATTTTGGTAAACTCGTAGCCTAGATATGCGCCGACGAGAGAAACAGGTCCCAGCACAAGACACTTTTCCAGGCTGGCAACGTTCACCTGCCCCAAGAACCAGTAGGGTGGCAACTTCATCAAATTTACAATGGCGAAAACGATCGTCGTCGTTCCGGCATAGACCATCTTGTCGAGCCGCTGCGGCAGCACATACATCTGGTAAGGCGGAGCACCTGCGTGGCTCACGAAGCTGGTGAAGCCTGCAATTGTTCCCCAGAACATTCCGCGTGGGATATCCGAGGACTTGGCAGGAATATTGCGACGCGCCTTCAAAACCGCATCAAGGCAATACGCAAGCCCGATAACACCCACCAGAAATTTGACCACATCTTCGCTTGTCACATGGGCTGTGGCCCAGCCAATACCAATGCCGATTGCCGCTGCAGGGACAAGTATGGCGATGTTGCGTGTGTCGTATTCCCTGCGATATATCCACAAGCCATACATGTCGCTGACAATGTAGATGGGCAATAACAGCCCCGCTGCCACCACTGGCGAAATGACCAGCGACATGATGGGAACAGCTAGCATGCCGATCAGTGGCAGTCCGCCCTTTGAGGCTCCGACAAAGATCGAAGACAAAATGGCAAGAATCCAGAACCAATAATCAATTGACATGGATTATTCCGCGGGCAGCTTGAGCGATTGCGGATCATGACCCAAAAAAATCGCCAATTGTTCCACAACAAATCCGTGATCGTCGCGCTGTGGAATTCCCGATACGATGACCGCACCCACAATTCCGGTTCCCAGAATGTGGATCGGAAAGCCGCCACCCTCTTTGGCATAGTCCATGGCATCAAGACCGCGCGCGCTGTCAATTTTTGTGCCGCGAAGATCAGTCTCGCGGCCCATGCGATAGGAGCATTTCTGAAACCGCATCACCGTGTTTGCTTTGCGCCTCACCCACTCGCAATTGTCTGGGCTTGTTCCGGGGAGTGCCGAGACAAAAAGCTGTCGTCCACCCGAACGAATTTCAATCAGCAGCGGATGGCCAGCACTTTGAGCTGCTGCATGCATTTGTTGGCCAAGCTTCCACGCATCCGCTTCGTTGAAGCTTTTGAATTTCAACGTTTCTTCCTGCTTGATGATTGCAGCGATATCCGTTTCAAGACTCATGCGTATCCGATGCTCCAATGTTGAAGCGTTTCATCGCACAGCTTGCACAACGGCGAAAGCCCTTGACGTCAAACGCTCGGCATTACTAAACGTTAATTGCCATGCCGCCTTTTAAACATGATTTTAAAGGATTAAAAGGCGGTGACGGGGGAGGCCAATTCCCTGCGTTTTAACCATGACCGCAACCGATTGCGGCGCAACACAGGAAAACACCATGTCTAACTCCTTGCGAAATGTGAGCCTGGCCATCGCCTTGTTGGTTGGCGTCGCGCCGCTGATGATGAGCGCTTCTGCTTCTGCCTTGTCGATGACAGAGTGCAGCGCAAAGTTTAAGGCCGCAAAGGCAGCCGGCTCTGATGGCGGTCTGAAATGGAATGATTTCCGTAAAGCTCAATGCGGCACCGACGCTGCTGCAGCAACACCCCCTGCTCCTTCCGCAACTGCCGCTCCAGCGGTGAAGCCTGCGAAAGTTACAGCGCCTGCTGCCACTGCACCAGTCGCTCCCGCCACTACCGCTTCTGGAAGCTTCATGAAAGATTGCTCAGCCTCCTGGAAGGCCATGAAGGCCAATAATACAACTCCAGCTGGCATGACCTGGAAGCAGTTTGTTGCTGCCAAGTGCGTTGTTCCAGCGTCTGCCGCTGCTACGGCACCCGCTGCAAAGGCTACCACTGCAGTTGCTCCCACCACGCCCGTCACCACCGCTTCGGGCAGCTTCATGAAGGATTGCTCAGCTTCGTGGAAAGCCATGAAAGCCGCCAACACGACTCCTGCTGGCATGACCTGGAAGCAGTTTGTTGCTGCCAAGTGCGTAGTTGCCGGCGCTGCTCCTGCCACTCCCGCTGTTGCGGCAAAGGCAACTACCAAGGCAACGCCAGTTATTGTTGCTCCGGCAGAACCCAGCGATACACCTGATGACAAGCCTTTGGCCACCGCTGACAAGAACGGCAAAGCGTTTACACCAGGCCAGATGGCTGCTCACCAGCGTATCGGGGAATGCGCTAACCAATGGCGTGGCCTGAAGGCCTCGAACAAGCTCCCAGCTGGCACCAAGTGGCCGCAATTCTGGTCGGCTTGCAACAAGCAACTCAAAGCCGCTGGTCAATAAATTGACAATGATTTGAAATGCGAGGCCCCGGAAACGGGGCCTTTTCTTTTGTTGAAATTTATATGTAACCTTGACTATTACGTTTAATGACCTATGTTCTTTTCAAGCCAATTAACAGGAAAGGATTACAACATGTATCTCGTCACCGGAGCCTCGGGCCAATTGGGTCAGGCCGTTATCAATCACCTTCTTACAACCTACAAAGTTCCCGCCAACAAGATCATTGCCACCACGCGCGAACCGCAGAAACTGGCGGCATTGGCAGCCAAGGGTGTGACCGTACGCGATGCCAACTTTGACGACGAAGCCCATCTGATCAAGGCGTTTGCCGGTGCAACACGCCTTCTTCTGATCAGCACCAACTCTTTGGAGGGTGGCGTTCGCCTGAAACAACATATCAATGCTGTCAACGCTGCCGCCAAAGCCGGCGTAGGACATGTCATCTATACCTCGATGCCAAATCCAACGACGTCCCCGGTTCTTTTCGCCCCTGACCATGTGGGCACCGAAAAGGCTCTGGCGGACTCCAAACTCGCGGGCTGGACAGTTTTGCGCAACAACTGGTATTTTGAAAACCTGTTTCACTCTTTGCCAATGGCATTGAAATCCGGCACGCAATATTCGGCTTCAGGACAAGGCAAGACCGCATATATTGCACGTGATGATCT
>JBDSTO010000052.1:0-6116 GCA_039928255.1 Aestuariivirga sp. | reverse complement strand
CATGAATTCTGGCCCGATTTTTCAAATGCAGAACTCTTGTCAAGTGAGCTTGACTCCATACGCACAGAAATTCTAGATAGCGCGTCTTCGGAGGAGCAGGTTGAAACTACGCCCCTTCGTAGCCATCTCTTGCAACGAGGCTATGGCCCGGTTTTGGACCGCCTCGAAGCGCAAGCGAAAAGTTTGAATGAGTGGCACTTAAGTCCCGCGGCTGCACAAGATGATGCCCGGACAGGCCTCCGCCAAATGATCGCCTTGCATCATAAAGCCATTACACTCGATCGCGAGTTAAAGGCCGCGGAAGCGGCTTTGGCCAGCGATATGACGGAGGAAAACCAGAGCGTCGTTTGGGCGCTGCAAGACCAACTCGCCTCGCTTGAGGGCCACGAAGCCACTATTGCAGGCTTCGGCGCCGCATCTGGCCGGAGAAGTGATCTCGAAGGCTAAGGCCTCAAGGAAAACATGGTTAAGCAGCGATTAAGCGCCATTCTCTAGTTTCCACCGAATCAGTTCACGCGAGGCGTTAAAACGCGCCCACCGCACTTTGAAGGAATTCTTCATGGCCCGTCCGCCAGTCCGTCCCACTGCAACAGCAAAGCCCGCCAAGGATATGGCACCTCCTGCTGAAGAGGCAGAGCCCGCAGAAGCCCCAGGCGGGGACGCTGCTGAAACCGGCGACGGCCCGATCATTGATCTCAATGATGCTGCCGTCAAACGCCTGATTAAGATATCGAAGGCCCGTGGCTTTGTAACCCTTGATGAGGTGAACGCTGTCCTGCCTTCAGAGGAAGTAACATCCGACCAGATCGAGGATGTCTACGCCATGTTTGCCGAAATGGGCATCACGGTTGTGGAAAGTGAAGAAGACACAGAAACGGTCGCAGCCAAGGTGGAAGAGGTGGAGAGCACCGAAACCGCCTTGATGAAGGTGGATGCGCCAAAGCCGCCGTCTGACCGCACCGATGATCCTGTGCGCATGTATTTGCGCGAAATGGGCGCTGTAGAATTGCTCTCACGCGAAGGCGAAATCGCCATCGCCAAGCGCATTGAGGCTGGCCGCGAAGCCATGATCTCTGGTCTGTGCGAAAGCCCGCTCACCTTCCAGGCCATCATCATCTGGCGCGATGAATTGAACGAAGGCAAGATTCTGCTGCGCGACATCATCGATCTTGAAGCAACCTATGCTGGCCCCGATGCCAAGCAGAACCAGGCCGTTGCAACACCTCAGCCTTACGTTCCGCCCAAGGAAGAAGTGCGGAAACAGGCCGAAGCCAAGCGCGCCGAACAGGCCCGTTCGGAAGCCAAGCGCCCCACGCCAAAGCGCGTCGGTGCAGATGACGATTATTCCGACGTTCTGAGCCCTGAAGATTTCGACAAGCCCAATGTGGAAGATGAAGAAGACGACGAGGGCGATGACCTTGGCGTGTCGCTCTCGGCCATGGAAGCCGAGTTGAAGCCCAAGGTTCTTGAAGTCTTCGACGAAATTGCCCGTCTCTATAAGTCACTGCGCAAACTGCAAGACCAGGAAGTGACGGAAGGCGAAGGCCTCTCGCCCTCGCAGGAACGCCGCTATCGCAAGCTGCGCGAAGACATCATCACCAATGTGAAATCGCTCTCGCTCAACAACGCGCGTATCGAAGCGCTGGTTGAACAGCTCTATGACATTGCCAAGCGCCTCAACATTCTTGAAGGCCGCCTGATGCGTCTGGCCGAAACCTACAAGATTCCACGCGATGAATTCCTGAAAGAATATCACTCCAACGAGCTTGATGCCGAATGGCTGAAGCGCGTCGGCCGCCTGGTCAAGCACGGCTGGAAAAAGTGGGTCAACGACGAAAAGGAATCGATCAAGGTCATCCGCGACGAGATTTTTGAGCTCGCATCCGCCACCGGCCTGCAGATTACCGAATATCGCAAGATCGTTGGCATGGTGCAGAAGGGCGAACGCGAAGCGCGCATCGCCAAGAAGGAAATGGTTGAGGCCAACCTGCGCCTCGTCATCTCCATCGCCAAGAAATACACCAATCGCGGCCTGCAATTGCTCGATCTCATTCAGGAAGGCAATATCGGCCTGATGAAGGCGGTTGATAAGTTCGAATATCGCCGTGGTTACAAGTTCTCGACCTATGCCACCTGGTGGATCCGTCAGGCTATTACGCGTTCAATCGCTGATCAGGCCCGCACCATTCGTATCCCTGTGCACATGATCGAGACCATCAACAAGATCGTGCGCACCTCGCGCCAGATGATGCATGAAATCGGCCGCGAACCAACGCCAGAAGAAATGGCCGAAAAGCTTTCGATGCCGCTCGAAAAAGTGCGCAAGGTGATGAAAATCGCCAAGGAGCCGATCAGCCTTGAAACGCCCGTGGGCGATGAGGAAGATTCGCATCTTGGTGATTTCATCGAAGACAAGGGCGCCATCCTTCCCATCGATGCCGCCATTCAGGCAAACCTCAGAGAAACCACAACGAGAGTTCTAGCCTCGCTCACCCCGCGCGAAGAACGCGTGCTCCGCATGCGCTTCGGCATCGGCATGAACACCGATCACACGCTCGAAGAAGTGGGCCAGCAGTTCTCAGTAACCCGCGAACGCATCAGGCAGATTGAAGCGAAAGCACTCAGGAAGCTGAAGCATCCGAGCAGGTCGAGGAAGCTCAGGTCGTTCCTCGATAACTGAGATTGAAGTCATGGTAGCTGGGGGTCGCCACGTTTGGCGGCCCCTTTTTATGGAAGCCGTCAGTCGAAATTATCGGATTTTTTCACTGCTGACACGTCCTGACACTCTCCCGTGCCAAACACTTCCCATGACTTACGCGCAAACCCTTTGGCTCTATTCGGTCCTCCTTTTCGGCATCATTATCGTGCCCGGCATGGACATGTTCTTTGTCATGGCCAATGGCCTCTCCGGCGGAAAGAGCAGGGGCCTCGCCGCAACTTTCGGCGTGATGGCGGGCGGCGTTTATCACACGCTGTTTGGTGCCATTGCCGTGGGCGTGCTTCTCACACTCGCCCCGCAAATTCTGACGGTTCTACTGCTCGCTGGCGCGGCCTACATGGCATGGATTGGCTACACGCTTCTCAAAAGTTCAATCACGGTTGATGACATCGGCTCGGCCAACACGCGCACTTGGCGCGCCGCATTCGCCCAAGGCTTCGTCACCTGCATTTTGAATCCCAAGGCCTATATGTTTGTGATCGCGGTTTATCCCGCCTTCATTCAGGCGCGCTTTGGCCCGGTGTGGACCCAGGCTTTGGTGATGGGCATTCTCACGGCGGCGATGCAATTTGCAATTTATGGCAGCGTGGCCGTGGCCGCGGCGCGCGGCCGCGATGTGTTGATCCGCAATCCTGCCGCCACCATCTGGACAGGCCGCGCCCTGGGTGCTGTGTTCATTATCGTGGCGCTGGTCACGGTCTACGAAGCGCTCGCGCCGCGCGCCTGAAATTCCATCCGATAGTCTTCCACCCCACGACCCTGCCATGTTATCGTGCTGCAAGCACATCGCCCTGTTACGGGGTCGAACAGGAGTTCACCATGGCATTTTGGGATAAATGGTTTTCCGCCCCCGCTGAGAATAAGGCGACGGCAAAATCACTGGAATATAAAGGCTTCCTGATTGAAGCCACGCCCTACAAAGACGGCCGCGAATATCAGCTCTCGGGCGTGATTTCAAAAGACGGCAAGTCTCACAAATTCATTCGCGCCGACAAATTCAGCGACAAGGAAACGGCAGCGGATATTGCCTTGTCCAAGGGCCAGCTGATTGTCGATCAACTGGGCGAAGGAATGTTCAAATCTTGACGCGCAATCAGATTTTAATTCGAAGGCTCTGGGGCAATGCCATTTGGGCAGCGGGTTTGATTACGCTTGCCATGGTTGTAGGCACGGTAGGTTATGTTTATTTTGGCGCGGGCATCACCTGGGCCGCGGCCTTTGCCGATGCCGCCATGATCCTCGCTGGCGAAGGCCCGCTGGACCAGATGAAAACCACAAGCGGCCATCTGTTCGAGGGCACTTATGCGTTGATCTGTGGCTTTCTGTTTTTCGCCATTGCGGGCTTTGCGCTTGCACCGGCGCTGCATCACATTTTGCGCAGCTTCCATCTGGAAGATGAGCAGCGCGCCGAGAAAGCCCGCAACACCAAACTCCATTAGTTATTTGGGGCCGATCACATAATTAAAGCTGATCGAGATCCTCAAACCCTCAGCCTTGTTCATCGGCACCTCATGGCGAAGCCAGCTTTCCCACAGCAACAATGAGCCGGGCTTGGGCAACTCACTCACATGGGCTTGGCTCTCGCGCGGTGCTGAGGGAAGGCGCGGTGGTGCCGCCATCATCAACGGGTGGCGTGGGTCTTCATAGACGATGGGGCCAGCCCCTTGCGGCACTGTCACATAATAAGTTCCGCTGATCACCGAGTTGGTGTGAATGTGCGACGTGTGTGATCCACCTTCCGGCAAAACATTCACCCACAGTGAATCGCAAATTGGCTTTCCGCCGCGAATATCCCAGTGCAGGGATTTGGCAAAATCAGCAGCGTGCTTGTCGATCTGTTTCACCAGTTTTTTGAACAGAGCATGTTCATCGGCCAGGTTGGGCACAGTGGCAAAGGATGTATAACCCGCATAGCCATGCTTCTCGCACCACGCCTGGCCTTTTTTGTCGCCATCGGCAAGTTCAAGCGATGCCACTTCAAGCTGGTAATTCAGGCGATCATTTTCCGGCATCTCGGCGCGATATAATAGGGTGGGGAACAGCTGTTGAATTTTGCTCATGCCAAATCCATAGCCAAGCCTTGCAAATTGCACAACTCCATGCCCCTTGAGCATTGTCCTCAATTGTGGTTTCTGGTCTCGAATTGAGGTTCGCCATGCCACTTCCAGATCATCTTCTTGCCGGTTATTCGCGCTTCCGTCAGGGCCGCTATGCCGCGGAAACTGAAACCTACAAGACGCTGGGTGCAGGAATGCAGCAGCCCAAGCTGATGATCATCGCCTGTTGTGATTCCCGCGCAGCGCCGGAAACCATTTTTGATGCGGGCCCCGGCGAAATTTTTGTCATGCGCAATGTCGCCAATCTCGTGCCGCCCTATGCGCCAGATGGCAAGCACCACGCCACCAGTGCCGCCATGGAATTTGCAGTGTTGTCGTTGGGCGTGAAGGATGTGATCGTCATGGGCCACGGCCGTTGCGGTGGCATCCGCGCTGTGGTCGAAGGTGGCGATCCCCTCTCATCAGGAGACTTCATCGGCAAATGGATGTCTGACGTTCGTGATGTCGCCGATGCTGTTCGCCATCACCATGATCACGGCGGCCCACAGGAATTGCAGACGGCGGTAGAATACGCCTCCGTAGAGCATTCCCTCGCCAACCTTCGCACCTTCCCATGGATCCGCATGCGTGAAAATCGCGGTGAACTTGGCGTGCACGGCGCGTGGTTTGATATCGCTCTGGGTGAGCTTCACGCTTATGATGAAGAAGCAAAAAACTGGAGCCTCATTCAAGCAGAATGAGGTCTGTTCCCGGGAAGAATCCGGCAAGCGCGCGGCGTGCGGCAAGCCCAGCTTTAAGGTCTGTGCAGTTGATCACGCCCAAGCGAAATCCACCGGGAGGCATGGGGTGATCCTCCCCAGCCTTGTCTTCATAATAGGTGATCTGCAAACTCTTCACATGCGCCATGGCGCGAATCTCGCTTAAAGCGTCACATGATGGATGGCGAGGAACGTGACCATGGTGTGCAAAGAGTGGAATTGAAAAGCCATCTGTGCGCTCATTGTCTTTAAAGTGCCATCGCCCTGTTGTGTAAAATTCGATGAGGGCTTGAACCCAGCCTGGCCCATAAAGATCGCACCATTGATCAGCAAAGCGCAGGTGCGCTTCAATGATTTTTCCATCGATGGTTTCAAAATTTACAATGCCGCAATAGTCCGCCAGATGCTCGGCCGTCCATCGTTCCAGAAAATGCGCAAGCTCGGGCATGGCGGCGGCATGAATGGTCCAATATCTGAATGTTCCGCGCGTGCCGACTTCGCCAGTGGCATGTCGTAGCCATTTGATGTGGCCACGCTCCACCGCACAATCGGTGGACACATGATCGCCTGTGAATAATTCCA
>JBDSTO010000051.1:0-10790 GCA_039928255.1 Aestuariivirga sp. | reverse complement strand
TCATCTGCCGTCAATTTTCCAAGCAACGCCAGCGAAACAGCACCACCGCGCGACGCCAATGAATTGGCGCCAGTTGTAAAGTCGGCAATCACAGCCTTGGCCTTTTCAGGATCGTAGTTAGGATCTTCCAATACATCAGCCAACTTCAACGCCGTGGCCTGGGCCTGCTGGCGCATGGCTTTAAACTCATCGCGATTGTCGCGAATGACGCCCATCAATTCATCACGCCGCTGACGCGGCAAGTCATCGAAGAATTTGCGCGGCACAAGTTGGCCGAAACCTTGCGGCGCTATTCCACCCGGCGGACCATTGAAGGCCCGCCCTGCCACCACGCCGGCAATCAGCAAATTAATGCCCAGCGAAGCCACAAGAAGGACCGTCCACCAACGCGAACGCAAATGCGGTATGCCATTTTTGACAAGGATTGGAGAAGTTCTATCGGTCATGACAGGTCTCCAAGACTCTCAATGTCCTCAACACCACTTGGCGAGAGTTGATCGGCTGAGGCCATGCTGGTGGTGGTAGAACCCGTCGGCAGAACGTCAGAAAAATCTCCGCTGGCCCCCAACCAGACGCCCAGCATGAGGCATGCCGCCAAAGGCAGCCCTATCAGCCAACCGCTTGGCTTTGAAGCCTTCGGGAAAGCAACAATCTCGGCAGTGGCGCGCTTCTCGCCCTCTACCATCTTCATCACGCGGCTTTCAAAATCAGGGCTCAGCACTGGTTTCGACGCCAGTTCCAAAATCTGATCGAGGGATTGATCGTCCATCCCTCCCTTGTTCAATTTCTCAACCATATTACCCTGCCCTCTCGCTCACCGCGGCCAGAAGCTGCGGTGCTTTCGACTTTAATTTTTCCTTCAAGGCGCGCCTGGCCCGCGACAGCAGGCTTTCGAGCGCGTCTATATTCAAATCCATTGCCGCGGCGGCTGCGATATTGCCCATCTGCTCGAAGTGAACAAGCGTCAGCGCCAGTCTTTGCCGGTCGGGCAGGCTCATGATTGCCTGATCAACTTCACGGGCCGCCCAATTCCGCTCCATTACGTCATCAGCGGGTGGCGATCCGTCACTTACATTTTCGGCTGCTTCCAGGTTATCCATCGGCTTCTTTCGAAACCGGTCCATCACCAGATTTGAAGCCACCCGTACCAGCCAGCCTTTCAGGGCCGCAGCTTCGCGGATCTGGCCCGGATTTTTCCACAGCTTGAGAAATGTCTCCTGGGCAACATCGTCTACATCTGCACCGCGCAAGCCCATCCGCCATCCCACGTGCCGCACCATCATCTGGTGGCGGCCAAGCAACGCCGCGAAGGCCTGCGCGTCAGCTTCTGAGCATGCGGCCAAAAGCTCCGCATCAGTGGCCTCCGGGCCATGCGCGTGCGCTTCACTGTCCGCTTGCACCAGCCGTGGAGTCACGCCTTCACCGCCTGTTTCTTGCAATCTATTGCTCCTCAGACGGTTTAACCCGCTGGTTTCCGTCGCGACCGATAATTTGCGTGAAAATGGCCGCAATTGCGGCCTGGTGATCGGCAAGTGCAGCCTCGGTTGCCGCCATGTCGGGTTGGTCGGCTAGGCGGGCCAGCGACTGATTAAGCCTGTTAGGTGCCGACTGGGGTTCAAAACTGCCATCAACGCACAGGCGCAAAAACTGTGTGGCGGATTGGTACAAGGCAAGGGCCGACAAGAGGCTTTGCTCCACAGCTTTCTCCATAAATCCACTTTCCCTCAACTTTACAATGGCTTTGAAGGTGTTTTGTTCAAGGATCTGGGGGTTTTCCCAAGCGTGAACCAGTTGCAGGTATTGCGCGATGAACTCAATTTCCACCTGCCCGCCGGGTTTTCGTTTCAAGTCCCACAAGCTGGTCACGGCGTGTTCTTGCAGCATCAATGCGCGCATTTTGGCGACATCAGATTTGATAGCCGCAGTCTCGCGCTTTTGGCACAGGGTCGCGGCAATGATTGCTTCAATTTTCTGGGCGAGATTCCTGTCGCCCGCCACCACGCGGGCCCGCGTCAAGGCCATGCGCTCCCAAGTCCAGGCATCGGTTTTTTGATAGGCTTCAAAGGCGGCACGGCTCACGGCCAGGGGGCCTTTACTGCCTGATGGCCTGAGCCTCATGTCAACCTCGTAAAGCTCCCCTTCAGGCGTCAAAACTGTGAGGCCCGTAACCAGGCGTTGGGTCACACGTGTATAAAATTGAAGGGGGCTCAAAGGCTTTTCGCCGTCTGAATCTTCGGCACCTTCGGCATGATCATAAACCAGCATGATGTCGAGATCGGAACCCGCTGTCATTTCCCAACCGCCCAGTTTACCAAGGCCTAGAATGAGGCAACCGCCGCCTTTTATCCGGCCATGGCTCTGCTCCATTTCGCGCAGGACAATCTGCAGAAGCTTTTCGATTGCGACGGCCGCTGTATCTGAAAAGCCGCGGCCCGCATCTTCGGCAGAAATGGTTTCAGACAAGAGGCGCAGGCCAAAACGGAAGTTCATCTCGCGCGCCCAGACCCGCAAGCGGTCCATCGCTTCATCGCGCGGCGTGTCGTTTGGAAGAACAAGATCGAGGTCGGCCTTGATGCGGTTGGCATCCGGCAAGGGCCCGAAGAAATCAGGCGCTATCACAGCTTCAAGGATGCGCGGGCGATGACTTAGTTTTTCCGCCAGGCGCGGGGCCGTTCCCATCACCAGCGCCAGCAGATCAACGAGGCGCGGATTGGCCTTGATCATGGAAAAAAGCTGAACCCCACCGGGAAGGTTTTTCAGAAACTTGTCGAAAGCGAGAAAGGCTTGATCGGGTTGTCCTGAAGCGCTCAAGGCTTTGAGAAGCCTCGGCATGATTTCAGTGAGAACTTCGCGCGCCCTTGCGGTTCGCATGGCGGCATAACGGCCAAAATGCCAGGCGCGGATGGTGGCTGCAATTTCGGGACCTTGTGTGAAGCCCATGCTTGCCAGCGTTTCCAACGTGGCCGGGTCGTCATCAGAGCCTGTAAATACAAGGCTGCCTGCACTGGTGCCCAAATCGGACGCCTGCTCAAAAAGTGCGGCATAGTGGTTTTGTACACGGCGCAAGGTTGCTTCCAATTTCACCGAAAGGTCTTCGCCATTTGCAAATCCTGAGAAGCGGGCGAATGATTCAAACTTGGCGTCTTCTTTTGGAACCTGGTGAGTCTGAAGGTCATCAACCATTTGTGCGCGATGCTCCAGCATGCGCAGAAACCAATAGGCTTTTTCCATGTCGCCAGCGGTTTCGGGGCTGATCCAGCTTTCCTCCGCCAGCGTTTTAAGCATGGCAATTGTTGAACGCCCGCGCAGTTTTGGATTTCGGCCTCCGGCAATCAATTGCTGGGTCTGCACAAAGAATTCAATCTCGCGGATGCCGCCTCGTCCCAATTTCAGATCATGCCCACGAACGGCAATTTCACCGTGGCCTTTCACCGCATGGATCTGCCGCTTCATTGATTGCACGTCGGCTATTGCTGCGTAGTCGAGATATTTGCGCCAGATATAGGGCGTGAGGCGTTGCAGAAATTCCTCGCCCAGTGCGATATCGCCTGCACAGGGCCGCGCCTTGATCATGGCGGCGCGTTCCCAGTTCTGGCCCTGATATTCATAATAGATGGCGGCAGCTTCAATGGCGATCGCCACTTGGGTCGCTCGCGGGTCGGGCCTCAATCGCAAATCCGTGCGAAAGACGTAGCCATCTTCGGTCACGTCCTGCAGCAGGCTGACCAAGCTCCTTGTCAGCTTTACAAAAAAAGTCGCGGGCTCAACACCGGCAGCCAGAGGCGCTGTATCGGGATCATATAAAACGATGAGATCAATATCGCTGGAATAATTGAGTTCAAAAGCCCCCATCTTGCCCATGGCGAGAACAACATAACCGCAGCCTTGGGAGGGCTGGCTTTCATTTGCTGGAATATATCGGCCTTTGATCTGCTCTTCGCGCAAGAGAAAATCGACAGCGGAGGCAACACTTGCGTCGGCAAAGCGGGTGAGGGCCGCAGTTACCTCACCGTCATGCCAGACACCGCCCATGTCACACAGACCTACAAAAAGAGCGAGCCTGTTTTTTTCCTCGCGCAGAATTTTGGAAGCTTGAGCGCGATCACTCGAAAGAGCGGCTGTCGCTGTTCTTTGGCAGATTTTCGCAAGCGTATTTTCAGGAGTCTCTTCAACGAGTTGGGAGAGGAACTCCATGTGATGCTTGAGCAACCACTCAAGCCAGGGCGAGCCTGTTCTCGCCCGCTCCAAAAGCTCGACAAGCGACACCTTTACCAAACTGTCTTTGAATGATTTTGTATTCACAAGGTACGAGGTTAGACGACTGCCGATTGACTTGGAAGGCGCAAGACAACGACGAGACCGGGGTTGTTGTCTTTGAGTTCGAGATTGCCGCCCAGCATGGTCATCACGCTTGCCACCAGCGCCAGCCCAAGCCCGTTGCCCGGTTTGGTTCTGCTATTATCCAGCCTGACAAAACGCTGGAGCACGCGATCACGGTCTGCTTCGGCGATGCCCGGCCCGTGATCGATGACCGAAATTTCAACCCAGTTCCCATTGCGGCGGCCCCGTACAACAAGGTCAACCTTGCCGGTTTTTTCATCCGCCCCATATTTCAGGGCATTGTCTATGAGGTTGTTGACCACCTGTGCAAGAAGCTGGCGCGAGGCTTTGACGGGGAGTTCGGGCTCAACCTCCAATGTAAGGGTTCCGTCTTCATCCTCAAGTACGGGTCCATAAAGCTCTGCCACATCCTGCAAAATTTCATGGACGTTCAACACCTCGAGATCGGTTCTCGTTTGCCCGGCCTCGGCCTGGGCGATGGACAATAAGGCATTGAAGGTTTTGAGAAGGTTGTCGCATTCCGTGATGGTCGATTGCAGCGCCTCTTCATATTCCTTTTTGTCGCTGCTGCGCAGGGCCGCTTCCACGCGGGCGCGAAGCCGCGTCAAGGGTGAGCGCATGTCGTGGGCAACATTGCTCGACACTTCACGCATACCCTGCATCAAGCGTTCGATTTGCGAGAGCATTTCATTGAGCGAGCCAGACAGGCGGTCAATTTCGTCGCCGGAACCCGTAACGGGCATACGGCCTGAAAGCTCTCCGGCCATGATGCCGTGGCTTGCTTCGGTAATGGCATCGATGCGGCGCAGGAAATTGCGGCTCATGAAGAGGCCGCCGGTCAGGCCCATCACAAATGAAAAACCCAGCGCCCAATAAAGCGCTGTTCTGATGATGTCGCCAAATTTTCGAATATCCTGCACGTCATGTCCGACGAGCAGCTCATATTCCCCTGCCAGTTCGACGTGATAGGCCCGCACCGTATGCTGGCTTGTGGCTGTGCCCTTGCCCACGGTGATTGGGAAATCGAACCAGAGCTGATCACTGAGATTGGTGCCCGGCATGGTGGGCAGATTGCCTGCCAGCAATTGTCCGTCGGGCCCTTGCAAGCGATAGATGGAATCGCCATCCGTCATGCGCCTTGTGATGACTTCCATGACGCCGCCGATGCCGCGTTCGCGGTATTGGTCGGCCATCCCCAGCACTTCCGCGCGGATTGTATCCTCGGTCTGCCGTTCGAGCAGGCCTGATGTATTGTAATAGACGTAACTCAGAAGCGCTGCCGTCGAAAAGGCAAAGAACAAAAAGTAGATGGCTGAAAGCCGAAAGCTTGATGTCTTGAAGAGCTTGGGATTAACGAGCACGGATCATGTAGCCGGCTCCACGCACCGTCTGCAGCAGAGGATCGGCAAACCCTTTGTCGAGTTTCGACCGCAGCCTGGACACGTGAACGTCAATGACGTTGGTTTGGGGATCAAAGTGATAATCCCAGACGTTTTCAAGAAGCATCGTGCGGGTCACGATATGGCCCGCATTGCGTACCAGATATTCCAGCAATTTGAATTCTCGGGGCTGGAGCGTGATGGGCTTGCCACCGCGCGTTACAGTGCGCGACATTAAATCAAGCTCGAGATCCATGGCGCGGAGTTTGGCTTCCTTGGGATCCAGCAATTTGCGCAAACCCAGGCCCTCAACGCGGGCCAGAAGCTCGGAGAAGGCGTAGGGCTTGGCCAGATAATCATCACCGCCAGCGCGCAGACCTTTGACGCGCTCATCAACATCACTGAGCGCTGAAAGAATAAGGACCGGGGTTTTCAACCCACCGGCACGAAGTTTGGAAATGACACTGAGGCCATCGAGCAGAGGCAACATGCGATCAACGATCAAGACGTCATAGGTGGCGTTGGTGGCCATGTTCAGGCCTTCTTCGCCGTCTCCAGCGAGGTCAACAATGTGGTTGCTTTCCTTCAGACCCTTGATCAGCCATGAGGCTGCATCTCGATCATCCTCAATCACCAAAATTCGCATGTTCAAAGGTGTGCCGGGAACAGTGGCGCTTGTCAATTCTGGCCACGTTGGATTCGGGGTCTGCATGATTGTTGTCCTCAAGGAGTGAAAAGGGGCGCGCGGAGACCAAGTCGGGGGGACGCCGGGGGAAGGCGCTGGTCTCCGCGCGGTAATGACAGGGCCCGCTCGCGGGAGGCTTGCCCTGCCAATAAATCAGCCCGCGTCGCGCGACAGGGCAACAAATCCCTGGCCTTGCGCGTTGCGTACCAACATGAGCACTTTTTTGCCGTTGGCGTCTTTCAACGCCGCGCTCACATCAGCCTGACTATTCACATCTTTCCCAGCCACCGACAGGATGACATCACCCTGCTTCACGCCGACATCGGCGGCAGCAGACTTGGGATCGACCTTCAACACTTTCACACCGGCTCCGTCATCTGCCGGAGCCACTTCTAACCCATAGGCAGTGAGGCTGCCCTTCTGGGGTTCCGCAGGGGCTTCAGCCGAGGCCATCTTCGGATCACTTGGCATTGCGGCCAAAGTGACAGTGATGGTTTCGGGCTTGCCCCCGCGAATAATCGAAAGCTTCACATCCTTGCCGGGTGTGAGGCCTGCGATAACTTTCGCCAGATCATGGGCATCGGAAATCTCCGTGCCGTCGACCTTGAGGATCGTATCGCCTTGTTTCAGACCCGCCGTCTTGGCTGGCGAGCCCACCGTTAAATCAGAGATAATGGCACCTTTTGCGTTTTCAAGACCCAGGCTGTCGGCCAAATCGGCCGTCACGGGTTGAATCTGCACGCCAAGCCAACCACGGGTTACCTTGTGGTCCGTTTTCAGCTTTTCAATGATGTTGGAGGCGGTTGATGCCGGGATGGCAAAACCAATGCCGACCGAGCCACCGGAGGGAGAGAAGATTGCGGTGTTGATGCCGACCACTTCACCATCGAGGTTAAAGGTTGGACCACCGGAATTGCCTTTGTTGATGGAGGCATCAATCTGCAGGAAATCATCATAGGGGCCTGAGCCAATATCGCGGCCACGGGCTGAAATAATGCCGCGGGTTACGGTGCCGCCCAGGCCGAACGGATTGCCCACAGCCATCACATAGTCGCCCACCTTGGCTTCTGTCTTGGTGAAGTCGACGTGGGGGAGGGTTTTGTCAGACTTGATCTTGAGCAAGGCCAAATCGGTTTTGGGGTCAGTGCCAATCACCTTGGCATCGAAGCTGTCGCCGTTCTGGAAGCGCACTTTCACGTCTTCGGCGTTCTGCACCACGTGGTTGTTGGTGACCACGTAGCCATCGCTGGTGACGACAAAACCAGAGCCAAGTGCCATTCCGCCGCCTTCAGGCTTCTGTGGCATGCGGTTTTTGAACTGGGGGAACTGGTTGAAGAAGTCCTGCAGACCGGGAGGCAGGTTGTTCATGTCAGGCTGATCGCCACCCGGAGCATCGGGGTTAGCGGCCGCAGCATTAATGAACTTCACTTCCACACTGACGACTGAAGGCATAACCTTGTCGACCAAAGGTGCGAGGCTTTTTGAGATGTCGAGTCCGGCAATTGCTTCTGCCTGGGCAGCCTGTGGATGGGGCAGAACCAGCATCGAAGATGACAGAACTGTTGCTCCCAAAAGGGCCGCAGCAAAAAAGCCGAGGAAGGTTTTACGAGGGTTTGATGGTCTTGCGGTCATGTCTTGAAACTCCATTCAAGTTGATGAACCGAATATGGACCGTTGTGATTACATGCGACTTACCGTGTAATGAAAAAACGGTAATATTCGTGTCAATCCCGTGATGTTTGTTCCAGAATGTGGCGAAGCTCAGACTTTTCTACATCAGAAAGTTGCGGCTGGTTGAGAGGTGCTCTTTTCCTCTTCCAGGCAAAGGCAAATCCAGCGAGAAGAATCGCAAAAGGCATGAGCCACAAAAGCACTGTGTTTGCCTCAAAGCGGGGCTTTAAAAGTACAAATTCGCCATAGCGATCAACGATGAATTGCACGACCTCAGCATCCGACTTTTGTTGTTTCAACTGGTCGCGGATCAAGAGACGAAGATCACGGGCGATGGGGGCCTCGGAATCATCAATCGACTGATTCTGGCAAACGAGACAGCGAAGTCCCGTTGAAATATGGCGGGCGCGCGCTTCCAAACCAGGATCCGCCAGCATCTCGTCTGGCTGCACTGCCAAGCTCGGCAATGAGAGAGTGGCGAGCAGACCCAACGTAGCGAGAAACCTTTTCATGCGGGCTTGGCCACTTTGGCACGTTTGGGAACGCCAATGCGGAAACGCCTGTCAGAAAGTGACATGACGCCGCCAGCAAACATCAGGAAGGCACCCGCCCACATCCATGAGACCATGGGATTGTAGGACGCGCGGACCACGCGTGAGCCGCCTTCGCCTTCATCTCCCATCACGATATAAAGATCGCCCAAGAGAGTTTGGTAGAGCCCGACTTGCGTATTCGCACCTGAAGGTTTGAAGATGCGTTTCTCGGACACGAGCGTGGTGATTTCATTGTCACCACGGTTGATCTTGAACGTGCCGGAGCGGCCATCATAATTGGGGCCGTGAATGGGTTGTTCGCTCACGAACGTCACGGTGTAGCCCGCCACGCTCACGGTTCCGCCCGGCTTCAACGAGACAATTTCCTCTTCCTTCCACAAGCTCGCTGAAACCACACCGATCACCAACAGGCCAACGCCGGCATGAGCCATGACGGTTCCGATGATCGAGCGTTGCAACCCGAAGAGACGCTGCAAAGAAATCGACAATGACGTGCGGCCGAGATTGATGCGCGTCGCCAGATCAGCCAGTGATCCCACAATCAGCCACACGCCGAGCCCGATGCCCAAAGGTGCTGCCCAGGGCCCGCGATGAGTAAAGGCATAGACCAGAATGGTTGCCAACAAAGCGAGCGCTGCCGCCCACCACAGACGCTGCATCACAGCAAGGGCATCCGCACGTTTCCATGTGAGCATGGGGCCAAAGGGTACAAGCAAGAGCAGCGGCAAAATGATGGGGCCGAAGGTTAAATCGAAATAGGGCGGGCCAACGGAAATCTTCGCGCCATTCAAGGTTTCGAGGGCCAGCGGATAAAGTGTGCCGATGAAAACTGAGGAAGCCGCCGCGCACAGAAATATATTGTTCAAGACCAGCCCGCCTTCACGGCTGATGGGTGCAAACAGCCCGCCTGCCTTCAAGGCCGGAGCGCGCCATGCAAACATCGTCAAGCCGCCGCCAATGAAGATTGCCAGGATGGCGAGAATGAAAAGGCCGCGCGTGGGATCAACCGCAAAGGCATGAACTGACGTCAACACGCCCGAGCGCACGAGGAATGTTCCCATCAAGGACAGCGAGAAGGCGAGGATGGAAAGCAGCACCGTCCAGATCTTCAACGCATCGCGGCGTTCAACCACAATGGCCGAATGGAGAAGTGCAGTCGCAATGAGCCAAGGCATGAAGGAGGCGTTTTCAACCGGGTCCCAGAACCAGAAGCCACCCCAGCCCAGTTCATAATAGGCCCACCACGAGCCCATCGAAATGCCTATCGTGAGGAATGCCCATGACAGCAGTGTCCACGGCCTTACCCAGCGCGCCCATGCGGCATCGACCTTGCCTTCAATCAACGCCGCGATGGCAAAGGAAAATGAAATCGAAAGGCCGACATAACCTGCATAGAGAAACGGCGGATGAAAGGCCAAGGCCGGATCTTGCAGAACCGGATTCAAACCATTGCCATTGATCGGCGGATTGGCGAGACGAAGGAAGGGATTGGACGCAACCTCAATAAACACGAGGAATGCGAGGCCAATCGAGGCCTGCACGGCCAGCACGCGGGCTTTCAACGCCATAGGCAAATTGTTGCCAAACGCCGCTACCGCCGCCCCAAAGAGCGAGAGGATAAAAACCCACAGCAACATCGAACCTTCATGGTTGCCCCAGCTTCCCGCGATCTTGTAAATCAGCGGCTTGTCGGAATGAGAATTCTCCGCAACGTTCACAACCGAGAAGTCAGAAACAATATAAGCGTGGATCAAGCTGCCGAAGGCAATGCTGATCAGCAGCAACTGCAAGAGGGCTGCCATTCCCGCCGAATTCATCAAGCGCGCATCACCGCGGGCAGCGCCCAACAATGGCACGACAAATTGATAGGCGGCCACGGCCAGTGCCAAGACCAATGCGAAATGGCCAAGTTCAACGGTCATTGCCCTGCACCCTTGCCGAGTTTCACGCCCTTGGCTTTCAAGCTATCGGCAATCTCCTTGGGCATGTAATTCTCATCATGCTTGGCCAAAACCGTGTCGGCTGTCAGGTCACCATTGTCTGTCAGAACGCCTTCCGTCACCACGCCCTGGCCCTCGCGGAAAAGATCCGGGAGCACGCCCTTGTAGGTTACGGTGATGTTTTTCAGCGTGTCTGTAACGACAAAAACGTTAACCGAGT
>JBDSTO010000050.1:0-7830 GCA_039928255.1 Aestuariivirga sp. | reverse complement strand
GAAAAATCTTCCTCGTCCTTGTCCTGATGCAGACCCATCTTGGCACCCTGCTGGTAAAAGTTAACGAGGCAGGCCTCAGGCTCATGTTGAACCTTTGAAACTTTGGACCATATATCCAGCAACACCTCTGGCATTGGGGGCCATGGCTGTTCTGTCTCAGGATGCAAGGGTTGATAGCGGTAACCTTGTCGGTCCGACACCCAGCCCAGCTTTCCAAGGTTGGTCATGCGCACGGAAAAGGGTCTGCCGGTGCGCGGCATGACGGGGGTGAACAGCGGGGCTTGCGCCACCGCTTGGCGCAGTGCCTCCACCAAAGCTTCCTGCTGGGGCCTTTCCAGCAGATTTGGATGATAATCCAGGCCGCTTTCCATCAAATTCCCCTTCACAAATCCTTGATAGCGCCTAAAGCCCTCCCTATATAGCGGCCTGAACGCCAAAGCAGAGGCATTTGCTTTGCGCAAATTTTTAAACGGAGAAGCCGCCGTCGGGGGCCGTTTCAGGACCAGACACCAGGCATCTGCCAAAGGAGAGACATATGGGTAAAGTTATCGGGATTGATCTTGGCACCACCAATTCTTGCGTGGCTGTCATTGAAGGCAAAACGCCAAAGGTTATTGAAAACGCGGAAGGTGCCCGCACCACGCCGTCAATTGTTGCTTTCAATGCTGAAGGTGAAACGCTGGTGGGCCAGCCCGCCAAGCGCCAGGGTGTCACCAACCCTGAAAACACATTCTTTGCCATCAAGCGCCTCATTGGCCGCCGCATGGAAGACCCGATGGTCGCCAAGGACAAGAAGCTTGTTCCTTACAACATCGTCAAAGCCGACAATGGCGATGCCTGGGTTGAAAGCCGTGGCAAGAAATTTGCCCCCTCCCAGATTTCCGCCGACATCCTGACCAAGATGAAGGATACCGCTGAGCGTTATCTGGGCGAGCCTGTCACGCAGGCCGTGATCACGGTTCCCGCCTATTTCAACGACAGCCAGCGCCAGGCCACCAAGGATGCTGGGCGCATTGCAGGTCTTGAAGTTCTTCGTATCATCAACGAGCCCACGGCTGCGGCTTTGGCTTATGGCCTCGACAAGAAGGAAGCCGGCACCATTGCGGTTTACGACTTGGGCGGCGGCACGTTCGACGTGTCAGTTCTCGAAATCGGTGACGGCGTATTCGAAGTCAAATCCACCAATGGCGATACGTTCCTCGGCGGTGAAGACTTCGACATGCGCATTGTTGATTATCTTGCCGACGAATTCAAAAAGGAACAGGGCATTGATCTTCGCAAGGACAAGCTTGCCCTGCAGCGCCTGAAGGAAGCTGCTGAAAAGGCCAAGATCGAATTGTCCTCTTCGATGCAGACCGAAATCAACCTGCCCTTCATCACGGCTGACGCCTCTGGGCCTAAGCATCTCACCTTGAAGATGACGCGCTCGAAGCTCGAAGCCCTGGTTGATGACCTCATCCAGAAGACGGTTGAGCCTTGCCGCCAGGCCTTGAAGGATGCTGGTGTGACGGCGGCCCAGATTGATGAAGTGGTTCTGGTCGGCGGCATGACGCGCATGCCCAAGGTCATCGAGATCGTGAAGCAGTTCTTTGGCAAGGAACCCCATAAGGGTGTGAACCCTGATGAAGTGGTGGCCATTGGTGCAGCCATTCAGGCTGGCGTTCTCAAGGGCGAAGTGAAAGATGTGTTGCTGCTCGACGTGACGCCATTGTCTCTCGGCATTGAAACGCTGGGTGGTGTGTTCACGCGTCTTATTGATCGCAACACAACGATCCCAACCAAGAAGGGCCAGGTGTTCTCGACTGCTGATGACAATCAGACGGCCGTGACCATCCGCGTCTTCCAGGGTGAGCGCGAAATGGCGGCCGACAACAAGTCGCTCGGCCAGTTCGACCTGATGGGCATTCCCTCAGCACCGCGCGGTGTTCCACAAATTGAAGTCACCTTCGACATCGACGCCAACGGCATTGTAAACGTGTCGGCCAAGGACAAGGCCACGAACAAGGAACAGCAGATCCGCATTCAGGCTTCGGGCGGTTTGACCGATGCCGAAATCGAAAAGATGGTGAAGGACGCTGAAGCCAACTCTGCCGAAGACAAGAAGCGCAAGGATGAAGTGGAAGCCAAGAACCAGGCCGAAAGCCTGATCCACTCCACCCAGAAGACCATGAAGGATGCTGGCGACAAGGTTCCGGCGTCTGACAAGTCGGCGCTTGAAGCCGCCATTGCCGACCTCAAGTCTTCGATTGATGCCAATGATGTTGAAGGCATCCAGTCCAAGACCACAGCGCTCATGCAGCTTTCCATGAAGCTGGGTGAGGCCCTGTATAAGGGCGGTGGTGCTGGTGCTGAGGCTCCGTCAGGGGCGCCAGATGGCGATCACGACGAAGAGGATCCAAACCGTCCCCGCGATGAGTTTGACGATGTGCTCGACGCCGAGTTCACCGAAATCGACGAAAAGAACAAGAAGTCATAATCCTCCTTTACTCTCCATGGCCGGGCTTGACCCGGCCACCCAGTCTCGTCATGTAGTCTGGTTGACCGGCTTCAAGCCGGTCATGGAGAGTGTCAGGGGCGTTACCGCGTTTCCGAAAATCTGGACGATCAACGAGCACGATGGCCAAGCGCGATTTTTATGAAATTCTGGGGGTTGCAAAGAATGCCGATGAAAAGGCATTGAAGACCGCCTATCGCAACCTCGCCAAAAAACTTCATCCTGATGCCAATCACGGCTCATCTGAAACCGATGCCAAGTTCAAGGAATTGAACGAGGCCTATGATGTTCTGAAAGATCCGCAAAAGCGCGCGGCCTATGACCGTTTCGGCCATCAGGCCTTCGAAGGTGGCGGCCCCGGGCGCCCCGGCGGTGCAGGCTTTGGCCCCGAATTCAATTCCTCCATGTCCGATATTTTTGAAGACCTGTTTGGCGACTTCATGGGCGGCCAACGTGGCGGGGGCCGTGCCCGTGGTGGGGCTCGCGGAGCATCCGGCGCCCAACGCGGCAGCGACCTTCGCTTCAATCTCGAAATTTCATTGACGGAAGCCTATTCCGGCAAGACGGCACAAGTTCGCGTGCCCTCATCCGTTTCATGCGACAATTGCAAGGGCACGGGTGCCAAACCCGGCACCAGCCCCAAGACTTGTGGCACATGCAACGGTGCGGGTGCCGTGCGCTCGCAATCGGGATTCTTCACGGTTGAACGGGCCTGCCCCACCTGCGGCGGACGCGGCCAGGTGATTTCGGACCCTTGTGGCGTGTGCGGTGGACAAGGCCGTGTCACCAAGGAGCGCAATCTCTCGGTCAACATTCCGGCAGGCGTTGAAGACGGAACCCGCATCCGCCTGGCTGGCGAAGGCGAGGCCGGTTTGCGCGGCGGGCCGACGGGCGATCTCTATATTTTCCTGTCCTTGCGCCCGCATGAATTTTTCCAGCGCGATGGTGCTGATCTTTTCTGCAAGGTTCCCATCTCCATGGCCACGGCCTCACTCGGCGGGGAAATTGAAGTTCCGACCATCGATGGCAAGAAGGCGCGCGTGACGATCCCTGAGGGCGCGCAAAACGGCAAGCAGTTCCGCCTCAAGGCCAAGGGCATGCCGGTTCTCAGGTCATCGCAATCGGGCGACATGTATATTCAGGTTTCAGTTGAAACCCCGGTCAACCTCACACGCAAGCAGCGCGAGCTGTTAAAGGAATTTGAAAAAGACGCCGCCCACAACAGCCCGGAATCAGAAGGCTTCTTCGCCAAGGCCAAGGCGTTCTGGGATGCGTTTGGGGCTTGAAGCCTCTGGCATTGCACGCGCACGGAAATAACTATACAGTTACTTTCAAACCAGAAAGTTGACCGCCATGCAGACCTCCATCCCCCAATTCGGTTTTGGCACTTGGAATCATCCTGAGGATGAGACCTATAAAATCGTCCGCGCTGCGCTCGATATTGGTTACCGCCACATCGACACGGCGGAGATGTATGGCAATGAACGCGCCGTGGGCCGGGCCATCAAGGATTCGGGCGTCAAGCGCGATGACATCTTCATCACCACCAAGGTTGCCCCTGAGAATTTTGGTCCCGGTCAGATCATCAAACATGCCCGCATGTCGCTCGACAAACTGGGCGTCGAAAAAGTTGATCTCTATCTGCTGCACTGGCCGTCGCCGCAGGATAAATATGAGGCCAATGATTATGTGACGCAGCTTGGTGGCGTGCAGGATGCGGGGCTTACAACAGCGATTGGTGTTTCAAACTTCACCAAGAAATATCTTGATGTGGCTTTGCGTATTCTGGGGCCTGAACGCATCGCGACCAATCAGGTTGAATGCCATGTCCTCATGCAGAACCGCCCGATTGTTGACTATACGAAATCAAAAGGCATCTCGATCACCGCCTATTGCCCCCTGGCGCGCGGGCATCTTTCGGAAAGTGCCGGGCTTGTGGCCATCGCAAAATCATTGGGCGCGAGCCCCGAGCAGGTTGGCCTCGCCTTCCTGATGGCCGAGGGCCACATTGTCATTCCGAGTTCATCGAAACGAGAACGCATCCAAAGCAATTGGGAGGCGCAGAAGGTGAAGCTTTCCAGCGAGCAGATTGTCGCCATCCGAGCGCTGGATGAAAACCGCAGGCTGGTGAACGGATCGTGGTGCCCGGTGTGGGATAATTAAGGACACCTTCTCCTCCCCCTTCACGGGGGAGGTGGATCGCGCAGCGAGACGGAGGGGTTGTTCATTTTGCTTTCCTCGTTTCAAAGTTACTCCTCCGTTATGCGTACCGCATGACACCTCCCCGGCAAGCGGGGAGGATAAGGCTTTCCATCATCGCGGCTGATTGCTAAACCCCGGCCATGACATTGAAACTTGCCATTGCCGGAGCTGCAGGCCGCATGGGCCGCGAGCTTGCCAAGATTGTTCACACGACTGAAGGCTGCGTGCTTGCAGGCGGCCTTGAAGCGCCGGGCTCGCCGCATCTGGGGGCTGACTATGGCGAGTTGATTGGCGAGAAAAAATCAGGCGTGATTTTAAGCGCTGATCCCACTGCAGTGATTGCCGGTGTTGATGGCATCATCGATTTCACAGTCCCCATGGCCACGTTGTCATTGCTGAACCACACCAAGGGCAAGATCCATGTAATCGGCACCACAGGCATTGATGCAGCGGGCGATGCAGAAATTTCTGCCGCTGCAAAATCTGCCACCATTGTGAAGACCGGAAATTTTTCGCTGGGCGTGAACATGCTGGCGGCTCTTGTTAAGCGTGCGGCGGCAGCTTTGGGTGAAGATTTCGACATTGAAGTTCTGGAAATGCACCACCGCATGAAAATCGATGCGCCTTCGGGCACGGCACTCTTGCTCGGCAAGGCCGCTGCTGACGGACGCGAGATCAATCTCAAAGAACATTCCGTGCGCTCACGCGATGGTCATACGGGAGCACGCAATTCTGGCGACATCGGCTTTGCCACATTGCGCGGCGGCACGGTTGTGGGCGACCACACGGTGATCTTTGCCGGCAATGGCGAGCGGCTTGAAATGCGCCACGTTGCCGAAAGCCGCGAACTTTTTGCGCGTGGTGCCGTCAAGGCCGCACTGTGGGCTGAAGGCAAGAAGCCCGGGCTTTATTCAATGATGGATGTTTTAGGGATCAACTGACATGAGTGGAACACTGGTGCTTGTCCGCCACGGGCAGAGCGATTGGAATTTGAAAAATCTTTTCACAGGCTGGAAAGATCCTGATCTCAGCCCAAAGGGTGTTGAAGAGGCCAAGGCCGCAGGCCAACGGCTTAAAGCCAAGGGCCTTAAATTTGACCTGTGCTTCACCTCGGCCTTAACCCGCGCCCAGCACACGCTGAAACTCATTCTCGCTGAGCTTGGCCAGACCGGGCTTCCTGAGACGCGCGACCAGGCCTTGAATGAGCGTGACTATGGCGATCTTACGGGCCTCAACAAGGACGACGCGCGCAAGAAATTTGGCGAGGATCAGGTGCAAATCTGGCGGCGCTCTTATGATGTGCCACCACCCGGTGGTGAATCACTGAAGGACACGCTGGCGCGTTCGCTGCCCTATTACATGCACAAGATTCAGCCCCATGTGCTGGAAGGAAAATCAGTTCTCGTCGCAGCCCACGGCAATTCGCTGCGCTCGCTCATCATGGCGATTGAAGGCTTGACGCCCGAACAGATTTTGAAGCGCGAGCTTGAAACCGGTGTTCCGGTTTATTACAGGCTCAAGGCCAATTCCCTGCCGGAGAAGATTGAGACACTGCTGAGCTGAGAGCGGATAGTGTGCTAAGGCCCCGCCTACAACCTTTTGTTCTACAATTGTTCTTGACTCTGCATTTCACCCCGCGTTAGTATTTCGCCCAAGGGCACGAGGGCACACATGACAGCGCGGGTGGCGACGGTGGCGTTTCAGGGGGTGGAAGCTCTGCCCGTTGATGTGCAGGCGCAGTTTCTTTCGGGCCAGGTGATGTTTCATGTGGTGGGGCTTGGCGACAAGGCCATTGCCGAGAGCCGAGAGCGGGTGCGTGCGGCCCTTCATGCGATTGGGCTTGGCCTTCCCGGCAAGCGCCTCGTGGTCAATCTTTCGCCCGCTGATCTCCCCAAGGAAGGCAGCCATTATGATCTTCCCATTGCACTTGCGGTTCTCTCGGCCCTGGGTGTCATCCCGCCTGATTTTCTTGATCGCTATGTGGTGATGGGGGAGCTGGCGCTGGATGGAAGCCTGCTTGGCATTTCAGGCGCACTGCCCGCCGCTATGGCCGCCAATGCGCGTGATCTTGGTCTGATCTGCCCCAAGGTTTCAGGAGCGGAAGCTGCCTGGGCGGGCGAGGACCTTGATATTCTCGCACCCGATAATCTCATTCAACTGATCAACCATGTGAAGGGCACACAAGTTCTCTCCCGGCCCAAGCCTCATCTCGCCGTGCTGGAACAAAGCTTGCCCGATCTCTGCGACATCAAGGGCCAGGAAGCGGCCAAGCGTGCTTTGGAAGTGGCCGCAGCCGGGGGCCATCACATGTTGATGGTGGGTCCGCCTGGTGCGGGGAAATCCATGCTGGCGCAGCGGCTTCCTTCCATTTTGCCACCTCTTGATGCGCGCGAGATGCTCGACATTTCCATGATCGCATCGCTTGGCGGCGAATTGAAAGACGGGCAGTTGACAAGACGCCGCCCCTTCCGCAGCCCCCATCATTCGGCTTCGATGCCGGCCCTTGTGGGCGGGGGCCTTCGCCCCAAGCCCGGAGAAATGGCGCTTGCCCATCATGGCGTTTTATTTCTCGACGAGTTGCCGGAATTTCAGCCGCGCGTGCTCGAGGCCTTGCGCCAGCCCATGGAAACGGGCGAGGCCGTGGTGGCGCGCGCCAATTACCATGTGACTTATCCTTCGCGTTTCCAGCTCATTGCCGCCATGAATCCGTGCAAGTGTGGCATGGCGGGAGAACCGGGGCACACATGTCGCACGGGGCCTCGCTGTGCTGCAGATTACCAGCAACGCATTTCGGGGCCGCTCCTTGACCGCATGGATATCCAGCTCGAGCTTGCGGCCGTCCGCGCCTCTGATTTGGCGTTGCCCGCACCCAAAGAAAAAAGTGCTGATGTGGCTTTGCGCGTTGCCAAGGCGCGCGTCCTTCAGCAGCAACGCTTTATTGAATTGGGCGAGCCTTTATTGCGGCTCAATGCGCAAGCCGACGGGCAAATTCTCGAGACCATCGCAGCGCTGGATGGGCCGGGTATGACTCTGCTTCGTGATGCGGCCGATGCCATGAACCTTTCAGCGCGCGGCTATCACCGCGTCTTGCGCGTGGCGCGCACTATTGCTGATCTTGATGGCAAGGATGTGAT
>JBDSTO010000049.1:0-11268 GCA_039928255.1 Aestuariivirga sp. | reverse complement strand
GCGCGCGAGAGTTATGGGCGGCTGGTTGCCTTCTTGGCGAAACGCACACGCGACGTGGCCCAGGCCGAGGATGCGCTGGCGGAGGCCTTTGCTGCCGCTTTGAAGGACTGGCCGCGTGCAGGTGTTCCTGATAATCCCGCTGCGTGGCTGATCGCGGTGGCCAAGCGCAAACATGTTGATGCCATGCGCAAGAACAAGAGCCACGCCGATGCAGCAGGTCATTTGCTTTTGCTGGCCGAGGAGATCGAAGTCATGGCAACCTCTTCTCATTCCATACCTGACGAGCGATTGGCGTTGATGTTTGCCTGCGCGCACCCCGCACTTGATGCCAGCATTCGCTCGCCACTTATTTTGCAAACCGTGCTGGGGCTCACGGCCGAACAAATTGCGGACGCGTTTTTGGTTTCGCCTACAACGATGGGACAGAGGCTGTCGCGCGCCAAAGCCAAGATCAAGGTGTCAGGCATTCCATTTCGCGTTCCTGAAGCTTCGGAATTGGGTGACAGGCTGGAGACGGTGCTGGAAGCCATCTATGCCTGCTTTTCCCAGGGGTGGAATGAGGCGGATCATCTCAACAATCAATTGAGCGGGGAGGCCCTTTGGCTTGGCGGGCTGGTTGTTGAACTTCTGCCGCAGGAGCCCGAATGTCTCGGCCTTTTGTCTTTGATGCTGTTCCTGCAGTCGAGGTGCCGGGCACGCCGCAGCCCTGAGGGCGCATTTGTTCCGTTATCAGATCAGGATCTGGAGCTATGGGATGACACAGAAATTTCGCAGGGTGAATTGCTGCTCCAACGCGCGGGGCGGATGGGAAAGATGGGGCGTTATCAATTCGAAGCAGCCATTCAGTCTGTCCATGCCGCGCGGCGGGTGAGCGGGATTACAGATTGGAAGGCTCTGTGCCTGCTTTACAACGCACTTTTCCAACTCACCGGTTCTTCGGTGGTGAAGCTCAATTGGGCGGTGGCAATCGCCGAGGCTGAGGGCGTGGAGGCAGGGCTTGCGGCGTTACCCGATAAAGGCCACTTTCCGGAGCTTGAGCAATTTCAACCTTACCACGCTGTACGGGCGGAGCTATTGGCGCGCGCTTCAAGACTTGATGAAGCACTTCTGGCCTATGCCCGAGCCATCGCACTTGAAAAAGATGCAGCCGTTTCGCATTTTCTCCAGCTGCAGGCCGGGAAGCTGCGGCGCACATTGAATTGAACTGAAAACCAGGTCAGCCCACACCCAAAGCCCACATGACATTGGGCTTCCCCCCGCCAATATTTCGTCTAGATTGATTGCAACATCGGTCTGACGGCAGAGGGCGGCGCATGGTACAGGACGCAATTATCGTTGAGAAGCCACAGGTCCATCTGGTTCACATGATGGTGTTCACCCTTGTGGTGCTGATCATTGGGGCGATGCTGTTCACCAGCATTCAAAGCGCCTTCATGGCCAATGCGGGCCTCAACGCATTGATCGTGGCCATTCTGGTGCTGGGCACCGCTTATGCATACCGCATGGTTTATCGCCTGTTCCCCGAGGTGAACTGGCTCAAAAGCTTCAGGCTGGGGCAGGGCAGCATTGAAGCGCCGCCTACATTGCTGGCCCCAATGGCGATGATCCTGGGCGATGCGACCGGCCGCACCGTGCTCTCGCCACAAACCATGCGCTCACTTCTGGATTCTCTGGCCTCGCGTCTTGATGAATCGCGTGATCTGATGCGTTATCTTGTCGGCTTGCTGATTTTTTTAGGGCTGCTCGGCACGTTCTGGGGGCTTCTTGGTACGGTGCAATCGGTGGGCGACGCCATCAAGAACCTCGACATTTCGTCAACGCAATCAGCAACCGTGTTTCAAGAGTTGAAAGCGGGCTTGCAGGAACCCATGAAGCACATGGGGTTGTCATTTTCGTCATCACTGTTTGGTTTGGCAGGCTCGTTGATTTTGGGTTTTCTCGATTTGAAGGCAAGCCAGGCGCAGAATCGTTTTTATCACAATCTTGAAGATTGGCTTTCCACCATTACGGATGTTCAGGCCGGAGATAGCAATGGCTCGGTGATGCCAGCCTTCCTGCGCATGGATTTGCAGAACCTGCAAAAGAGCATCGAGAAACTCGGCTCCGCCATGGAGCATGGAAAAGCTGGTGGTTCGTCTGCGTCAGGAGCGGAGGCCGCAACTGAGCAATTGGCTGATGCCGTGGCCAACCTGGTTCAGCAAATGCGCGAAGAACAAAAGATGGTACGGCAATGGATCCAGTCACAGCAGGTGCAACAGGCTGAAATTCAGCGCTTGCTCATCCGCAGTTCCTCGCCAAAGGGACGTGAATAGTGGCGGGCAATCTTTCACGGCGCAGACGCAATGAAGAAGCGCCTTATTGGCCAGGCTTTGTTGATGCCATGGCCCAGCTTTTGCTGGTCATCATTTTCCTTTTGTCGGTTTTCATGATCGCGCAATTCCTGTTGGCGCGCCAAATTTCAGGCCAGGATTCAGCGCTGGGGCAACTCCGTTCCCAAATCGCCGAGCTCACCCAATTGCTGGCTTTGGAAAAGGGTGCCAAGGCTGATGCAGATGCGCAGTTGTTGTCTTTGACTGATGATCTGAACGCACAAAAGGCCAAAACGGCGGACCTGCTGGCCAATCTCGATGCGTCTCAAAGCAGCGGCCAGTCTGCGGGCAACACGATCACGGGCCTGCAGACAGCGCTTGATAGCGAGAAGAAGATTTCTTCCGATGCATTGGCCAAGGTTGAACTTTTGAACCAGCAATTGGCCGCCATGCGTCGCCAGCTGGCACAGATTTCAGCGCTGCTGGATGATTCCGAGGCGCGCAACAAAACTTCCGACGCACAAATTGCCGATCTGGGCCGCCGCCTCAACGTGGCGCTGGTGCAAAAGGTGGAAGAACTTTCAAAATACCGCTCTGAGTTTTTTGGTCGCTTGCGGCAAATCCTGTCGCAGCGTTCGGACATTCTGGTGGTGGGTGACCGCTTTGTGTTTCAGGCGGAAGTGTTGTTCCCCAAGGGCAGTGCAGATTTGAATGACGCAGGGCAGGGCGAAATGGCCAAGCTGGCGGATGCCTTGAAGCAATTGGAAAAGGAAATCCCCAGTGACATTCCCTGGGTGCTGCGCGTGGATGGCCACACTGACAATGACCCTATTCTGGTGGGTGCGAAATTCGCTTCGAACTGGGAGCTTTCATCGGCGCGCGCTATTGCGGTTGTGAAATACATGATCGCGCAAGGCGTTTCTCCCCAGCACCTGGTGGCAGCGGGTTTTGGCGAATTCCAGCCCTTGGCACCGGGTGACAGCGAAGAAGCCAAGTCAGAGAATCGCCGCATCGAACTGAAGTTGACGGAACGGTAGTTTTATCTTTTCCTCGCTCCCCGAGCGACGTACTCAAGAATGCATTTTTCCATCGCTTGCATTTTCAATTCTGCAATCAAAGCAGCAGCGAAAATAAATCGGCAGCTGAGGTTTTCTGCTCTTGATCCAACCGGAAAGAGTGGGGGCCGAAAAGCGTTCAGCAATGCCGCCAGAAGCGCCTTGGCCATCATCACAGCAACGCAACAGGTCGCCTAGTCGTAATTTTTCTTATTATCGCTTTCGTCATAAGTTTGCACGGTGCACAGCGTTGGTGTGAGGGCCTGCAGCATTTTGGCATCGCGAGCGGGCATGCCAAAGTGGTTCATGAATGTTATGTCGCTATTGGCCTTGGCAAGAGGTTTGAGTTTGAAGAAGAATTGATGCCATTCGCCCCACCTGATCTTGATTTCAGAGTCCTTGAAATTCTGGTCTGTTGCGTTGTGAACCGTGAGTGTTATTTCTGTCGTTGCCGGGTCAACTGTTTTTAATTCCCATTTCACAAATTTGAAGATGTCGGCTGAACCTGTCCGATCCCCTGAGCCGCCCTGACAAGGAACCTCGGCATAGGCCAGATTTGGAAAAGTAATGGCAAAGGCAAACGCTAGAAATGTTTTCATTTGTTTCTCCATCCAAGCTCCAAACCGACTCTAGAACTGGCGATGTTTGATTTAAAGAATTATCTACAATGAAGATTTAGATATAGAATGTACTTCTTTGAGTTCGCATTTAGCCGTTTCAAAAACTTGAGGTGGAGATTTCTGATGACCAAGAACCAATCTGTCGTTGTTAGTCTCACGATGTTCCTTCTCGCAGCGCCAGCCCAGGCGGACGAAATTGATATACTGCGCGGGAAATTTGCATTTAATTGGTTTAGTGATCCCGCCACAGAAAAATGCGTCAAAGTTGATGGGAAATTATTGAATGACTTTAAATCGGCGCGGTATCATTGCGATTTGAAGCCGAATACAAATTCATCCTCCGAAGCAATCAGCAGAACGTGCACGCTCCTTCCGCAGGTTAAAGAATATCTGATTTTCGATACCAAGAAAGAATGCGATGAAGAGCGCGAGACCCAAGCCTCAAACGAGTGAGATCTGTTCAAAATTTTCTTTTGCAACTGAGCAAAGTTTACTGACCAGTCGGCGCGTCAAAAGACATGATCATTTTGCCTTCCACTGACAGCGATTGTCGCGCCGTTAATACCATGTCGCAATAGACGCTATCGACTTTGGAATCCGAACCATAGAGTGGGATGCCGTTGGCATAAATCACTTCACATGTTGCATCGCGCCAGGGAATCCAGGCTGCTTGTACTTTGCGCAAATGCTTTGCCACGGCTGCATCTTCCGGCTTTTTCAAGCTTGCGGCGGTTTGTTCGCGGTAACTCGAATTGAGCCGCGCATCCCAAACGCTTTGCTCCCGACCAAAGCATTCCATCATTCCAAGAGTTGTTTGGCCATCGTCAGTCGCCAGACACGCATCTGCGACGATGCCAATGCAGTTTTCGGATGCAAAACGCGGCCTACTCTGTGCCGAGGCTTCCAGATAGGCTTCAGGGCCAGTTTTTTTGTCCGTCGTTACATCAGGTGCAACATTTGCAGCCGCAGCATTCTCGGTCCCTGTCTGCCGGAGCGCGTTTTCCTCTTCGATCTTTGCGTCAACAACATCAAGGCAAGTCTTTACAGTTGCCGCATCTTTGGTTGCTATTTCTTCATCGGACAGTGTAGCGGCCACATCTTCAGAAAATGCCATTTTTGGCAAAGCGAAAGCGAAGGATAGAGCAAGAAGGGAAGTGGCGATGCGAAACATGAGTTGACACCTGAGTTTCCAAGTGAATGTGGTCTACTGCGTCCGAACTGAACCCATCATGAACGGGCTCGCATCAGGGGAGTTTACCAACCCGTCTAACCCGGACCAAAACCTGAAAGGGAAATAAAAAAAACCGCCAGTTTCCTGACGGTTTTCAAAATCACAAATTGTCGAAAGCTTAGAACGCAGCGCCGCCTGATGGAGCGCCAAAACGCTTTGGCTTTTCAATCTTCTTGGGCATGGGCAGCAGGCCTTCGCGCTGCAGCTTCTTGCGGGCCAGCTTGCGGGCGCGGCGTACGGCTTCTGCCTGTTCGCGGGCCTTCTTTTCCGAGGGCTTTTCAAAAGCGCCACGGAGCTTCATTTCACGGAAGATGCCTTCGCGCTGCATCTTCTTTTTGAGAACCTTCAGGGCCTGATCGACATTGTTGTCACGAACGATAACTTGCAAGCGAAACCTCAAACTTTGAAAAGGGTTGATCCAGTTAAAAAGGGCCGTCTAGGCCCTCATTTGGGGGTTCCCCTATCACAACGGTTCAGCCCTGTCGAGGGGTGATCCTGTTGATATGGCCCATCTTGCGGCCGGGGCGGGATTCCGCCTTTCCATAGAGGTGGATAGCGGTTCCGGCCTCGCTGGCGAGTGCGGCCCAGGTTGCGGCATCATCGCCCAGAAGATTGGTCATCACCACATCGGAATGGCGAGTCGTGGAGCCCAAGGGCCAGCCCGCCACGGCTCTTATATGCTGTTCAAACTGGCTGACGAGGCAGGCATTCATGGTCCAATGGCCGGAATTGTGAACGCGAGGGGCGATCTCGTTGACATAAATCACGCCATCGCCAAGAAAGAATTCAACCCCCATAACCCCCACGTAATCGAGCGTTTCGGCAATCCGGCGGGCGACATAGACGGCTTCCTCAGCGAGTTCCAGATCAATGCGGGCGGGGACGGTTGAGGTGTGGAGAATGTGATCGCGGTGGACATTTTCCGCAATGTCAAAGGCGGCAAAGCCACCATCGGCCGCGCGGGCACAGACCACCGAGAATTCTGATTTGAAATGGACAAAGCTTTCAAGAATGGCTGGTTGGCCTTTCATCGCGGCCAAAGCTGGTCCCAGATCGGCGGCCATGGTGATTTTTGCCTGGCCCTTGCCATCATAGCCCATGCGGGTGGTTTTGAGAATCGCAGGCAGGCCTGTGGCCACGGTTGCTGATTCCAGATCGGCCATGGTCTCGACAGGGGCGAAGGCCGCTGTCATCGCGCCCAACTCGCGCGCGAGTGATTTTTCGGCCAGCCGATCTTGCGCTACGGCCAGAGCCTTGGAGCCGGGACGGACGATCGTCAGTTTTTCCAGAAATTCAACGGTGGCTGCGGGCACGTTTTCAAATTCATAGGTAACGGCTTCAACGCTTGCGGCAAATTTCGCCAAGGCCTTTTCATCATCATAGGCAGCGATAGTGTGGGCATCGGAAACCTGGAAAGCGGGGCTGTCTTTTTCCGGGGCAAAGATGTGGCATTTCAAGCCGAGGTTTGCCGCCGACAAAGACAACATGCGCGCCAGTTGCCCACCACCCAGAATGCCAATGGTGGAGCCCGGAGGAAGCGGCTTGGTCATGCTTCATCTTTCGGTGTTGCGGCCACTGAGGCTGTCTGCTTGTCGCGCCAGTCCTGAAGGCGTTTAGCCAACGCATCATCACTCAAGGCGAGCACACTGGCGGCGAGGAGGCCCGCATTGGTGGCACCGGCCTTGCCGATCGCCAATGTGCCAACCGGAATGCCTGCTGGCATCTGCACGATTGATAAAAGTGAATCCTGGCCCGACAGGGCTTTTGATTCAACCGGCACGCCAAACACGGGAAGCGTTGTCATCGACGCCGCCATGCCGGGGAGATGGGCGGCACCGCCTGCACCCGCGATAATCACCTTGAAGCCTGCGGCCTTGGCGCCTTTGGAGAATTCATAGAGCCGGTCTGGTGTGCGGTGGGCCGAGATGATTTTGGCCTCATGGGCGATCTGCAACGTATCAAGAATATCGGCTGCATGTTTCATGGTGGTCCAGTCAGACTGGCTGCCCATGATGATGGCGACGCTGGGCTTTTGCGGAGTGTTCATGGCGACCTATGCGATGATGTCAGGGATGAGCATGTTTTCAATTCTGGAAATCTGGTCCTTCAAGCCCAGCTTCATCTTCTTAAGGCGTTGCAATTGCAAGGGATCGGCCTTGCCGGATTCGTGGAAAACATTGATTGCGGCATCAAGGTCACGGTGCTGGTCATAGAGGGAGTGGAGCTTGGCGCGAAGCTGAACTTCCTGCAGCGTGTCCATTTGGGGCTCCGGATTAAGGTTTTGTTTACCAGCTTGTAAAGCGTGATCAGCCTTGCACTATTCTGCCTTGAAGCATTCGACAAGGGGCAATTTCTGTGTCATCATCCCTTCACATTCGCTCTCGCGATTGTGCGTAGGTTCCCAAATTCTTTGGAGATTGGAATGAGCCTTAAAAACCACCTCACAGAACTTCATCTGAAACACCGCGCTTTGGAAAAAGAGCTGGCGGATTCGATGGGCCATCCGGCCACTACGGATTCCCAGCTTGCTGACATCAAGCGCCGAAAACTGAAAATCAAGGATGAGATCACGCGTCTGGAGCGAGAAGTCGCTCACGCGGCCTGATTCTCAATCAAGCGGGGCCAATCAGGTCCCATCCGTTGCCGTATAGATCTTCGAATACGGCGACTTTGCCATAGGCTTCGCTGCGTGGCGTTTCTCGGAACCTCACGCCCGCAGCAAGCATCTGGGCATGGTCGGCATCGAAGCTGTCGGTGTGCAGAAAGAATGCGACACGTCCGCCTGCCGCTTTGCCAATCGCCTTTTCCTGTTCGGCATTTGCAGCCTTGGCAAGAAGGAGCTTTGCACCTTTGCCTGAAGGTGGGGCGACGACGATCCAGCGTTTACCTTCGCCCTGATCCACATCTTCCAGCAGTTGAAATTTCAAAGCCCTAGTGAACCAGGCAATGGCCTCGTCATAATCACGAACGAGGAAGGCCACTGTCGCAAGCGTCGTAGCCATGTCGATTTAAAGCGCTGCCAAATCTTCGTTGAATTTCTTCATCGTCTGCTGGCGATGCACAAACTCCGCAATTGGACCTGAAACCCACCAGCACAGTGCAGCAAGTGCGATTGCTGCATAGCCATCCACCGCGTAGTGCCAAGCGAGATGCACGGAGCCCAGCAAGATCACCACGGCATAAATTGCGAAGAAGCGGCCCATGCCTTTGGAGACCTTGGCGAAGGCTAAAGCGAACAACACGGCAGAGGCGTTGTGCATTGACGGAAATGCCGAAATGCCAATGGGATCGTCCTTGCCAATATAGCCATTCCATAACAGGTCTTGGGTATCGAGTGCCCAGATGGGGAGCCTCGTATTCACATCCTGCAAATAGGCCAGAAGCCCCGTGAATGGATCAGGCGACAAGCCAATCTTCGCATAATAGACGGGCCCTGCCGATGAGAAATAGACCGCAAGCAATCCGCCACCAATCCACCAGATCAACATATAGGAAAAGAAAAAGCGGGTGCGCAGGACCGATGCCTGTTTTTGAAATCCAAACCAGATCCA
Source organism: Aestuariivirga sp. (assembly GCA_039928255.1). Lineage (GTDB taxonomy): Bacteria > Pseudomonadota > Alphaproteobacteria > Rhizobiales > Aestuariivirgaceae > Aestuariivirga. The sequence continues at coordinate 2,502 of JBDSTO010000049.1, read as the reverse complement.
CGATCCGAACAATGCAAGAAACCAGAAGTCATAGGCAAGGTTGGTGAGAAAGGTCACCATATCATAACCCATGAAGGGCTGCAGGATGCGCCATGGATCAACACCGAAGTGCAGGGTGCGGTCGAGGCTTTCGAAGGTGGTGTCCCATTTGAACGGGTTGATGTTGGGAATCTGTGGTTTCAATTCCACCATCGCCTTGTTGTAGAGGATCATGGCCAAGAAAACGGGAATGCCGTTGATGATATTGGCGGGGTGGCGGAAAAGATCGGCGACTTCACGGGCGAGCTCGCGTGCGGGACTTTCGGGCTTGATATAAACCGCATACTGAACGAGCCGCACCACGAGCATCACCACAAGTCCTGCAGGGATAGAGAAGGTCAAAAGATCAACGAACAGGCCCATCAACGGGGCCACGCCATGGTCGGGCAATCGCGCAAACAGGATGTGGTTGGTCAGCAAATAGAGTGCGGGGATCACGAACATCAGCCACTGGGCGGCAAAGCTGCGGCCCAGCAGTTTCAGGCCCGCAAAACTGCGGCGGCTGATGTTCAATGCAAAATCGGTCATGGCTCAACGCCCCTGTTACGGGCGGGGAGAATGACGGAAAAGGCTTAAAAACTCTTAAGTCGTGGGGCTCAATTTGCCGCCATTTGCGTTGATTTCGGCCGGTAGAAGACCAGAAACAACACAAGCGTTGCAGCAAAAAGCACGCTGGCGATGTAAAATATCACATCAGGCGAGGTCACCAGCGCGCCGGGTTTGAGGAAGTATCCAAAGATCTGTGTGAAAAACACCGTGCCCAGCAGCATCGCGAGGCTCATCACCGATGAGATCCCGCCTTGCAATTCGCCCTGCGCATCGCCCGGCACTTCCTTCGACATGATGCTGGTCAACATCGGGTGAACGAAGCCTTCGGGGCTGTGCAACACCAGGAAGGCCAAAACGAACCCCAGCGTTGGAGAATTGGCAAAGCCCAGAGTGCAGAGGCCCGCCATTGCGATGCCAAGGATTGCAGCACCGCGCTCGCCCAAGAGCTTGACGGCAGGGCCGGTCAATACGCCTTGCACAAACGCCATCACAATGCCGAAGCAGGCGAGGGTGAGGCCGATGGTCTTGGGCTCCCAGCCAAATTTTGCATTGCCCCAGAAGGCCCAACCCGCGGGATAGACGGAAGATGCAAAGAAATAGAGCGCCAGCAACAGGCTTAAGGGCAGAATGTTGGGGTAGGAGGCAAAGACCTTGAAGGTGCCAATGGGATTGGCGCGGGCAAGATCAAAGGGGCGGCGCTGGTCTTTGCTCAGTGTTTCGGGAAGTGCGAACCAGCCGAAAATCAAATTGAGAGCCGACACGCCTGCCGCCACATAGAATGGCACGCGTGGCCCGAAGGCACCGAGCAATCCTCCGATGGCGGGTCCAATAACGAAGCCCAGCCCGAAGGCAGCGCCCATCATGCCAAAGGCCTTGGCGCGGTTTTCCGGTGCCGTGATGTCGGCGATATAGGCATTGGCAATCACATAGCTTGCACCACACAAGCCCGCCAATGTGCGGCCGACGAAGAGCCAGAAAATTGTCGGTGCCAAAGCCGTGATCAGATAATCAATGCCCAACCCAAACACGGCGAGCAACAACAGAGGGCGACGGCCATAGGCGTCTGACAGATTGCCAAGAGTCGGTCCAAACAGGAATTGCGTGGCTGAGAAAGCAAAGAACATCCAGCCCGCGATAAGCGACGCATCTCCGATATCGACATGGCCCACTTCCTTGATGAGCGCAGGTTGCACGGGGATGATCAGGCCAAAGCCCACCATGTCGAGCAACACGGTGATGAAAACGAAAGCCATTGCAAATTTGGAAGAGGGAGAACTTTTCATGTCGCCCGCATAGCGGGGTTGCAAGATTATTTCATGCCTTGCCTTACAATATTTTCATGTTGTGGCTATAGGGCACCAATGACCAAATCACCCGCACAGGCCCGTTGGGCCGTCTTCGCCGTTTTCCTGCTTCATGGCATTCTTGTTGGCTCATGGACGCCCCATGTGCCCTTGGCGAAAGACAGGCTTGATGTTGGTCCTGGCATTCTCGGACTGGCGCTGTTGGCCATTGCGGGTGGTGCTGTGCTCGCCATGCCGATCGCTGGCGCTTTGATCAATCGTTTCGGTTCAGCGCGCATGGTGTTGCTCACGGGACTGTTGTTTGCGGCCGCATTCTTTGGCCCAACGCTTGCGCCGAATTTTTGGACGTTCGTGATCAGCGGTCTTTTTCTGGGGGCAGGCATTGGTTCGCTTGATGTGGCGATGAACTCGGATGGGCTTGCAGTTGAAAAGGAAATGAAGCGGCCAATCCTCTCGGGCCTTCATGGCGCGTTCAGCATCGGTGCGATGATCGGTGCCTTTGCGGGCGCTGGATTGATTGATCAGTTTGGACCGCTGGTTCAGGTGATCACTGTCGTTGCCGTGTTTCTGGTTGGGCTTCTGATTTCTGTTCAATATCTGCTGCCATCAT
>JBDSTO010000048.1:0-12693 GCA_039928255.1 Aestuariivirga sp. | reverse complement strand
GCGCTTGCCGCTGCTACCAAGGCAGGGGGCCTTCGCAACAACAGCGACAGCGGGATCATGATGGCGGCGGCGATCAACGCCAAAACCAAATAGGCTTGGCGCCAGCCATAGTTCGCAACCAGTTGTTCGGCGATCGGTGACATGGTCATGGGGGCGATCCCCATGCCGGCGGAGACGAGAGAGACGGCAAGGCTGCGCTGCGTTTCAAACCAGCCTGTGACGGCGGCCATCATCGGCGTGAAGATCGCGGCAGTGCCCAAGCCAAGGCCAAGGCCGAAAACAATCTGGAATACGAGAAGCGAGGGACTTTCGCCGCAGATGGCGAGGCTCAAGGCCATGAGCGTGGAGCCCGCAAAGACAACCGGACGGGGACCGAACTTGTCGGCGAGCGATCCCCACATGATCGAGCCCAAAGCCATGGCGAGAAAGCCTATCGTCATGGCGGTGGAAATTCCGGTGCGCGACCAGCCCGTGTCAGTCGCCATGGGAATGAGAAAAACGGGGAGTGCGAACATGCAGCCGATGGCAACGCAGCCAATGGTGCCACCCAAGGCCACGATCACCCAACGATAGCTCGACTGTTCCATGCACGGGTTCCCATCATTCAACTATATGGTTGAATATAGTCTGAGGCATTTGTTTTTGTCAATCCTCGCGTGCCGGGGGCTGACAGGCGGTTGAAACCATAGTACCATAATTTGGTAGTATCTCGGAGTAACTCATGTCCAAAAATACCTCCATCGTGCTCGGCAAAGACCAGAACAAGTTTATCGAAGCGCAAGTCAAGAAAGGCCGTTTCGGTTCGGCCAGTGAAGCCATGCGGGCGGGGCTTCGCCTGCTGGAAGAGCAGGAGCTGAAAGTTGAAGCCTTGCGCGCAGCCATCATCAAGGGCGAAGAGAGTGGCCCGGCCACTGCTTTCGACATGACTGACTATATTTCTGCAAAGCGAAAAGCAAAAGCGTGAAGGCCATCAAACTCACCCCGCAGGCGCGGGCTGATCTTGATGGCATTTGGGCTTACACAGCCGAGACCTGGAGCATTGAACAGGCCGAAGCCTATCTCATGGGTCTCGATTCCACGCTGAAGCTTCTGGCGACGCATCCAAAGCTTGGCCGCAGCATCAGTGATATTCGGGAAGGCTATTTCAAGTTTCCCGCCGCATCACATCTTTTGATTTTTCGGATCACGGCGGAAGCAATTGAAGTGGTTCGCATCCTGCACAAGAGCAGCGACGTGGAGCGGCATGTGGGGGAGGGGACGTAGATTGGAAATTATTCAACGCCAAGGTATGACTTGTCTGGCAACATGTCCCACGAAAAAAATGTTAATGCGCTGTTGCTGGAGCTCTTTTTTGGAAAGACATGTGAAATGGCATGTATAACAATAGTTGGCCGGCAACTGGCTAGATATTGGGCCTATATGACAGGGCTAAATACTTTTCAGCGGCTTCTGTGGCTTGTTGTAATGATAGTTAGTGCACTATCTTTAATTTTGATCAACGAATTCCTTTTTAAAGGCTCAATGTTGGGCGGCTATTTATTTTTGCTTCCGCTGATCCTAATTTTTACTCCGGTACATATCAGTGTTGTTTTTCCAAAAAGGAATCGATCCAAGAATTGACTTGCACGATTATTGTGAGTGGAATTCTAGAGCAACGTCAGAGGATGGGTGATCTTCGCAAAAGACGGGAACGACCCAGCAGGATAAAAGGATGTAGAACAGAAATAGATCATTGGAGTTGGTGTGTTAACTGAAGAGTTGGAGAGTCGAACAATTATTGCAGGCATAGATTTTGGCCGAGCAAACCGCGCGGCGTCAAACACAAGTTCGACGAACGAAAACGACAAATCTTAGGGGGCGGAGTTCTGGAGTATGGTGAAATATATCAGGTAGACCGTACGGTGTCAACCTCTAATGTCCTATTACAGGAAATATATCTATCTACGCAATAGCACCCGCCCAAAACAAAACCGCAGCCCCGTTCAGCGCTGCGGTTCCCGTTGATGTTCGGATCTTAGGTTCAGGCCGCCCATGGTGGTGTGAAGGGAACGTCCTTGCCCACCACCGCCTCGCCTCCGACGGGGAAGATTGCGATTGCGGCAAATTCTGCCTCGTTTGGATTTGACAAGCTGAAATCGACGTAAGCCGGAATGATCAGCGTTTCACCAGCTGAAACCACATGCCTTTCACCGTCGATATCTGCAATGGCCGATCCATCGATGGCCAGGATAATCTCTTCGCGCGTAAGTTGGTGGGTGAGACCCTCCGCCTTGGCTTTCAAGGCGATGCGCCAAACTGCGGTCTCCTTGGAACCAAGGCTGGGGGCGGCATAAGTTGCGAATTGAGCGGTGGGGATGTCATATTTTTTGATGTTTGTGTTTCTGATTACTGGCATGACCTTAAGTCTCCTGAGAAATTGTTGTGGTCTTTACTTGCCCAACGATAGTCAAGTATATTGACTATACAGAGATCGTGATAATGGTCAAGAAGCTTGACAAACTGAACTATCCACCGCTGGAAGATCACATCGGGGTTCAATTGTGGAAATTGAGCGCCAGGTGGAAAACCCAGTTTCATGCCGAAATGGTTGCTCTAGGTTATGAATACTTTGCTGATGCGCGCAGCAACGTAATGGTCTTTCTTGGCCCTTCGGGAACTTCGCAGGCCAAACTTGTGCGGTTGATGGGGATGTCAAAACAGGCGGTCCAGCAACTGATTGATGAACTCGTTGAGGACGGCGTGGTTGAGCGCGAGGTTGACCCAGCTGACAAACGCGGCAAGTTGATCATACTCACGCAAGCGGGACTGGCGGCCCTTCACGACGCCAATCGCGTGAAACAACAGATCATGGCGGACTACGGTAAATTGCTTGGAGATCGCAAGCTGGCGGAACTCACCAGGCTTTTATCCGAACTGGAGCAGCTCTTGGCGTCTCGTCCCCGTTGAGGGGGTGGCCATTCACCCAAAACAAAACCGCAGCCCTTTTACGCGCTGCGGTTCAATTTTCGTCAGAAGTTTAGGCTAGAACTCAGAGAGCCTGGAGCTTATCGGCAGATGATTTGCCGGTGCGCTTGTCGGCTACGATTTCGTAGCTGATCTTCTGGCCTTCGTTGAGGCCGCGCAAGCCAGCGCGTTCAACTGCAGAAATGTGAACGAAAACGTCAGGGCCACCGGCATCTGGCTGAATGAAGCCGAAGCCTTTTTGGGTGTTAAACCACTTAACTGTACCTTTTTGCATATTAGATTTCCTATTGTCCGATGGATTGCGAAAGTTTTGCGTGGACGGGCAAACAAACGATCGAATTCGGAAGAAAGGGTCTAAGCGCTGTGGGTTTAGGACAAGCCGTGCGCCGTTCGGCCGGAAATCGATAGGTGCGTATAGCTGAACCTAAAGGGAAATTCAAGCGCCCGCTTTGTAATCCTAGATTTGTTGCATTTCTTCCCTAATGCAGTGCAATGTAGCACAAAGCGCGTCGGATGAGCGGCGGCTTCGGGGGTTTGGATGATGCCAAAGAGCTGGGCGAAGAAGCTGGCACCTTATCGTGTTGCCAATAACTGGCGCGCCATTTTCGAGATTGCCATCACGGGCGTGGCCTTTGTGGCCTCGTGGATCTTGAGCTACAAGCTTTTCCTGCTTCATCCTTATTTATCGGTTCTGCTGGTTTTGCCCACGGCCGGGCTTTTGGTCAGGTTGTTCATGCTGCAGCATGATTGCGGGCATCTTTCGATGTTTTCCTCAAAGCACGCCAATGACTGGGTGGGCCGCGCGCTCGGCGTGTTGACGCTCACACCTTATGATTATTGGCGCCACGCCCATGCTTTGCATCATGCAAGTTCGGGCAATCTCGACAAGCGCGGCATGGGCGACATTGAAACCCTGACCGTTGCTGAATATGCCGCCCTCGATGCCAAGGGCAAATTTCGTTACCGGCTCTATCGCAATCCGATTGTGTTGTTTCTCGTCGGACCCATTTATCTTTTCGTGCTGGCGCATCGCTTGCCCAATGGCGTTTTCAAACAGGGGCCTGCGTCATGGATCAGTGTCATGGGCACCAACGCCGCATTGCTTGTCGCTTCGGGGCTGTTGATTTACTGGTTGGGCGTTGTTCCGTTTCTCGCGGTTCATCTGCCGATTGTTTGTCTCGGCGCTGCCATTGGTGTCTGGCTGTTTTACGTTCAGCACCAGTTTGATGAAACCCATTGGTCGCGTCCGCCGGAATGGACGCATGAAGAGGCGGCGTTGAATGGCAGCTCATACTATGACCTGCCGCAGCCCTTGCGCTGGTTCACCGGCAATATCGGCATTCATCATTTGCATCATCTTTCAAGCCGCATTCCGTTTTATCGCTTGCCCAAGGTTCTGAAGGATTATCCCGAGCTCAAAGACAAAGGCCGCATCACCCTGTGGCAGAGCATCAAATGCGTGAACCTCACGCTGTGGGATGAAGGTGCGCGCAAGCTCGTGTCATTCCGCCAGGCGCGGGCGATTTTGAAATCCACCGCTGCCGCCTGAAATTTTCCTCTGTCGCTGAATGTTGCTGCTGTGGCGGAATCCTCGGACCGCCATTGGCGCTGCGCTGTTATGGAATCGCCACAAGATTCTGGACAGATGCCGAATTCTGTAGTTTCATGCAGTTCAACTAATTATCACCCGAGGAAAGCGCCCCATGACCGTGAAGTCCGACATTGAAATCGCCCGCGAGGCCAAAATGAAGCCGATCATGGAGATCGGCAAGAAGCTGGGCATTCCGGAAGCTGATCTGGTGCCCTACGGCCACACCAAGGCCAAGGTGACACTGTCTTACATCGACACGCTGGCCAAGAAGCCCAATGGCAAGCTCATTCTGGTGACCGCCATCAACCCGACACCGGCTGGCGAAGGCAAGACCACGACGACGGTTGGTCTGGGCGATGGTCTCAATAGCATCGGCAAGAAGGCCATTGTGGCGCTGCGCGAGCCATCGCTTGGTCCGTGCTTTGGCATGAAGGGTGGTGCTGCGGGCGGCGGCTATGCCCAGATCGTTCCGATGGAAGACATCAACCTCCATTTCACCGGCGACTTCCACGCCATCACTGCCGCTCACAACCTGCTCTCGGCGATGATCGACAATCATATCTATTGGGGCAATGAACTTGGCATCGACACGCGCCGCGTCGTTTGGCGCCGCGTCATGGACATGAATGATCGTGCCCTGCGCGAGATCGTTTGTTCGCTCGGTGGTGTGGCCAATGGTTATCCGCGCGAGGCGGGCTTTGACATTACGGTGGCCTCGGAAATCATGGCCATCCTGTGCCTCTCGACATCGATTGCCGATCTTGAGCGTCGCATCGGCCAGATTGTTGTGGCCTACAAGAAAGACAAGACGCCTGTGTTGGCCAAGGATCTCAAAGCCCCCGGCGCCATGGTGGTTTTGCTCAAAGACGCGCTGCAGCCAAACCTGGTTCAGACGCTTGAAAACAATCCAGCCTTTGTGCATGGCGGGCCGTTTGCCAATATCGCCCATGGCTGCAACTCGGTGATGGCCACACAGACGGCATTGAAGCTGGCGGATTATGTGGTGACTGAAGCAGGCTTTGGCGCTGATCTCGGCGCTGAAAAATTCTTCGACATCAAATGCCGCAAAGCCAACCTCACACCGGCTGCTGCCGTTATCGTTGCGACGGTTCGCGCGCTCAAAATGCACGGTGGTGTCGCCAAGGAAGATCTCAAGAAGGAAAACATCGAAGCCTTGAAGAAGGGCTGCGCCAATCTCGGCCGCCACCTTGAGAACATGAAGAAGTTCGGCGTGCCGATTGCTGTCGCCGTCAATCACTTCATCGCCGACACCGAAGCTGAAGTTCAGGTGATCAAGGATTTCTGCAAGACGCACGGCGTTGAAGCTTTCAAATGCACCCATTGGGCCGAAGGCTCGAAGGGCACGGCGGAGTTGGCCAAGCATGTCGTCACGCTGGCCGAGCACGGCTCGCAGTTCAAGCCGATCTATGGCGATGAGCTCTCCCTCTTCGACAAGGTCAAAACCATTGCGCGCGAAATCTATCGTGCTGATGATGTGATTGCTGACAAGAGCGTGCGCGACCAGCTCAAGACCTGGGAAGCCGCGGGCTATGGCAAGTTCCCGATCTGTGTGGCCAAGACGCAATACAGCTTCACCACTGATCCCAACATGAAGGGTGCGCCCGTCAACCACACGATTCCGATCCGTGAGGTGCGACTTTCGGCTGGTGCGGAATTCATCGTGGTTGTCTGCGGTGACATCATGACGATGCCAGGTTTGCCGAAGGTGCCCTCAGCCGAAGTCATCGGCCTTGATGCCAAGGGGCAGATTGAAGGGTTGTTTTAAATCGTCTTCTCCCGCGCGCGGGAGAAGAAAGGGGCCCAGGGAGCGAAGCGACCTGGGATAGATGAGGGGTCGCTCCCTCACCCACCCCATTGCTTCGCAACGGGTCCCCTCCCTCTCCCGCAAGCGGGCGAGGACAAAAAAGGAATTCACCATGGCCAAAATCATCGACGGAAAAGCATTTGCTGAAGGCTTGCGCAAACGCATTGGCGTTGCGGTGGCGGCACTGAAAAAAGACCACGGCCTCACACCCGGTCTTGCCGTCGTCCTCGTCGGCGAAGACCCGGCATCGAAAGTCTATGTCGCCAACAAGGCCAAGCAGACGGTTGAAGTGGGCATGAACTCGTGGGAGCACAAGCTTGATGCTTCCACATCCGAGGCTGATCTTCTCGCACTCGTGCAAAAGCTCAACGCTGATCCATCCGTACACGGAATATTGGTGCAGATGCCGCTTCCAAAGCAGATTGACTCGGCCAAGGTCTTGAACACCATTGACCCTGCAAAAGACGTTGACGGATTTCACGTCGTCAATGTGGGGAGGCTGTCCACCGGCCAGGACGCGCTGGTCGCCTGCACGCCCACGGGCTGCGTGATGCTGGCCAAGGACACGCTGGGCGATCTCACCGGGCTTAACGCCGTGGTGATCGGGCGCTCCAACATTGTGGGCAAGCCCGTGGCGCAATTGCTGCTGGCGGAAAATTGCACCGTCACCATAGCCCATTCGAAATCGAAGGACTTGCCCGGCATCGTGCGGCAGGCCGACCTCGTCATCGCCGCCGTCGGTCGGCCTGAAATGGTGAAGGGCGATTGGATCAAGCCCGGAGCAACCGTCATTGACGTGGGCATCAACCGCATCGAGCGCGACGGCAAGAACAAGCTCGTTGGCGATTGTGATTTTGCAAGTTGCGAAAAAGTGGCCGGCCACATCACGCCCGTTCCCGGCGGCGTTGGGCCGATGACGATTGCGTGCCTGCTTTATAATACGGTGAAAGCGGCGTGCGCGATTAAGGGGATCAAAGCGCCGGGGATGTGAGAGATTATCCAAATTGCAAGTTTTACAGTGATAGAGAAGTAGATTGTTAAGGCGCTTCCACATCGAGTTGTTTTTCTTGAAATTTGAGTGCTAATTCAGGCATCGCTAGTTGGTTCATCCGATCGTATTTTGCTTCAAATGGGCCACTCACCATATTGACTGTTAGATGTAAAACTTTGTGTGAATAATCTTCGATTTCCAAGCTGAACAGGTTGTCATTTGGTCCACTAGAGGAGACTGATTGTCTAACCAGTTCGAAAAGTTGATTTCTGGCTATTTTTGCGAGTTCGTTAACGACTAAGATCAACTCGGTTCCAATTTCTTTTTCGATTTCAGATTTCATGGACCCGTGCATCAACATGTTTCGAACTTTGAAGAGCCTATCGCAAACAACCTGACCGTCTTCGGCGTTCATGGAGCCCTTTATCAGTGTTGCGATTGACTGACTGTTAAATGGTCGGTGTTTTGGATAGGTCCCGCAACTTTCACAATACAGTGGCGCCCGACACTTGACACAAGTGTCATTTACTTTCTCGGTTGGTTTAAAGTGCTCTGCGACAAGTTCCAATGTAAACCAGAAGAATTGAAACTGATCTTCGGGCAATCGAGACGAAATACCACTCGCAAACCAGTGAACGCCAAGTTGAAGGGCCCCCTTTCTTGGGGAGGCCCAAATTCGCATTGCAGAGGAAATCAGCCCAGGATCAAGGTATTCGTAAGGTAATTCGTGTCCAGGGAAAGCTTTAATGACTTTGTAGGCTCTTTCCTTGAGTCCTTCGGACCAATCAACCAATCGAATTGATTTTCTATATTTGAATGTACTGGAAGTGACGGCGGTAAGAGCACTTAGAATTTGTATTACTTTTTCTCTTCCCTCTTCAAAACCGGTTTCAAGGGATTGGCCTTCAAAGACGAGCGTCGAAATCAACGTTGGGTGTTCAGTCCCAAGCTCCACATTTCCGTTACGCAAATAGAACTCAATGTTTATCTCAGAAATGTCTACGCGGACTACAAAATCTTTTTTATCGCGTGGAAAACAAATGTGAGCCTCGATTTCCGATTCAAGAAGGATTTTCATTTGCCAAATCACCAAGGAAAAAATTGTTCGAACTTGGACCAATACATTTTTGTCTCTAGAATTCGACTTCGCTTTGATCACGGCCCCTAGCGAAGCATCCGTGCGAATCTTGAGAAAAGGCTGAAAAGTCTGCGGCAGTTTTTTCGATTACGATTGCAAATCGCATGGTGAGATTGTCTAGGAGTTCCGTCCGACTTGCAAGATTATTGCGATTAGCAAACTTATCCACAGCGCCTCACATCAAGAAAGCTGGGCCCCGGCCTTCGCCGGGGTGACGGCGTGGGGTTGGTAGCCGGGAGGGGAGTTGAACCCCCGCCGCAAATGCACTCGGCGCACTAGTGTAGAGTCATGCCGATTTTTCTAAACCCATGGTTCAAGATCTGTATCAACTCGGCCCTTTCCAAAAATGGCATCTTCCCATAGTGTGCCGCTCAAACATGGGAGAAGAACATGAGCGAGAAACCACAGGGCTTTGACACGTTGGCCATTCATGCCGGGGCCGCACCAGACCCGACGACGGGCGCGCGCATCACGCCGATTTATCAGACCACCGCCTTTGCTTTCAAAAGCGCTGAACATGCCGCCAATCTTTTCGCGCTGAAGGAATTCGGCAACATCTACACGCGCATCATGAACCCCACCCAGGCGGTGCTGGAAACCAAGATCGCGGCGCTTGAAGGCGGTACTGCCGCACTCGCCGTGGCCTCGGGCCATGCGGCACAAATGCTGGTGTTCCACACGATCATGTCACCGGGCGATGAATTTGTAGCGGTGCGTCAGCTTTACGGCGGATCGATCAACCAGTTCGGCCAGAGCTTCAAGAGTTTCGGCTGGAACGTGGTGTGGGCCGATGCCGAGGATATTTCTTCAATCGAAAAGGCCGTGACGCCCAAGACCAAGGCGATCTTCATTGAATCAATCGCCAACCCCGGCGGCCGCATCACCGATATTGAAGCTGTGGCCAAAGTTGCGAAGAAAGCCGGCGTGCCGTTGATTGTCGATAACACATTGGCGACACCCTATCTCGTGCAGCCATTCAAGCATGGTGCCAATATCGTGGTGCATTCGCTTACCAAATATATGGGCGGCCACGGCAACTCCATGGGTGGCGCCATTGTCGATGGCGGCAATTTCGATTGGGGTGCATCGAAGAAATATCCACTGCTGACCGAGCCCAATGAATCCTATCATGGTGTGAACCTCTATGCCGCGCTGCCGAATATTGCCTTTGCCATTGGCTGTCGTGTGTTGGGGCTTCGTGATTTGGGGCCATCAATCTCGCCGCAGAATTCATTTTATATTCTGACGGGCATGGAAACTTTGGGACTTCGCATGCAGCGCCATTGCGACAATGCCTTGGCTGTGGCCACATGGTTGTCGAAGAACGATAAGGTTGCCTGGGTGAATTATGCGGGCTTGCCCGGCGACAAGCACAATGCGTTGCAGAAGAAATATGCGCCCAAGGGGGCTGGTGGTGTGTTCACCTTTGGCTTGAAGGGCGGCTATGAGGCGGGGGTTAAAACCGTGTCGTCGGTCAAGTTGTTCTCGCATCTCGCCAATGTCGGCGATGTGCGCTCGCTCATCATTCATCCCGCATCGACCACGCACAGCCAGCTCAACGCCGACCAGTTGAAGAAGGCCGGTGCCACGCCCGATGTGGTGCGTCTGTCGATCGGCATTGAAGACGTGGCCGATATTATCGCTGATCTCGATCAGGCGATTGTTTGAGAGATGAGCAAGCTTCCCTCTGAAGGCCTGCTGGCGGGCCGTGTTTATCTGCCTGGTGTTGGCCCTGCTGTTGTCCGCGTTGATGGCGAGAAGCTCGTAGACATCACGGCGATCTTCCCCACCATGCGCGATCTGTGCGAGATGAAAAATCCGGCCGAGGCTTTGGCCGCAGCCGAAGGCAAGGTTGTCGCCCGCGTGGATGAGGCGATGGGTAATGCCGCCAATCCCAAACGCGACGAGAAGAAGCCGTGGGTTTTGTCGCCCATTGATCTCCAATGCATCAAGGCGGCGGGGGTCACCTTTGCCGTCTCGATGCTGGAGCGGGTGATTGAAGAGAAGACGCGTGGTGATGCCACTGCCGCCAACGCCATTCGCGCCAGCATTCAGGAGATGGTGGGTGGCGACCTGCGCAAGATCAAGCCGGGCTCCGAGCAGGCTGCGGAACTTAAAGCCACCTTGATGAAGGCCAATGCCTGGAGCCAATATCTCGAAGTGGGGATCGGCCCTGATGCCGAGATCTTCACCAAGGGGCCGGTGCTGTCATCGGTCGGACCCAATATGGATGTGGGCATTCATCCCAAGTCGTCATGGAATAATCCTGAGCCTGAAATTGTGCTTGTGGTTTCATCGGCGGGAAAGATCGTCGGCGCCACACTGGGCAATGATGTGAACTTGCGTGACTTTGAAGGCCGCTCGGCGTTGCTGCTGGGCAAGGCCAAGGACAATAATGCCTCAACCTCGCTGGGCCCCTTCATCCGTTTCTTCGACGGGCATTATAGTCTTGATGACGTTCGCAAAGCTGAATTGTCCATGAAGGTCACAGGCAAGGATGGTTTCGTGATGGAGGGCCATTCCAACATGGCTCTAATCAGCCGCGATCCTGCTGACATCGTAGGCCAGGCGATCAACGCGCATCATCACTATCCCGATGGGCTGGTGGTGTTCCTCGGAACGATGTTTGCGCCCATTGATGATCGCGGCGAAAAGGGCAAGGGCTTCACCCATCACGTGGGCGATATTGTCGAGATTTCGACCGCGAGCCTGGGTTCATTGAGCAACCGCGTGGTGCTGACTGATCAGGCTGAAGCGTGGAATTTCGGTGTGTCTGATTTGATGCGCAATCTGGCCAAGCGCGCATTGATTTAGGAGATCACCGGAGGAGCCCGGCATGACGATCACCATTACGGCTTTTGAACACTCACCCGATGGTGGGAAGGGTCTGGCGCGTGATACCCGCGTGCGCTGGGCCCTGGAAGAAGTGGGCCAGCCTTATGAAGTTCGTCTGGTTTCGTTTGCTGCGTTGAAGCGCCCCGCACATCTGGCGCTCAATCCCTTTGGCCAAATCCCAAGTTATGAGGAGGGTCGTCTCACTCTGTTTGAGACGGGGTCAATCGTGTTTCATATTGCTGAGCGCTTTGCTGGCCTTTTGCCCAAGGATGCCGAGGCGCGGGCGCGGGCGATTACATGGATGTTTGCCGCAGTCAACACGGTGGAGCCGCCGATCCTTGAGCTTGGAACCGCGAGGCTTCTGGAAAGTGACAAGCCCTGGGCCAAGGAGCGCCTGCCTCTGGTAAAGGATCGCGTGCGTGACCGGTTGAAGCAATTGTCGGCTCGCCTGGGCAGCGCTGATTGGCTCGATGGGGAATTCAGCGCGGGCGACCTCATGATGGTGTCAGTCCTGCTCAGGCTGAGAGGTTCGGGCCTGCTGGACGAGTATGCCAATCTCGCCGCTTATGTTGCTCGCGGTGAAGCGCGACCCGCCTATAAAAGGGCCTTTGCTGCACAGTTGGCGGTTAACAAACGGGCGTTGATTTAGCGCCTGCTCTCGCGCCGCATCACCGGGGAATGGGTTCCGAACACCCGGTCCCAGAAATCGGTCAAGACGCCATAGTTGTGGTCAGCGCCGCCATGATGGTGGATGGCATGGATTTTTTTCCAACTGCGCAGAAGGCGGTTTTGGCTTTCCACATTGTGGACGGCGTAATGCACAGCATCAAAGGCGAGGTAGCCTGTGATGAAGCCGGCAAACAGCGGCAGCGCATAGCCCGAGCCGAGGCCCAGCCACAGAGGCAGATAGATCAGAACATAAAACACCAGCAGCGAAAATATCGTGGGCGTGCCGATCATCTCGCGGGTTTCATCGTGGTGGGCCTGGTGTTGGTCTTTGAAATAGGGCCAATGGTGAAGCACGAAGCGATGCAAAAGATATTCAGCGAAGGTCCAGATCGCCAGACCCACAGCGGCAAGCGCCACGATGTGGATGACGTTAGTGTAGAGCAGCGCCAGGCTGAGGCAGAATGCGATCACCACGGGATAGACGTAAAAATCGAGGAAGAAGGTGAAGGGTGTCATCTTCGATGAAAACAGGCTGAGCAAAAACTGGTAGGCGCGCTGCCACGCTTGCTTGCCGCCGAACAACTGCAAAACGGTAGATACCATTCGATCCTCCGGACATTGCTATGTATCGTGCCTGTGACAATAGGCTAACAGTTTTAGCGCTTGTTGCAAAGCGCCTC
>JBDSTO010000047.1:0-7954 GCA_039928255.1 Aestuariivirga sp. | reverse complement strand
TCGTCCTGCTGGTCTTTGGCATCGCTGGATTCCTGGGCAATTTCGTCGGCGGCTTCATGTCGGAACGCAGCACGCGCTTTTCTCTCGCCATGGCGTCCTCAGGCATTGCGCTGGCCATGTTTGTTGCGGCCTTTGCAGGTGTCTCGCCAGTAATAGCGATTGGCGCAATCGCAATCTGGGGCCTTTCCTTTGGAGCCTTCCCCGTGAGCATTCAGGCCTCGCTGACACAGGCAGCACCTGATGCCGCCGAGAGCGCTGGCGCATTGATGCTCACGGCCTTTCAGATCGCGATCTCTGCGGGCGCAATTGTGGGTGGCCTCCTCATCGACTCAATCAGCCCGATAGGCGTGTTCTGGTTTGCAGGCGTGATGGCGCTGGCGGGGACGATTTTGATTGCGACCATCAAGGGTGCGCGCCTGCAGACAACATAGGTCGCGTGGCGCAGCACATGCTGGGATTTATGCTAACGCGAAACTGAGCTGTCACAAAGCATGACGGAAATTTAGGCATACTGCCCAAGGAAAAGTTGCGCGAAAATAATTCGAATAGCGGACTTGAAAGCCGCTTGCCCGTGGGTGAAGGTCTCATCGCTGAAACGCGAGGAGACACGCAATGACTGAACTGCACCCACTCGCCTCCGAAGACGCCCCCATCATGGCCGTCATGCGGCAAATGACAGCGCCACACAAAGGGCAACCAATGGGCATCGAGGCCCGCCCCATGTTTGATGGAATGATGGCGGCCGCGGCCCCAGCCGAAGGCGTTCGTTTCGAGCCTGGCGCGGTGAGTGGAATTCCTGGCTGGTGGTGTCGTCCGGCCGATGCCGATCCCATTCGTCAAATGCTCTATGTGCACGGTGGCGGCTATAGTCTCGGGTCCGCACTGGCGTTCCGCAGCCTTGCAAGCCAGATCGCCAAGCGCGCAATGGCCCACGCTTTCCTCCCCGAATATCGGTTAGCGCCGGAGCACCCGTTCCCGGCGGCAATCGATGATGTGCTGGCCGTCTACCGCGGTCTCTTGGCCGAAGGCGGTGGGAGGATCGTGGTCGCGGGAGATTCGGCCGGGGGCGGTTTGACCCTGTCGCTCTTGTCGATCCTTCAGGCAGAAGGTGCCGCGCCATTGGGCGCTGCGGTCATGTCGCCATGGACGGACCTCGGCCTGACCGGTGCCAGCCTGGAAAGCCGCGCCGACGCTGATCCGATCTTCACCCGCAGTGTGTTGGAAGCGTTCGCCGTCAGTTACGCCAAGGGCGGTGACAGAACGGATCCAAGGATGTCGCCCCTCCACGCACGGCTTGCAGGCCTGCCGCCGATCCGAATCGACGTCGGCGACGACGAGGTGCTGTTGGATGATTCCGTCCGGTACGCCGCGCGTGCCGCCGAAGCGGGGGTCAATGTCCACCTGTCAATCTGGACCGGAATGCCTCACGTCTTTCAGTCGAGCCTCGGTCATCTCAAGGCTGCCGATCAGTCGCTGGACGCTATCGGCGCATTCCTCTTGAGCCGGCTTGACGCCGCGACCGACAATTCCATTCCCTTCACCCCGCCTAAAGGAGCTTGACCATGACGCGCGTATTGTTTGTTGGACAGAAACCCGAAACGGTCGACTTTTCAGACCCAGCACTTCCGCCTGGGTTCAACGCCGAAAAAATCCAGGCGGGCATCGACATCGCGAAAGAGACGATGACCGAGCGTGGTTGGGACGGCGACCTTTGCATGATTGCCCCCGATGACGGCGGCATCGCAACACTGGCGACCCAGCTTGCCAAGGCAGATTACGATTGTGTTGTGATCGGCGGCGGCCTGCGCTTGCCGCCCAAGGGATTGGTGTTCTTCGAAAAGGTTGTGAACGCCATCCATAAAGGTGCGCCAAAGGCAGCAATTGCGTTCAACACCCGTCCCCAGGATACGGCAGAGGCTGCCGCGCGGTGGATCCATGCGAATTGAGTCTAATACTGGGCCATCATCGGCGGCCTGTTGATTGATGGGGTCGGTCCCACAGGCGTGTTCTGGTTCGCAGGGGTGATGGCGCTGGCGGGGACACTGGTGACTGCGATGGCAAGGGGTGGGATAGTGCGGACTACGTGAGCTTGATTCTTGAAGGTATTTTTGTCTTCACTCAAGAATTAGTCGAACAACTCCATGCTGAAATGTTGAAGCAAATCTTCCGCTTTGCATGACACTAACGGTTTGGAGTTGGAAGCCCGAAATTGATTCTCCAGCGACCAATCCAAATTAGTACGATTAGGTTCACTCATGCCCAATGCTGTGCCAAACACTTTCTTTATATTGCCGGTCCGCGGGACGTTTCCTAAGGCATCCATGTTAAGTCGTCCAAATCCAAAGCCCAGAAAGGCTATGCTTTGGGCCCATTCAAGCAGCCCCGAAACGTCCGTAGAAAACTTGGCTGACATTGGACCTTCCGTAAAAGTTCTAATTCCTTTTGAGGATTGAAAAATCGATTCTGCCGTTGGCGCAGTGCCATAAGGTAATTTGTTGCTCGTCAAGATTTCGCCGAGAGACCCATATGGGTGAAAGACTCTTAGTTTTGCAGTTAAGTTGGTCGCATCAGAATCCGACAGTCTGAAGTAATTCGCTAGTCCAATTTGAATGGAGCGTTGAATATTGCGATCATAGTTGAAGCAGACAATTGCAACGTTATCGAAAATCTCATCCAACTGTCCCGATATTGATTTTGTAAAATGTAACCTACAAAAAGAAGAAACCCAAAACTGTGGCGGGATCTTGGAGCTCTTAAATGAGTGTCCTGTTCTTAGGTCGCATTTGTATTCCGCATCGAGAATAAACAGTCCAATTGCCAATTTCGATATGATTGGTACTAGTAGGTTTCCCTGATGAGTATGGACATAGTTATCAATGGATTCCGCAAGGGCCAATCCTTCTGATATTTCGATTGATTGTTCAAACAGCTCATCGTCGGAGACGCCTAATGATTCAGTTGCTAGGCGCATAGATTGAAACAGTCTTTGATCGCCTTCAATCCGACCCTGCCAATCTCTGCCAAATTTTAATTTTTGGGAGATACTCGTAACAAGTCCAATGCCAAGCGGAAATTCCAATGAAAAACTGGCTCCTGCACCTACTACTATAACAGTTGGCCGCTTAATCACGGTTCACTCCGCCGCCTCTTTCCTTGGCCGCTGCAGCACATCCTTCAAATAATGCCCGGTATAACTCTTCGCCACCTTCGCCACATCTTCCGGCGTGCCGACAGCCACGATTTCGCCGCCGCCGTCGCCGCCTTCAGGGCCGAGGTCAATCACCCAATCCGCCGTCTTGATGACTTCGAGATTGTGTTCGATCACCACCATGGAATTGCCTTGGTCCACCAGCTCATGCAGAACTTCCAAAAGCTTCTTCACGTCATGGAAATGCAAGCCCGTGGTCGGCTCATCGAGCAGATATAAAGTACGGCCCGTGGCGCGCTTGGCCAGTTCTTTGGCGAGCTTCACGCGCTGTGCCTCGCCGCCTGACAGCGTGGTCGCCTGCTGGCCCACCTTGATATAGCCAAGGCCGACGCGCTCCAGCGTATCCATCTTGACGCGCACCGACGGCACGGCCCGGAAGAAATCCGCCGCCTCCGCCACCGTCATGTCGAGAACATCTGCGATCGACTTGTCCTTGAACTTGATATCAAGCGTCTCGCGGTTGAAGCGCTTGCCGTGGCATTCATCGCAGGTCACATAAACGTCCGGAAGGAAGTGCATCTCGATCTTGATCACGCCATCGCCCTGACAGGTTTCGCAGCGCCCGCCTTTGACGTTGAACGAGAACCGCCCCGGCCCATAGCCCCGCGCCTTTGCTTCGGGCAGGCCTGCAAACCAGTCACGGATAAAAGTGAACGCGCCCGTATAAGTGGCGGGGTTGGAGCGCGGCGTGCGGCCAATCGGGCTTTGGTCAATGTCGATAATCTTGTCGAGATGCTCCGTGCCCTTGATGTCATCATGCGCCAGCGGCGCTTCGCGCGTGCCCATCAATTTGCGGGCTAGTGCGCGATACATGGTGTCAACCACCAGCGTGGACTTGCCGCCGCCGGACACACCCGTCACACAGGTGAACACACCCAATGGAATTTCCGCATCGATATTCTTGAGGTTGTTGGCGCGCGCCCCCGTCACGCGGATGCTGCGGCCTTTTTCCCATGAGCGGCGCTTCTTGGGGACGGGCACTTGCTGAAAGCCCGTGAGATATTGCCCGGTGAGGCTCGCCGGGTTGGCCATCACTTCGGCAGGGGTCCCTTGCGCCACAATATGCCCGCCATTGACGCCGGCACCGGGGCCAATGTCGAGCATGAAATCCGCCAGCCGAATGGCGTCTTCATCATGCTCAACCACAATCACCGTATTGCCAATGTCGCGGAGATGCGTGAGGGTTTGCAGAAGTCTGGCATTGTCGCGCTGATGAAGCCCGATCGACGGCTCGTCCAGAACATAGAGAACGCCCGTGAGGCCCGAACCAATCTGCGAGGCCAGCCTGATGCGCTGGCTTTCCCCGCCCGACAAGGTTCCCGAGACGCGGCTGAGTGAGAGATAATCCAGCCCCACATCAACCAAGAATTTCAGGCGCTCGCGGATTTCTTTCAAAATGCGCGCGGCAATTTCATTCTGTTTGGGTGTGAGTGTCTTGTCGAGATTGCGAAACCACTCATCCGCATTGCGGATCGAGAATTGCGACACCTGGCCGATATGCAGCGTGTCAATCTTGATGGCCAGCGTCTGCGGCTTCAGGCGATAGCCATGGCAGGCCTGGCATTCATGGTCGGACTGGAATTGCGAAAGCTCTTCGCGCATCCATTCCGAATCCGTCTCACGCCAGCGCCGCTCAATGTTGCCGAGAACACCTTCAAAGGCCTTCTTGTTCTTGTAGGTGCGCAAGCCATCATCATAGGTGAAGGTCACTTCCTCTTCGCCCGTGCCGTTGAGAATGACATCGCGCGCCTTTTTGGGAAGATCCTTCCACGGCGTGGTCATCGAGAATTTATAGTGCTTGGACAGCGCTTCCAGCGTCTGTGTGTAATAAGGCGAGGTCGCCCCCGTCTTGGCCCAGGGCACAATGGCGCCTTGTCGTAGGGACAGAGATCCATCGGGCACCACCAGTTCTGGCTCGAACTTCAATTCCGTACCCAAGCCATCGCAAGTGGGGCACGCGCCGAAGGGATTGTTGAACGAGAAGATGCGAGGCTCAATCTCGTCAATGGTGAAGCCCGAAACCGGGCAGGCAAAGCGTTGCGAGAAGATCACGCGCTCATGCGTTTCATTGGCGGATTTGTTGGCGCTGTCTTCTTTTGTCTGTGAGGGCGGCAACGGCTTGTCGGCAAACTCCGCCACCGCCAATCCATCAGCCAGCTTCAAGGCCGTCTCAAATGAATCCGCCAATCGTGTGCCAAGATCAGACTTCACCACAATGCGGTCCACAACCACATCAATGTCGTGCTTGTATTTCTTGTCCAGCGTCGGAACTGCATCAATCTCATAGAACGTGCCATCGACTTTGACGCGCTGGAAGCCCTTCTTCTGATAGTCGGCAAATTCCTTGCGGTATTCGCCCTTGCGTCCACGCACCACGGGTGCGAGCAAATAAAGCCGCGTCCCCTCGGGCAATGCCAAGGTGCGGTCCACCATTTGCGTCACCGTCTGCGCTTCAATGGGAAGGCCGGTTGCTGGCGAATAGGGAATGCCGACGCGCGCATAGAGCAGGCGCAGATAGTCATAGATCTCCGTCACCGTGCCCACGGTTGAGCGCGGGTTGCGGCTGGTGGTTTTCTGTTCAATGGAAATGGCAGGAGAGAGACCGTCAATCTGGTCCACATCCGGCTTCTGCATCATTTCCAAAAATTGCCGGGCATAGGCCGACAGCGATTCCACATAGCGGCGCTGGCCTTCGGCATAGATCGTATCAAAGGCCAACGATGATTTGCCAGAGCCAGAAAGACCCGTGAAAACAATCAGCTTGTCGCGTGGAAGCTCCACCGAAATGTTCTTGAGATTGTGCTCGCGCGCACCCTGAACAGAAATGACTCGTTTATAGGACATGGCTCTCCACTAGATCAAAACAGGAACGAAAACAAGAATGCAGCTTGCACCTTGCCAGCACATACGGTGATCAGGTGTCAGCAGTTTGTGGATATCCACAGTGATTCTCGCCGACGGCTGCATGTGGGGTCTCGAGCTTGAAAAAACAACAAATTCTGCGCGATGTCTTTGGCTATGACAGTTTCCGTCCGGGCCAGGAGGCCATTGTCGACAGCTTGCTCGCAGGCCGCAATGTCTTGGCAGTTATGCCCACCGGCAGCGGCAAGTCCCTGTGCTTTCAGGTTCCCGCGCTGGTCAAGAACGCGCTGACCATCGTGGTCTCGCCTCTCGTCGCCCTGATGCAGGATCAGGTGACGGCTCTGAAGCTCGTGGGCGTGTCCGCAGAAACCATCAATTCCGCAGCATCGCGCGAAGATAATGTGGCGATCTGGCAACGGGTCGCCGCAGGGGCCGTTCGCATTCTCTATCTGGCACCCGAACGTTTGATGACCGACCGCATGATCAGCGCCCTGCAGCGTTTGAACGTGGGCCTCATCGCGGTCGATGAGGCGCACTGCATTTCGCAATGGGGCGCATCGTTCCGGCCCGAATACGATGCCTTGCAGAATTTGAAATCGGCCTTTCCCGGAATTCCCATTGGCGCCTTCACCGCGACTGCTGATGAGGCCACACGGCGCGACATGGTGAGCAAGATTTTCGGCGGGCAGGCGGATGTGTTCGTTGCTGGCTTTGACCGGCCCAACATCAAGCTCACGGTTGAACCCAAAACCAATGCCAAACGCCAGATGCTCGATTTTCTTGAAGACCGCTCAGGTGAAAGCGGCATTGTCTATGCTCTGTCGCGAAAAAGCGTGGAGAGCTGGGCTGAATTTCTGAAAGGTGAAGGCTTTCGCGCGTTGCCTTATCATGCGGGAATGTCGGCGGAGCAGCGGGCTGAAAACCAAAACATCTTCATGGCCGAAAAGGGCGTCATCATCTGTGCCACTGTTGCGTTTGGCATGGGCATCGACAAACCCGATGTGCGCTTTGTGTTTCACGCCGATCTGCCCGCAACACTCGATGCCTATTACCAGGAGATCGGGAGGGCGGGGCGCGATGGTGAGCCTGCCGAAGCCCACATGATCTTCGGCATGCAGGATGTGATGATGCGCCGCAAGTTCATCGACGGCGAGGAGGGCGATCCGAAGTATGTCAAGCAACAACATGCCAGACTCCGCGCCTTAGTGAATTATGGCCAAGCCACAAGCTGTCGGCGGCAAGTGTTGTTGCAATATTTTGGCGAGGCCTCAGAAACGTGTGGCAATTGTGATGCGTGCTTAGGGTTTGTAGGTCTGGATCAAAGCCAGGCACCAGAATTGATCCGTGGACGGAAGAAATCACGATCTTCGCCTGCGGCCGTACCCACAGCGACAATCGATCCGCGATCAGAAGGCCTGTTGCAGCAGTTGAAGGCGCTGCGTATGCGCCTCGCGAAATCGCGCGGGGTTCCGGCCTATGTGATTTTCTCGGATCGCAGCCTGATCGACATGGCAGAAAAAGTTCCGCTAACGCGCTGGGATTTCGGCGAAGTCCATGGTGTAGGTGCTGCCAAGCAGGAGCAGTTCGGTGACGTTTTCCTGTCTGAGATTGCTTCTTTTGTCAGAAGCACGGGGCAAAAGGTTCGACCTTGAGCTTTCCCTGAGAGCATCTGTCTCAGGATTAAGGTTCTGCAATTGCGGGCGCGGTGTTATTGATGTCTGCCCGAGGGAATCGGGGGGATTTCAATGATACAGGGAGCACTATGATGTTAAAGGAATTCAAGGAATTCGCGCTGAAGGGGAATGTGTTGGATCTCGCCGTCGGTGTGATCATTGCCGGGGCTTTTGGTGCCATCATCAAATCTTTGGTCGAAGACATTCTGAT
>JBDSTO010000046.1:0-8880 GCA_039928255.1 Aestuariivirga sp. | reverse complement strand
CAAAAGGTTCTTTCGGCTGTTCCTGTGGGCGATGCGGCCTATGACGGGAAGGTCGCTTTGGTCGTTGATTGCTCAGGCCATGAGAAGGCCGTGCTGGATGGCTGCAAAGTGGTGCGCAAGAAGGGCGAGGTGGTTCTTGTTGGTGTTCCGTGGAAAGCCCACACGCAAATTCTTGCCCATGAAATCCTGAACGCTGTGTTTTTCAGTTTCGCAGTCCTTCGCAGCGGCTGGGAGTGGGAAGTTCCTATCGTTGAACGCGGCTTTGTCTGGGAAGAGCTTTACGAAGGCTACAACAATGCCCCGCACAGCACGATGTCGGAATTGAAGCTGGCACTGGATTGGCTGGCAGCGGGCAAAATTCCGTTGGACGGACTGGTCACCAGCCGGAAAATTTCAAATCCACAACCCATCTACGACGCGCTGATGGCGCGGACAATTGCTCAGCCTTTTGTCGTTCTGGATTGGCAAGACTGAGCCGATTTTGATTTGTCTTGCCGACAAGAGGCGCGCGCGGCGCCAACTTGTCACTTGACAGCTGAGGGAACTAGTATGTAACCAGTTAGTGCGAAACGAAGCCTCATTCAGCGACCCGTGCTCTTCGATTGGGCGCATGGATTAGGCGGGAGAGTTTCAGCGACAAAAACTGACCCATGGGAGGATCAAATGTCCACGTTTATCAAAAACTTCATTGAAAGAGAGACGATCAGCCGCCGAAACTTTCTGTTTGCAACGGCAGCCGGTCTGACCACCACAGCCTTGCCCGGCGCATTTGGACCAGGCGCTGCAATGGCTGATGCCGGCGGCTGGGCCCTGGCCTGGAGCTACCGTGACCGCGCCTCTGCCTATTGGAATTCGATTGTCTCAGGCGGCGAAGCCTACACCGAAAGCCTTGGCCTCAAAAAAGAAGAAATGACGAGCCTCATCAACGAAGGCTCATCAGAAAAATCCCTGGCCGACATCAAGGCATTCCTTGCTAAGAACAAGGGCAAGGCTGCAATTGCCTGCGACGCCAACGACAGCCCCAATGCGCGGCCTGTTGCCGAAGCCGTGAAAGCTGCTGGCGGCTATGTCTCCACGATCTGGAACAAGACGGATGATCTCCATCCTTGGGATATTGGTGACAACTATGTTGCCCATCTTTCCTGGTCTGGCGAAAAGCCATCTGAAGAAGCAGCCAAGATCCTGTTCAAGGCCATGGGCGGCAAAGGTGGCGTTGTTCATCTGGGCGGCATTCCCGCAAACATTCCGGCCATTGAGCGCCTCCAGGGTTTGAAGAATGCCCTCAAGGATGCCCCCGGCATTGAATTGCTGGATTCGCAACCTGCCGATTGGGATACAACCAAGGGTGCGGCTCTGATGTCGAGCTACCTCACCAAGTATGGTGACAAGATCAAGGGCGTTCATTGCGCCAATGATAACATCGCCTATGGTGTGTTGCAGGCCTTGAAGGCTGAAGGCATCTCGCTCCCCGTCGTCGGCTTTGACGGCAACCCCGAAGCAGTCGACATGGTGATGAAGGGTGACCTTCTCGCCACCGTGTTCACCAACCCGCATTGGGGTGGCGGCATCGCTTTGGCCTTGGCCCACCAAGCTGCCATCGGCGCCTTCAAGCCATCGGAAGAACCAAAGGAACACCGCGAATTCTATGGTCCTTCGATCCTTGTCACCAAGGATGACGCCGATGCCTTCAAGAAGAAATATCTTGAATCGACGCCAAAATATGACTGGAAAGACAAGTGGGGTCTTTCTGCTGGACCAATTGTCTACAAGTCATAATATCTGACGAAGCAATCGTCTGCGGCCCCGCCTCGCGGGGCCGCCTCTAATTTCTCGATCATGACGCATTATCCATGAGCCGCCATGGGGCCGAAGTCCGTGCAGAATTTGTTGACCAGAGAGAATTTGCTGAAATGGGCGCCGCTTCTGGTTTTGCTGGCGCTTGTGGTGTTTTTTTCGATCGTCAATCCCAATTTTCTGTCGCTGCGCAACTTCTCACGCCTCTCGATTACGGCTGCTCCTTCCTTGATGGTGGCAATCGGCGTCACCTTTATAATCATCATGGGTTCGATTGACTTGTCGATGGAGGGTGCTGTTTCGGCACTGGCTGTCATCTTCTGTTATTTCCTCGTTTGGATGGGCGGAACAGTGGCGGGCCTTGGATTTTTCGCGGTCCCCGCCATCATGGTGTTGGGTGCGGCCTTCGGGGCGGTGAATGGTCTCATCCATGTGAAGCTTCGAATACCCTCCTTCATGAGCAGCCTTGCCATGGGTTTTGTGGGAACGGGCGCTGCCGTACTTATGACGGGTGGCAACATTGTCAAAATCAATGATGAAGTGTTCCGGACACTTTTAACTTTCAGGCTGCTCGGCTTTCCGCTGATGGCCTATCTGGCGTTGGCGTTTTTGATCATCGGCTGGATCATTCAATCCTACACAAGGCTTGGCCGCAATTTCTATGCGGTGGGCGGCGGCGAAGATCTGGCCCACGCCTCTGGCGTGAATGTGAAGCGGGTGCGGGTCATGGGGTTTGCCCTGGCCGGCCTCTATTTCGCGGTAGCGGCCTTGCTGCAGGTTGCAAAGCTGGGTCAAGCTGAATCCGTCACTGGCGCCAACTTCATGTTCATTTCGATCACATCTGTTGTGGTGGGTGGCGTTGCGCTGTGGGGTGCCATTGGCGGCGTTTGGAATGCTCTTGTCGGCGTTTTGATTGTTGCTGTGATCAACAACGGCATGATTGTCATCGGCGTTCCTGATTACATGCAGGATGGCATCTTGGGCCTGCTTGTGATTATCGCCGTGATTCTCTCAACAGACCGCCGTTCCCTGGCTTTCGTGAAATAGGGGGCGGCGCCATGTATGAAGTACAGAAAGTTGAAAAGAAATTCCCCGGCGTCCATGCGCTGAAATCAGTCGATTTCCATATCAAGCGCGGTGAGATTGTCGGTCTTGTCGGTGAAAATGGCGCTGGCAAATCCACCTTGATGAAGGTGCTCTATGGCGCCTACCAGCCCGACAGTGGCAAAATCCTGATCAATGGCAAAGAGGTCCACTTCGCCAATCCGCGCGAAGCCCTCGCCAGTGGCATTGGCATGGTGTTCCAGGAACAGTCGCTGATCGCCAGCCTGTCCATCATGGAAAACATCTTCCTGGGTTATGAGGACCAGTTTACACGGTTGGGTCTGATTAACTGGAAGACTATGGCGGCGGCCACTCGCATCCAGCTTGCCAAGGTGAAGCTTGATCTTGATCCGGCAACCATCACCTCCAAGCTGTCCTTCGCGCAGCGCCAGCTGGTGGAGCTCGCGAAAGTCCTCACTTTAGAAGAACGCGTGAAGGGCGATCTCGTCATTCTCCTCGATGAGCCGACCTCGGTTCTGGCCGAGGAAGAAGTGCAATTACTGTTCAAGCTGATCCGTGAACTCACCACCCGTGCGTCCTTCATTTTTGTATCGCATCGCATTGACGAGGTGATGGCGATTTCAGACCGCATCTATGTGCTCAAGGATGGCAAGGTCGTGGATGTTGTCTCGCGCGGCCAATCCAGCGTCGAAGACATCCAGCACAAGATGGTTGGCCGCATGGTCGACAAGCAATACTACCGCGAGCAACGGCAGCACCCCTTTGATGAAAGCAAAGTGCTGTGTGAGCTTAGGGATGTGTCATTGCCCGGTCGCGTGAAGCACGTGTCACTCAAGCTTCATGCCGGTGAAGTGCTTTGCCTTGTCGGTGCCGAAGGCTCAGGTCGCGAGTCCATTGTGCGCGCGCTCTATGGCATGATCACGCCGGTTTCCGGCTCACTGACAATCAAGAGTGCGGCCATGGAAACGGCATCGCCGCGTGCTGCTGCCGAACGCGGCGTCGGCTATGTGCCGCGTGAGCGCAAGGTGGAAGGCATTGTGGCCGGCATGAATGTCTATGAAAATCTCACATTGTCGCAGCTTCCCAAATATTCACGCTATGGAATTCTCAATCTCACCCAGGAGAAGGCGTTGGCGCGCGAATGGATCTCCAGGCTCAGCATCAAGGCGTCTTCAGAATCGGCTGATTGCGGAAATCTTTCTGGCGGCAATCAACAAAAGGTGGTTCTGGCCAAGTGGCGCTCAGGCGGATCCAACATCATGCTGCTCGACCATCCAACCCGCGGGCTTGATATTGGCGCCAAGGAAGATGTCTATGAAATGATCCGTGACATGTGCGAAGCGGGCGTTGGCATCCTTCTGGTCGCTGATACATTTGAAGAGGCCATAGGCCTTTCCCACACCATTGTCGTGATCAAGGATGGCGAAATCCAGCAGCGTTTCGATGCCGGGCCTGGCTCCAAGCCGACGCCCTTTGATCTTCTGCATCACATGATTTGAGGGCGGCGATGAACATCGAACGACTGAAACCGCATTTCCCCTGGATCACCTTGGTTGCGCTCGTCGCCATTGTCAGCCTGATTGATCCTTCCTTCCTGCTCCCTTCAAGTCTGCTCAGCCTTGCTGGCGATATTGTTCCGCTGTTCATCATGGCGCTGGGCATAACATTTGTGATTTATATTGGCGGCATTGATCTCTCAGCGCAGTCCATGGCCAATATGGTGACAGTATTGGCCACGGTTTGGCTCGCCAGCCTCGGCTGGTGGGTTGCGCCCATTGTTGTCTTGGTCGGCGCAGCACTCGGTGCATTTTCGGGCTATGTGACCACCAGGCTTTTTGTCCCTTCTTTCATTTCAACGTTGGCCGTTGGCGGTGTGGCCTTTTCAATTGCCAAGTGGATGTCGGGACAGAGATCCGTCTCAATGGATGCCACCCAGCGCGACCACCTCTTTGGCTGGATGATCGGGCGCAGTTTTGAGATTCCGCATGAGCTTTTCATTGCCGCAGGTCTTTTGCTGGTCATGCTGTTCCTTGAACGCCGCACCGTTCTGGGCCGCACGCTGAAAGCAATTGGTGCAGGCGAGCCGGCGGCGGTTGCTTCAGGGATTAATGTTGCCCAATACAAGATTGCGGCCTTTGCACTTTCCGGCGGACTTTCGGCGATGGCAGGCCTGTTGTTTTCAGTAAAACTCTCCGGTGGCGCCCCCAGCGTGGCCAATGGCTTCCTCCTCCCGGCCATTGTCGCAGTTCTCGTTGGGGGCACCCCGTTGACAGGCGGTGTGGGTGGCGTTGCCAACACGATGATTGGCACTTTGATCGTCGCAGTGATCCGCGCCGGCATGCTTTATCTTTCGATTGAAGCCACGCAGCAGCAGATTGTCTTCGGGCTGATTCTCATCTGCGCGATTGCCCTGACCATAGACCGCGCCAAACTCAAGACGGTGAAATAGGATGGCCAACATGCGCGCAGCCCTTCTGGTGAAGCCCAATCTCTTCGAACTTCGAGAGGTGGCAACGCCTGAGATCGCCGATGATGAGGTTCTGGTGCGCGTTCACCGCACTGGCATTTGTGGAACCGATCTTCACATGTTCCATGGCCACTATGCGGCAGATCGGCTGCCGCTCATTCCCGGCCATGAGTTTGTGGGCACTGTTGCAAAGAATGGATCGCGCGTCTCAAATGTGAAAGAGGGAGACCGCGTTGTTGTTGATATCAATGTCGGTTGCGGAACCTGCTTCTGGTGCCGCCGCAACGAAGTTTTGAATTGTCCCGAGATTTCGCAAATCGGCATTCACCGCAATGGCGCCTTTGCCGAATTTGTTGCCGTGCCCGCGCGTCTGGTCATTGCCGCTCCACAATCGTTGTCTGACGCCGAATTGGCGCTGACCGAGCCCATCGCCTGCGTCGTGCGCGCGGCGCGAAAGGCGAATGTTCGCTTTGGACAATCAGTGGTGATTTTGGGTGCAGGGCCCATCGGCAATTTGCATGTGCAAATGATGCGTCTGTGCGGAGTAGCACCCATCATTGTTTCCGATATCAGTGCCGAGCGCTGCAAACTGGCGCTTGATGCAGGTGCCGATGTTGCTGTGTCCGATCCCGCCACTTTGCGAGAATTGGTTTTGGACCACACACAAGGCCGGGGTGCTGATGTGGTGATTGAGAGCGTGGGCAATGCCCAGCTCTATCAGGCGGCTTTTGAGTTGATCCGCAAGGGCGGCCATGTTGCTTTCTTTGGCATTACCGGGCCGACTGACACTGTGTCCGTCAACATCCTGGACACGATTCTGAAGGAAAACAGCATGAAGGGGTCAGTCGCCGGTATGGGCGAAGACATGCATGATGCTCTGGCACTGTTGCAACATGGCCGCTTCAGAACTGCGCTGTTCACAGCTGCGGTCTATCCCGTCGAGAAGATTCAAAACGCCTTTGAAACAATTGCCACGCGGCCAGCCGACTTGAAGACTCAGATCATCTTTGCATGAACCGGGCTCAGTCCCAATCCGGCGCCCACGGCACTTTGTCGATCGTCACAACCCGGTAGTTCACGGCGCCGAGTGCATCGATTTTCGCCATGTCATGATCCGACAAGGCAAAATCAGTGATTTCCCAATTCGCGCGGATGTTATCTGGATTGGTTGACATGGTGTTGACGACCACCCCCTTTTGCCAGATCCAGCGCAAAACAATTTGGGCGGCCGTCTTGTTGTGGCGTGCCCCGAGTTCATCAAAGATCGCGTGTTTGAACACTTCGCCCCGCGCCACGGCGGAATAGGAACACAGTGGAATGCCGGTTTTCTTTGATGCGTCCATAAGCTTGGACTGGTTCAAAAGCGGGTGGAACTCAACCTGGTTGCAGGTGATCGGTACATCAATGATGGAGGCGATGTCCTCCATCATTTTGACGGTGTAATTGGAAACAGCAATATGGGTAGCCAAGCCCTTGGCTTGGGCCTCGGCGAGGAGCTTCAGAGATGGGGCGATGTTGCCGCCGATGGGCGGCCAATGGAGCATCAGCAGGTCCACCTTGTCCACCCGCAGGTCTTTGAGACTCTGCTCGACACTCTTCAGAAATTTTGCGGGAGTAAAATTATCCGGATGAACTTTCGTGACGAGATACAAATCACTGCGTTTGACGCCGGAGGATGAGAGAGTGTCACCGAGGTCTTTTTCATTGCCGTACATCTGGGCCGTGTCAAATGCGCGATAGCCCGTCTTGATGGCGGCGGTGACAGCATTGGCCAATTGCTCACCCTTCAGGGGAAAGGTGCCGAACAGCCGCCCCTTGGTTTTTTCAAAGAATTCATGCATCAGGCTTGGCTCCTGCAAGGGAAGGCTTGTTAAGTAACTAGATAGTGCGTATTATAAGGCAATACTGGCCGACAAGGCAACACGAGAAAGGACATTTTCATGTTTCTGACAGAAACCCACCTCCAGGTTCGGGACATGGCTCGATCCTTTGCAGACACAGTCCTCAAGCCTGTTGCCGAAGAATTGGACCGCGAGGAGCGCTTTCCGGCCGAGGTCTATGTGAAGATGGCGGAGCTTGGCCTTTTTGGCATTGGCGTGCCCGAAGAGTTAGGCGGGCCGGGCTTTGACACACTGACTTATGCGTTGGTGATGGAAGAACTAGCGCGCGGCTATTCCAGCGTTGCTGACCAATGCGGCTTGGTAGAGCTGATCTGCACCCTGCTGGTTCGCCATGGCACTGCTGCCCAGAAGGCGATGCTGGCCGACATCCTCTCTATGCGCAAAAAGGTGGCCTACTGCATCACCGAGCCTGAGGCAGGAACTGATGTTTCAGGGATCCGCACCACGGCGACGCCAAATGGCGAAGGCTGGGTTTTGAATGGCGGCAAGATTTGGATCCACAACGCTCCCGTTGCCGATGTGGGTTTCGTATTGGCCCGAACCGACAAGGATGCCGGAAACCGTGGCATGTCGATTTTCATTGTTGATCTTCATGCCAAGGGTGTTGAGAGAGGCCCCAAAGAACACAAGATGGGCCAGCGGGCGAGCCAGGTGGGCGCCCTGACTTTTACGAACGTGAAGATCGGCGCGGATGCTTTGCTGGGCGAAAAGGGCCGGGGCTTTCACATGATGATGAGTGTTTTGGATAAGGGCCGCGTTGGCATTGCAGCACTTGCCACGGGGATTGCGCAAGCTGGGCTCGAGGCGGCTGTCGACTATGCGTCCCAACGCAAGCAATTTGGCAAATCGATTTCTGAGTTCCAGGGCGTGCAATGGTTGCTGGCTGATATGGCCAAGGATATTGAGGCCTCGCGCCTTCTGGTCTACTCCGCCGCGTCGAAAATTGACCGGGGCGAGGATGCAACCAAGTCCTGCTCCATCGCCAAATGTTTTGCAGGCGACATGGCTGTGCAGTGCACGGCCGATGCCGTTCAGGTTTTCGGTGGCTCAGGCTATATTCGCGGCTTTGAAGTCGAGCGGCTCTATCGCGATGCCAAGATTTGCCAAATCTATGAAGGCACAAACCAGATCCAACGCATGATTATCGCGCGGGAATTATTGAAAAAAGGGGCCCGCAACTAGGAGGTCCAAAGAGGCAAGTGCTAGTCTGTTTATTCAGGAAGCGGGGACCAGAGCTTTGGTCCGCCATTTCGTTGATACCCCAAGGGGCCGCTCATACTGACTAGTTCGAGAAATTGACCCCAAGGTGCTCTTAGGTATACCCATGTTAAACGCTCCAATGGTCCTGAGTCCACGCGCGGGAAGTTATGGCATCACCGTCGATCAACAAATACCTGAAGGCTGAGCGAATGCCGGGGAAAGAAATACAGACCGACGCCGATCTTGAAGCCTATATAAGGGAATGGGCAATGACCGACTATCACCCGGTTGGCACCTGTAAAATGGGAACGGATGATCTTGCTGTGGTTGATTGCCAACTGCGCGTGAAAGGTGTCGAAGGTTTGCGCGTTTGTGATTCATCTATCATGCCGTTGGAAATCAGCGCAAATACCAATGCGCCGACAATCATGATCGCTGAACGCGCCTCAGATT
>JBDSTO010000045.1:0-3325 GCA_039928255.1 Aestuariivirga sp. | reverse complement strand
GCCAATTTGAACGCATCAGTTGGGATGAGGCACTGGACATCACGGCCAAGGCCTTTCTGAAAGCCGAACGAGAACACGGCTCTGAATCGGTCTGGCCGTATTATTATGCTGGCACCATGGGCCTTGTAATGCGCGATGGCATTGAGCGCCTGCGCAACACCAAATCCTATTCCGGCATGTATGGCACGGTGTGCATCGCTTTATCGTGGCCTGGCTATTTCGCTGGCACCGGGCGTATCGGCGGCGTTGACCCGCGCGAGATGCAGAAATCCGATTTGATCGTTGTCTGGGGTGGAAATCCCGTCAATACGCAAGTCAACGTGATGACCCATATCGGCATGGCGCGCAAAAACCGCAAAGCCAAAATGGCCTGTGTTGATGTCTATGAAACCGGCACGATGAAACAGGCCGACATCAAATTGCTGATCCGCCCCGGCACCGACGGGGCCTTGGCTTGCGCTGTGATGCATGTGTTGTTTCGTGATGGTTTGGCCAACTGGGATTATCTCAATCAATATACCGATGATCCAAAAGGCCTTGAAGCTCATCTCAAAACCAGAACACCAGAATGGGCCGCAAAGATTTGTGGGATCGAGGCCAAAGTCATTGAAGACTTTGCAACCCTGATCGGTCAGACGCCCAAAACCTATTTCCGCATCGGCTATGGCTTTGCCCGTTCGCGCAATGGTGCCTCCAACATGCATGCGGTGGCCAGCATTCCGGCCGTCACCGGCGCATGGTTGCATGAAGGCGGTGGTGCGCTTCATTCCAACAGCGGCATTTACAAATGGAACAAGACGCTGATTGAGGGCAAGGACGTGGCCCGCAAGACCCGCGTGATGGATCAGGCCCGCGTCGGTGAAGTCCTGCTTGGAAACCCGTTGGATTTGCAGGGCGGTCCGCCAGTCATGGCCATGCTCATCCAGAACACCAATCCGGTGTCAATCGCCCCCGACCAGAACAAGGTGAAGCAGGGATTTGCGCGCGAGGACCTTTTCGTTTGTGTGCATGAGCAGTTTATGACCGAGACTGCAAAATATGCCGACATTGTTCTGCCAGCCACCATGTTCCTTGAGCATGATGACATTTATCAAGGCGGCGGACACCAGCATATTCTCTATGGCCGCAAGCTTGTGAACAGCCCGGGCGAATGCCGCACGAACCATGAGGTGATCACTGCCTTGGCCGATCGTGTGGGCGCATCGCACAGGGGCTTCCACATGACGCCCAACGAGATCATTGACCAGACCTTGAAGGATTCAAAACGTCCGGGCCTCAATGTGTTGGACGAGGACAACTGGGTTGATATTCAGCCTGATTTCACCACGGCGCATTTCCTCAATGGCTTTGCCCATGCCGATGGCAAGTTCCATTTCCGCGCTGATTGGAAAGCCGCTGGCAAATTCCTGTCGCCCATGGGAAACTTGGGGCCACTCGAAAACATGCCGGAGTTTCCGGATCACTCAACAGCACTTGAAGAGGCAACGGATGAATTTCCGTTCCGCCTGACCACAAGCCCCGCGCGGACGTTTTTAAATTCTACATTTAACGAAACTCCCTCCAGTATCGCGCGCGAGGGGCGGCCCACAGTCTTTGTCCACCCAGATGATATGTCGGCCTTGGAAATCGTTGACGGCGAAAAAGTTAAACTGGGAAGTGCGCGCGGCCAGGTGACCCTTCACGCAAAATCCTATGAAGGATTGAGGCGTGGGGTTCTTGTTTCCGAATCCTTGTGGCCGAACTCAGCCTTTGAAGACGGATGCGGCATCAACACATTGACGGGCTCTGACCAGCCTGCACCCGCCGGTGGTGGAGCTTATCATGACAACCGAGTGTGGCTGCGTCGCGCCTAAAGCTGAACGGCAGATGAATCTTTGATTCAGCACCAGCTCATCCGTAGGCTGATAATATTCTCGCAAGTTCATGATTTTGGCTAATTTTGGCCCTTCTGACGTCTCAAAGCTCTGGCATTGTTGATGATAGAAGAAGTGCCACGAGGTGCCTTTTTTAAGAGGTTGTTAACCATGATTGCGGCGGCGCAAGTGTTTGAAAAGAATCATTTTCTTGGGGGCCAGAATCGGGCCACAAAACCAGTTATGAACCCGGGATCAAAGCTCAATAGACGCGTCATGCTGCTTTTCCTCGCAGCGGGATTGGCTCTGGCCATCTTGGCACCGGTCGCTGTTTTGGCGGCGTCACTCTAGGCGAGAGTTGTCAATCTCTCCGTCAGCAGCTCAAAGAAGCCGTCCGAATCCATACGACGCAGAACTGTGCTGTTGGGCTTGCGGTTCGTCACGTTCCACCAATCGATAACAGTCATGCCCATTGTCAATTCGCTCTCGCATTCAATGGCAACGTTAACGTCCTTGCCACTAAAAAGATCGGGCTTCAGCAACCATGCCACCACGCAAGGGTCGTGCAAGGGGCCACCGTCTGATCCATATTTCTCGACGTCGAACCGTTCAAAGAATTCGAGCAGATCGGCGACAGCAGGACCTGTCTTGTTCTTCATGTTACGAAATTTTTCAACGCGTGCCTTGGTCGTCAATGCCTGGTGGGTGCAATCCAGCGGGATGAGCGTGATGGGCACGCCAGATTCAAAAACCAGTCGCGCGGCGTGAGGATCAACATAAATATTGAACTCTGCGGCAGGCGTTATGTTTCCACCTTCTGAAAACCCGCCACCCATTGCCACTATGCGTTTGATGCGCCCTGCAATCCGTGGCTCTTTCACCAAAGCGAGACCAAGGTTGGTCATCGGTGCCAGGGCGCATATTGTGACGCTGCCAGCAGGCCTTCCCATCACCGTCTCAATGATGAAATCAACAGCATGCTGCGTTTGCAGCGCCATTTGTGGATCGGGCAGAGTGGGCCCATCAAGACCCGTGCGTCCGTGAACATGTTCTGCAGTCACCAGTTCGCGAAACATCGGGCGAATCGCGCCAGAAAATATTTTGACGTCCGGCTTGCCAGCCAGTTCACAAATTTTGCGCGCATTCACTTGGGTGAGGGCCAAAGGCACATTGCCGGCAACAGCACAAATGCCCAACACTTCAATCTCAGGCGAGGCAAGTGCCAACAATATGGCCAGTGCATCGTCTTGTCCCGGATCAGTGTCGATTATGATGTGATGTTGCATTCTTTATTCCCGCTTTTGCGGGAACTTTGCGTAAATGATGCGTGAGTGCAAGCAAAATACAGTGGCGAATTTCGGCCTCTCGAAAGTCTTTGCGAACATCAATAATGATGGCGCGTTTGCCTTCAAACATCAGCACGCCATTGTAATGTTCCTTGAACTGATCAACAAGGCCGCTTTGGCAATGGA
>JBDSTO010000044.1:0-14415 GCA_039928255.1 Aestuariivirga sp. | reverse complement strand
ACTAAAGCCTGCGCCTGCTCTTCAACAACCGAGATCAAGCGGTTCCACATCACCTGGTTTGAAACAGTAGATTTGCTGCTCATGGCCTTTGCCTCACGCTTTCAAAATCATGTCAATGCAACCATCATCCTGCTGGATTGTCATGCGGCTGGAAGGAACAATGATTGTTGTCTCGTCTTCAGTGATCACCGCTGGCCCGATAAGCCCCTGCCCTGCCGCTATCGCCCCGCGATCAACAACCACGGCATCAACCGCATGTCCCAAGGCCGGATCAAAAATCTGGCGCTTGGCCCCTGTCGCCGCCTGCCCCTCAAGCTGTCGCTCGGTAATTCGTGTAACCTTTTGCGGAGGGGTTGTCGCATTGACCGCCCACACCGTGATCTCCACATCCATGCCGCTGACAACACGGCCGAATAGTTTTTCATAATCGGCTTCAAACAAGGATTGGAAAACTTTGACGTCGGGCTTCATCGCTTGCTCTGAGGTCAGCGCCACAGGAATTTCCCAGCCCTGCCCCGAATAGCGCATGTAGACTTTGAACTCTGGCCGGATTTCGGCCGTGGCGTCACAGCTTCGCACAAAGCGCACCGCTTCACTTTCAAGTTCGGTCAGCAATGTTTTGATCTTCTTGGCATCAAAATCCGACAGTCGCATATAGACTGATCTGTTGGCCTCAAAGCTGAAGGGTGCGCGCAAGAATCCAATGGCTGAGCCAACGCCCGCACCCGGCGGCACAAGGCAACGCGCCACACCGAGCTTTTCACAAAGCCTGCCAGCATGAAGCGGGGCAGCACCACCAAAGGCAATCATCGTATAACCAGCCAGGTCTTCGCCATTTTCAACGGCGTGAACGCGCGCCGCATTGGCCATATTTTCATCGACAACTTCAGCAACGCCAAAAGCCGCCGTCTGGTCATCAAGCTGCAAAGTCTTGCCGATGTGGTTTTCCAATGCGCTGCGCGAGGCTGCCATATCCAACTTGATCGAACCTCCGGCAAAATTATCAGGATCAAGCTTGCCCAGAACCAGATCGGCATCAGTGACAGCTGGCTTTGTGCCCCCGCGCCCATAACAGGCAGGCCCAGGCTCTGAACCTGCTGAATGCGGCCCGACACGAATTTGGCGCATGGCGTCAACCGAAGCCAATGAGCCACCGCCCGCGCCAATTTCCACCATGTCGATCACAGGAATTGAGATCGGCATGCCCGAGCCTTTTTTGAACCGGTATGTACGAGCCACTTCAAACACCCGACTGGTCTTCGGTGTCTGGTTCTTGATCAGGCAAATTTTTGCCGTGGTGCCGCCCATGTCAAAAGACAAAACCTTGTCGAGCCCATAGCGCGCCGCGATATTGGCGGCAAAAACCGCTCCGCCAGCCGGACCCGATTCAACCAACCGCACCGGAAATTCAGCCGCATTGTCGATCGAAATAATGCCGCCACCGGAATGCATGAGGAATATCGGACAATCTGCACCCTCGGCTTTGAGCTGGCCTGCGAGCCGCCCAAGATACGACTTCATCAAGGGTTTGATAAAGGCATTGGCCACAACCGTGTTGAAGCGCTCATATTCGCGCATCTGCGGTGAAACTTCTGAGGACAACGAGATCATTACGCCGGGAAGTTTTTCTGCGAAAACATCGCGCACCATCTTCTCGTGGGCATCGTTCACGTAAGAATGAATGAGCCCGACCGCGATGCTCTCGTATGCAGCCACCTTCAACTCTTCGGCCAGCGCTTCAACGTCGCTGCGCTGAAGTGCAATCAAAACATCACCCTTGGCCCCAATGCGCTCATTCAAAACATAGCGGCATTGCCTGGGCAACAAAGGCTCAGGCAGTGACAAATTGAGATCATATTGTTCAAAGCGTGACTCAGTGCGCATCTCGATGACATCACGAAATCCCTTAGTGGTCACCAAAGCAGTCTTTGCGCCACGCCGTTCGATAAGTGCGTTGGTAGCGAGCGTCGTTCCATGAATGATTTGCGTGATGACTGATGTCTTGACGCCGGCCTTGGCGCAAACCTGATGCATGCCGTCAATGATGGCATTCTCGGGTGCTGCGTAAGTTGTAAGTACCTTGGCTGAATATTGCTGCGCCCCGATTTCCAGAACAACATCGGTGAATGTGCCGCCAATATCGACACCAAGACGCGCAGGTTTCAGGCTCATCGTCACTTGCTCCTCGAAAACAATCCAAGGCCAAAGCCTAGCTTTAAATTTCAATCAGAAAAAATTATTTCTATGTATCTTTAGAATAAAAAATATTGATCGTTTATTCTTGGCTTTCAAAATGTCGCGCCGCCTGTTGGGCAAGCTTTGCAATATTGCCAACATAAGCAGGTGCATGAAGAGCGTGATAGCGCGCACTCATCTTCAACGGTTTTGGCACCCACAAATAGGAAATCGTCTTCAACCGACCAGCCTTGATGTCACCGCGCACCATGGCCTCGGGCAAGACCGCGATCCCCAACCCGTCAATCGCCATATGAAGGCAGGCCGACATGTTGTTGGAAGGTACCAACGTAAGCCGCCCGTGGCCACGCCGGGCAAAATGCTGCTCAACCTCGTCGACGGCCGTGGTGCCGCGCGCATGGGAGAGAATGGGAAATTGCAACAATTGGCTTGAGCTCACTCCTTTGAGTGATGCGGCAATCTTCGAGGTCGCCACCCAAACATAAGCAGAGCTACCCAAGGGAACAGTCTTTTCGATGGCATCCGTAAACGGCCCGGTCTGCAGGGCAAGGTCCAGAGAATGATCAAGGAGCGCTTCGGAAATGCGCACCGAAAGATCAACCGTGAGTTCAATGCTGACATTTGGAAATTCCCTCTTTGCCGTCCGCATGAATTCACGAAGCCAGGTGTTGACGACCAGCTCTGTAACGCCCAGCTTCAAAATTCCATCAGTCAAGTTGGCTTTGCCGCCGGCCACTATTAAAGCCTCGGTTGAACGCAACACTTCACGGGCGTGAAGAAGCACCTCGCGCCCCTTGGGCAAAATACGAACCGAACCCGCGTCACGTTCCATCAGCCGTGTTCCCAGAACGTCTTCCAGCGCCGAAATACGCGACGAGATATTCGGCTGCGTGGTGTTTAATCGCTCGGCAGCGCGACGGAAACTGCCAAGATCACAGACCCAAATAAAAGCTTCGAATTGTTTCAACGTCAGTTTCATGGTCTAGCCTTCAGGCAATGATGGGCATCACGCGATTCTATATCTAGGATGGCTGCAATTAGCCAAAAGATCAAAATGGAGAATCTGAAAATGCATTCAAACATGACATGGCTCAATGAACCGCCGCAATGGAGCGCCAAGGGAGACACCATCAAGGTCAAGACCGGCAAGAGCACCGATTTCTGGCGCAAAACATTCTATGGCTTCGTTCGAGACAGCGGTCACTTTTTCTCAACTCTCGCTAGTGGCGATTTCTCGGCACAGGTTTCGATATCAGGCGAATACGAATATCTCTACGACCAGGCCGGATTGATGCTGCGCGTCGATGAGCACAATTGGCTCAAAGCCGGTGTTGAATATACCGATGGCGCAATGCATTTCTCGGTGGTGATCACCCGGGAGGATTATTCAGACTGGTCGGTTATCCGCATTGATGATGCGGCGCGAAACGATCTGGAAATCCGTTTGACACGACATGCCGAAGCGCTGCGCGTGCAATATCGTGTGGCCGAAGGTCAGTGGCAGCTTGCCCGGCTGGGCTATCTCCCCATGCCGGAGAGCGTGAAGGTCGGCATCATGTGCTGCACGCCTGAACGCCAAGGCTTTGAGGTGGAATTCAAGGGCTTTGGAGTTGGTGCCGCTATTCCTCGCGCTCTACATGAGGAGTAATGCGCCGCGGGCTTCGGCATTATTCGCAGAGCTTGTTATTGCCCTTCTTTCCACGCCGTTCGAGATCAAAATGGAAATGGCTGGCATGGGCAGAATTTGTACCCGGCCCCAGCACCGTCATGAAATATTGACAGCCCGTCGATCGCAGTCCGGCGAGTACGGGCTGATATTTCGAAGACAT
This sequence comes from Aestuariivirga sp., assembly GCA_039928255.1. Taxonomy (GTDB): domain Bacteria; phylum Pseudomonadota; class Alphaproteobacteria; order Rhizobiales; family Aestuariivirgaceae; genus Aestuariivirga. The sequence goes on along the minus strand of JBDSTO010000044.1, from coordinate 10,390 downwards.
GTCGATGGCGTTTGAGACTTCAACAACCTCACCATTCGCAAGCTTGAAGCGTTCGATATCAACTGCGTTGCCGAAGCCATGTTCGCTGAGCTTGGCACTGCTGTCGCCATTGCGGCCGCGGCATTGAAAGCCTGGCCCGGTACCCATCGTTGCAATCTTCGCCGACAAGCCTGTTTGCACAACGGGTTCGGCCTGTTCTGTGACCCAGTTTACAAACCGAACTGCAAAACCACAGGTGAATGTCGGTTCATCCGGAAACTTCAAAACAGTCCCATCGCGGGAAATTGCAGTGAGCTTGACGGGATCAGAAACTGAACAGGCACCCGCGCTTACAGGTGTGGCGATGCGTTCAAAGTTTGCACCAAGCTTTTGCAACTCCGCATAGCAAGCCTCTCCCATCAAGGTACCATCAGGCATAGGATGTGGTGTTGGCGGCATGATAGGCGGCACAACAACGGGTGGCACGGGCGCTGTAGGCGCTGCCTCCGGTTTTGGAATGGGTTTGGGGATGACGGGCACGGCCGTCTTCGTCTCAGGCGCGGGCACAGGAATTGCTGCAGCGGGTGGAGCCGCAACTTCTTTCTTGGGCCCCAAATTATCCGGACGCAGCCGTGGCATCGGTACCGGTGCCTCTGTGAGTTTTGTTTTGGCAGACATTGTGGTGGGTTTTTCAGGCACTGCGGGGGGAGTTTGCGCTTGGGCAGGTGCCACTGGCTTGATCTCTACTGCAGGCTTTGCGGGCAAAACTGGCGCAGATGGCGAGACTGGTGCCGACGGCGCATTGGTCTCCTGAGGTTTGGACTTGCGGGCTTTGGTTTGCCTCTTGTGGCAACGGTTCACATCGAATGCATGACAAAGTTGCCGGTCAATTCGCCCGAACATGTGTTTCAAATCAGAAGAGGCAGAGGCAGCAGCGCCGCCACTCTGGCACAGCAGCGATGCAACAATGCCGAATCCAAATAATGCTGTGAGAAAGCTATGATTCAAGACTTGGCGACGATGATACACTAGCAATGTGGAGTGCCCCTTTGAAAAATCCATTCAACGTCATTTCGCATCACTTGCACATATCGTCCGATGAGTTGCCGGTGCAAATTTAAAAGTGACGAGAACTTTGTCGCAATCAACTAGGCTTGCGTTGCAGCATGAGGAGCGAACCCTAAATATAATGCAGCAGCAGCCAATTGGTTCCACATTCAGACCGTCAATCTTGCGCTATTTTCCCGCCTCCGGCACGATTCTTGATGAAGGGGCTGACCAATTGCCGCCGCGAACCCGCCCGTTTGACAGTTTGATCAGGTCCGAATGTTTCAATCTAGCTTGAACAGGGGCTCCGGAATTCCTGCCACATCCGTCTTGGCCAAAAACAAATCACCCGACTGGGGCCAGGCTTTCAGCTTTTCCTCGGAAAGGCCATCTCGGGCAGTTGTTATATAGAGTGAGCGCATATCATCACCGCCAAACCCGATGGTCGTGACGTGGGGTGCCGGCACATTGAGAAAGAACTGGCGTTCGCCCTTGGGAGAAATGCGTGTGACACGAGCCCCGCCCCAATGAGCCACCCAGAGATAATCTTCCTCATCGACCACCACGCCGTCGGGCATGCCCTCTTCTTCTGCATAACTCGCAAAAACACGCCGATTGCGCGGGTGTGGGTCATCCGCACTGATGTCATAGGCAAAAGTCTTGCGCCCCGCACTGTCGTTGAAATACATGATCTTGCCATCAAGCGAAAAAGCCGGCCCATTGGAAACCGCAAAACCAGTGTCGCCCAGATAGGCCTCACCGTTGGGCAACACACACCACAAGGCGCCACGCGCTTCTTGTTCTTTATAATGCGATGTGCCCACCCATAGCCTGCCAAAGCGGTCAGTCTTGCAATCATTATAAATAATTGCATCCCGGCCCCGCTCAGGATCAGCAAAAGGCGTGGTGGCACCGGTTTCTAAGTCAAGAGTTGATAGGCCATGTAAATGGCTCACCATCACAAGACGGGGATTGCTGGTCGGAACAATCGCTCCCAAAGGCCCTGCCAGTTTCACCTCCAACACCGTTGTGACGCCTGTCGCGGGATCAAGTGCGAAAAGGCGCGGCTTCAACAGATCAATCCACAGCATGCGTCGCGTGGCCACATGCCAGATCGCCGCTTCACCGAGCTGGTTTGACCCTTGATAGATATTTTGCAAGTCCGTCATGGAAGTCTCCAAATCTTTTCACTACACCCTAGTCTCCATTTGTCAGCAGGGCCAGTCACGGCGAAACCACGCATGTGAGACTTGACGAGATGGCATTACCTCACGCACTCTAAGGGCTTGAGGTAAAGGGCCATGACAACAGAAACCACGACGAACCGCTGGCGACGTTATGCACAGTGGGATGAGCGCCCCTTAAGGCTCGACAAGTTTGCAAAAGAAGACGCGGCCAATGGTTTCAGCGCCTTCACCAGTCCCGCCGATCCCAAACCTGGCGTCGCCATGGCGCACGGCAAGATTGCCAGCATGGATGGCGTGCTGGCCCACGACTTTGACATGATCGACGAATTCATCGCGCGACATCATCTTGATCCCGACATCGTGCCTGAAGCCATGGCCATGGATTCAAACTTGGTCGCGCGCATGCTGGTCGACATGAATGTGCCACGCACCACCTTGGTGAGGCTTGCTCATGGCATGACGCCCGCAAAACTCGCCGATGTGGTCTCGAGGCTCAACGCATTGGAAATCTCATTTGCCTATTCCAAAATGCGCGCCCGCAAGACGCCCGGCAATCAGGCACACGTAACCAACGCAAAAGATGATCCGTTGCAACTGGCGGCTGATGCGGCAACTGCTGTTGCCTTTGGCTTTGACGAGATTGAAACGACCATGCGTGTCTCGCGCAATGCATGGTCCAACGCCGTGGCGTGCGCTGTTGGGGGAGCGGTAGGGCGCTGGGGAACATTGTTCCAATGCTCCAGCGAAGAGGCCGAGGAATTGCGCATCGGCATGGCGGGTTTCACATCTTATGCCGAAACTGTTTCAGTCTATGGCACCGAAAAATCTTTCATTGATGGCGATGACACGCCCTGGTCGAAAGCCTTTCTTGCTGCGGCCTATGCTTCGCGCGGTATCAAAATGCGCTGCACGTCCGGAGCGGGTTCCGAGTTGCTGATGGGCTTTCATGAATCGAAATCGCTACTTTATCTTGAAGCCCGTTGTCTTTGCCTGCAGCGCGGCATGGGTGTGCAAGGAACGCAGAATGGCGGCATTGACGGAGCCCCGATCACAGCCACAGTGCCAGGAGGCATCCGCGAGTTGATGGCGGAAAACCTGATCGCCGTTTGGCTTGATCTTGAATGCGCCTCAGGCAATGATGCGCGTTCCACCGAATCCGAAATCCGCGTTGGTGCCAAGATCCTACCTTATCTCATCTCGGGCTCTGATCTCATCTGCTCGGGTTTTGGTTCAATTCTGGCTTATGATAATTCATTCAATCCGTCACTGATCAACGGCGAAGAAATGGAAGACTATCTGGTCCTCCAGCGCGATTTCGAAGCTGACGGCGGGCTCACTCCTCTGGCCGAAACGCGCGCATTGGATTTGAGGAGCCGGGCTGTTGAAGCCATTGCCGCCGTTTTCGAAGAACTGGATTTGGGCAAGCCCACGACAGACATGAAGCAAAGCGTAGTGGTGGCATCTGGGTCTGATGAAACCAGAAGCTATATGCCGCGCGACGTTGCAGGCATCAGCGAGGCGATCAAAGACCGCAATATCAATGTAATTGATGTGATCAAGGCTCTGGCCGTGCGTGGTTTCATGGAGGAAGCACAAAACCTCCTGTCATTGGTTAAATTGCGCGTATCTGGCGATTACTTGCAAACTTCAGCCCTTGTACGCAACGGCAAGGTCATCAGCGCCATCAACGACCCGAACGACTATCAGGGACCCGGAAGCGGCTATCGTGTGTCTGAAAACAGAAGACTGGAAATAAATTCGATCCGTGATGTTCTCGATCAGCAGGAGGTGTTGCGTTCAGAGGCCCTTCACGAAAAGGATGAAGACAGCCGCATCCAATACCAGAACACGGGTCCCGCAGACATTGGCCATGACCCCAAAGAAGTGGTGATTGGCATCAGCCCTGCCTTCGGACTCAAACTGTTTCGCACCACGGCTGGCCACCGTCTGTCGGACATCTTGAAAGTAATGAGCGGGGCCATCGAAGAGCGCGGACTGAAAGCACGTATCGTGCGCATGAAGCACACGGCTGACACATCCTTCCTCGGCATATCCGCCGCGAAGCTTTCGGGCTCAGGAATTGGGATTGGAATTCAAGCCAAGGGCACGGCCGTCATCCACAGCAAAGATCGCCTGCCTCACAACAATCTTGAACTCTTCTCTAATGCACCCATCACCCAGCTTGAGCATTACAAAGGCTTTGGCGCCAATGCCGCAGACTATGCTTTGGGGAAAATGCCCCAGCCCGTGGTGGTGCCAACCCGCGGCATCGCCATGGGTTCGCGCTATCATGCCCGCGTGGCCTTGATCTATGCCATCGAAACCGGGCTCACGGCGGAAGGGGCTGCACCTGAAAACGTAGCCGTGACGTTCAAGAAAGTGAAATCATGACAAGAAAGCTGACAGTGGCTGATTATCCGCTCGCTGAAACCCGCAGCGCAGAGATAAAGGGCCAGCGCGGAAAATCATTGGATGAGATCACCTTGGAGTCTGTGATGAACGGTCAGACCCAAATGGAAGATCTCCGCATCACGCCAAAAGCTCTTTGCGATCAGGCCGAATTATCTCGTGCGGCGGGCCGCCCCACTTTGGCCCTGAATTTCGAGCGCGCCGCAGAACTTGTGGACGTGCCGCAGGATTTTATCATGGCAGCCTATGAATTATTGCGCCCAGGCCGCGCGCAATCAAGGGAACAGCTCTTGGCCGTTGCTGACACTTTCCGTCAAACCTACAAGGCTTCGCGCATGGCTGATTTCATCGAAGAAGCAGCCAACATCTATGAAAAGCGCGGCGTCTACACCCGCCGATACTAGGAAGAGCTGATATGTCTTGGAAAACCAACCATCGTTCGCTCTATTATCGCAGCGCTCCTGAACCCGACGATCTAAAGTTTGAGCCCAGGGAAACGGCCCTGCTGGTGATCGATGTGCAAAACACTTATCTTGAACGACCCGACCGCAAGAGCCTCTCTCCTGTAGCACAAGCAGACTATGACTTGTGGACGCCCTTTCACCAGCGCATGCACAATACTGTCATACCAAGCATCGAGAAACTGCTGGTCCAGGCCCGGGCCAAGGGTATTGAATGCCTATTCGCCCGTATTGCCTGCCACACCAAGGATGGGCGTGACCGCTCGCTTTCCCAGAAAATGCCGGGCTGGAACAATCTGTTGTTGCCCAAGAACGATCAGCCCTCACAAATCGTCGCAAAACTCCAGCCTGTGGGAGACGAAATCACTGTCACCAAAACCACTGATTCCGCCCTCACAGGCACTAACTTGCGATTAATCCTGCATAATTTGGGGATAAAGAATGTCATCTGTGTAGGGATTTTTACCGACCAATGCATTTCATCAACCGTCAGAAGTCTTGCCGACGAAAGTTTCGCGGTTGTGGTTCTGGAAGATTGTTGTGCCGCTGCCAATGATGCTTTGCATGAACGCGAACTGGAGATCATCAACATGATCTATTGCCACGTCATGACATCGGCTGAGTTAGGTCCAATGATTGGATTGGCAAAAGCCTGAATTCATCGCTAGTATGCAGGTTCGAAAGCACGAAGACTCCGGAATGGAGCGGTGTGTGATTGGGGAAACGCAACACAGGAGGGGCACATGGCTCACACAACTTCCACAATAGACGTCTCTGGGGATAAAAGTGTTCAAAAGCTGAAAAGCAATGCAGTAGGCCTAGTCGGCGTGCTGTTTTTGGCAGTCACCGGCGCAGCGCCGATGTCCGCCATGTTGGGCAATGTGCCCTTTGCAGCGGGTTATGGCATTGGCACTTACACACCGGCAGCTTTTCTGCTGGCGACAATTGTTCTGACAGTTTTTTCAATCGGCTATGCCGCCATGGCATCGCGGGTTTCATCAGTGGGCGGGTTCTATTCGTTCATCGCTCAGGGCCTTGGCCGTGAGGTCGGCATGTCTGCCGGACTTACCTCATTCATCTGCTATTCAATTTTTGAAGCATCTCTGTCAGGTCTCTTTGCGTTCTTCGGAAACAAATGGCTCATAGACCATGTCGGCATCAATGTGCCCTGGTTGGTCCTGGCACTCTTCATGCTCGCTGTCATTTCCATTCTGGCATACCGCGACGTTAAGCTCTCGGCTCGAATTTTGGGCATTGCGCTCATGACGGAAGTCGTGATGTTGACCATTTTTGGCCTGGGCGTTTTACTCGCAAGCAGCGGTACGCACTTCTCGCTTGAATCCTTGAACGTGTTCAAGGTCTATACCGATCTTCCAGCCCAGAAAGTCGGCACGGTTGATATTCCCGCTGGTGCCGCTGCAGTGGGCATATTCATGGCCTTCTGGTCTTGGGTTGGTTTTGAAATGGCACCCAATTATGCCGAGGAATCGCGCGACCCGAAGCGCATCATTCCGCAGTCACTGATCATTTCGGTGATCGGGCTTGGCATTTTCTATGTCATCATCAGCTGGTGCGCCGTTTCGGCATTTCCGTCTGAGGCCGACATGGCTGCCAAGGCCTTCGGCGATGGCGTAAACTTCTTCCTGTCACCGATCCAGCAATTTGTTGGCGGATGGGCCTTTGAATTGATGAGCCTTCTTATTCTCACCAGCTCATTTGCCTGCGGCATGGCCTTCCACAATACGGCTTCGCGTTATCTTTATTCGTTGGCCCGTGAAGGTGTGTTGCCATCGGCAATCGCTGAAACGCATAACCACCACAAGAGCCCCCACAAGGCATCCTTCTTCCAGTCGATTCTGGCTGCTGTCTGGGTTGTCCTTTATGGACTGGGTTATGGTTTTGATGACCCATCGGGCCAGGCCTGGCTTGGCGTTTACACGCTGTTTGCCGTGTTGGGCACAGGGTTGCTGCTGGTGTTGCAGGCGGTTGTCTCGCTGGCCATCATCAACTGGTTCCGCAAGAATGGTGGCGGCAATGTCATAACGACGATGATTGCTCCTGCCATCTCCTTTGTGGTGCAGGTGTGGCTCGTCTACACGCTGATCGCGAAGCTCGACGTTCTGGGCGGCACCAACGGCTTTGCCCAAAGCATTCCCTTTGTCGGCCTCGCCGTCATTGTGATCGGGCTGGTCTGGGGCTTTGTCCTGAAATCCACCAACAAGGCCGCCTATAACAACATCGGCCACATGGTCAACAACGACTGATCCTGTTGAACTTGTAACAGCGGGGACAGCAGCCCAGGCTCTGTCCCCATTTTTTTGAAAGCTCAAACATCATGACACAATCTCTGCAAAATCGTTCAGTCGTCGTCACCGGAGGCTCCAAGGGCATTGGCAAGGGTATTGCCCGCGTGATGGCGCAAGCCGGCGCCAAGGTTGCCATTCTGGCCCGCCACCAAGACCAGGCCGATGCGGCAGCCAAGGACATTGGCAACGGTGCCTTTGGCGTTGTGGGCGATGTGACTTCGCTAACAAGCCTTGAGAAGGCCTTTGCCATCGTCGCCAAACAAAACGGCGGAATTGATGTTCTCTGTGCCAATGCTGGCATCTTCCCGCCAGCACGCCTTGAAGAAATGACCGAAGCGCAATGGGACGAGACCATCGACACAAATCTCAAGGGCACCTTCCTGTCGGTCCAGACCGCGATTCCCTATCTCAAGAAATCTGATCAGGGACGCATCGTGATCACGTCCTCAATCACCGGCGCCGTCACGGGCTTTCCCGGTTGGACCCATTATGGGGCAACCAAAGCTGGCCAATTGGGCTTCATGCGCACCGCCTGTCTTGAGCTTGCCAAATACGGTATCACTGTCAATGCAGTGATGCCGGGCAACATCATGACCGAAGGCATGATTGGCAATGGCGAGGCCTATATAAAATCGATGGAAGCTTCGGTGCCCTTGAAGCGCCTGGGCGCGCCTGAAGACATCGGCCATGCCGCTCTCTATTTTGCCTCGAAGGAGGCAGCCTATGTGACCGGACAGACCATCATTGTCGACGGGGGACAAATCTTGCCGGAGAGCCTCGACGCGCTGTCACAGGCCTGATTACTCAACCAAACTTGCTGAGATAATTTTCGCAGAGCGCCAGTGTGCCTTGGGTGTAGGGGAGGCCCATGGATTGGGCGAGATCAGTTTCTGAGTGTGAGCCGATCCATGCCACCAGCAACAATCGCCGCAACATGACGAAGGTCGGAATCTCGACCTCGTCTTCGCGCGAAAGGATGGCTGCCTTGCGATAGCCCGATTTCCAGGCTTCGATCAGATCAGGAACCTGAGGTTCATGTTCGTAGAATGAAACCGGCGTTGCCGCGTCATACATGTACCAGCCAAAACCGCAGTCATCAAAATCGATGACCTTTACGGCGTCCCCATCAACCAGCAGATTGGCGAGCCTCAGGTCACAGTGAATAAGGCCAAAACGCTCGTTGCTTTTGCCGTAAGCAGCGAGCCTCTTGCCAATCAATTCAGCGGTGCGTCCAAACAGTTTTTGTTCCGAAGGGCCAACACCCATGCCATCGCGCCAGCGGCCCCAATGGGGCTTCTGCTCACCAAGACTCGTCTCAAAATCCCAGGTGAAGCGCTCAAAATAACTGGGGAGCTTCCAATTGCGGGCATGGGCATGCATGCGGGCTGTCACTTCGCCCAAAATTTCAAACGGCTTGGTCAGATTCTGGTCGATGCCAGGCTCGGCACCCGTTTCCCATTCTGACAGCACAACATAACGCGGGCGGGACAAGGCGGGGTGCGACACCTCTTGAATGATATTACCGTCAAGTCCTTTCACCGGGCGCGGTGTCACCACCACGCCACTGTCACGCAAATCCATAAGCCATGCAAGTTCCGAGGCGATAGCCGCCTTGGAGTGATAACCTTCACGGTGGATTCGCAAGGCCCAACGCCGGCCATTGGGGGCCACGATCCCATAGGTGGCATTTTCCGAGAGATTGATCATCTTCACAGAAAGATCGGGAGGAAGATCGAAATGCTTCGTGGCGGCTTTTGCCACCTCGAGAAGAATTTCAAGTTGTTCACTGTGGCTCAAATGAAAACTCCCTGTCAGCCTACATTCTTAATTGGACCGCCCGCCAATTCCTGCCAAGATATTTTCGATGCGCGCCAAACCCGTTTTTACATTTTCAGTGGATCCAGACATATAAAGACGTCCCGCCGCACCAATCATCTGCACATCAACCAATGTCAGGCCGGGCGCTGCCTTTTCCGCTTCGTTTGCGGCAATCGCCGCGTAGAGGGCTGGCACCATTTCACAAATCAGCAATGTCTCACCTGGCAGGACCATTGAGGCCTGCCGATTGCGATTGATGATGACGGCATGCTGGTCGGCAATGTCTTCAATGACATCGGTATAAAGGATTCTGGGCTTCAAGGGCTCGCCCGCCAATCCCAGGCCCTTCAACATGGAAGCGCCCGCTGCCAGCAGCTTTTCCTTGTCATTGCCATGAATCTCCAGAATGCCGAACTGTCGTTCGACAAACAGGATTCCGGGTTCAAGATCAGGATCGGCTTTGAGCGCCAAGTCAATGGCACGTTCGATCATCAGGCCCGGCGCCACCTCTATGAGGAGGGCGTGCTGGCCCGCATAAGGCGGATAACCGCGTGCCCGCGTGGGCGTTCCAAGATATGCGGCGAACTGCGGTTGCAGGCTCTCAAGGATGAGATAGACCCGCAACTCGCCCTTGGCATATTTTGGTTCCTCGGCCACGCCTTGTTCCCCGACTTACTTGGTGGCGCCAGACGTGAAGTGCTTGGACACATCCGCATGGGGGCGCGGAATGACATGGACGGAAACCAGCGTTCCAACCTGGCCCGCAACTTCAGCGCCAGCTTCCGTTGCTGCCTTCACGGCACCGACATCACCATTGATGATGACGGCAACCAAACCATCGCCCACTTGTTCGCGGCCGATGATGGTTACATTGGCAGCCTTCACCATCGCATCAGCGGCTGCCATGGCAGCCACATAACCTTTGGTTTCCAACATTCCGATTGCATTGCTCGACATGATCTTCTCCTTTGTTGAGTGTGGAATTACTTCTTCTTCCCGGGGCTCTGGGTATCATCATCGATGGAGCCGATAATCAGCGCATCAATGGGGGGTGACTTTCCCGGAAACCATGAGGCGGCAACGGAACCCGTTGCCACAATAACGCGCTCACCATCCCCACATCCCAGTGGATCAAAGGCAAGCATGCGGGTTGAGGTTTCATCAACCTGCACTTCGAGAATGG
>JBDSTO010000043.1:0-5758 GCA_039928255.1 Aestuariivirga sp. | reverse complement strand
ACCATGCTGACGCCTTATGATCAGGTTCTGCAGGATCGTCGTCCCGCACGGGATTTGCAGGTCGAAGAATTGCAGCGCCGGGTCCAAGCCTATGACTATGCCGCCAACAACCCGGGCTTTGCCCAAGGTTCGCGCGCCGATTGGCAGGACAGGATGAAGTCCGACCGCATGCTGCTTCGTGCGCGCATGAAGGAAGAGCGTCATCGCCGTGAAGCCGAGCTTGCCATGCAGGCCTCACAAGGTGAATACGATGTCGAAATTTCCGACGCCCCACCACCACGTCGCAGGCCACGCTCTTACGTTGCCGCTGAAATCGACAATCAGCAAATCGAAGAAGTGCTCACGTCGCGCGCTGCTCCTGGGTTCCAGAAGCGCTACAGGGTGGATGAGATTGCCAGCCAACCACAGCTCCGCGACGCTGTTCAACGCATCGATGTTGATACCATCCACTTTGGCTACAATGAATCTTTCATCCGCGAAGAGGAGCTGGGCAATATCGACGCCATTGCTGAAATCATTGAGCGCATCGTGCGGAAATATCCAAACGAAGTGTTCCTGATTGAAGGCAATACCGACGCGCCAGGCTCAGCCGCCTACAATCTGGCTTTGTCCAAGAAGCGCGCGGATTCAGTGAAGGCGGCCTTGACGGCATATTACGTCATTCCGGCCAAGAACCTCAGGACCGTGGGCCTTGGCGCCCGCTTCCTGAAGATCCCGACCGCTGATCCAGAACCAGAGAACCGCCGCGTTTCGATCTCGCGCATTACGGATCTTCTGGGCGCGAATTAAGATACTGCCATCTTGCTTGATGGGTGGACCGCCGCTATAGGCGGTCCATTCCATTTTAACGAGGACCACAATGGCTATCGAACGCACCTTTTCCATCATCAAGCCTGACGCCACCAAGCGTAATCTCACAGGCGCCATCAACGCCAAGATCGAAGCCGCTGGCCTTCGCATCATTGCGCAAAAGCGCGTGAAGTGGAAATTGGCTGATGCCAAGAAGTTCTATGGCGTTCACGCCAAGCGACCGTTCTTCAAAGACTTGGTGAAGTTCATGGTCTCGGGCCCGATTGTGGTTCAGGTTCTCGAAGGCAACAACGCCGTGAAGAAGTATCGCGACATCATGGGCGCCACCAATCCAAAGGATGCAGCAGCAGGCACCATCCGCAAGGAATATGCTGAGTCAATCGATGCCAATTCAGTGCATGGTTCTGACTCGGCTGAAAACGCCAAGAAGGAAATCAAGCAGAACTTCCTCGCCAAGGAAATCGTCGGCTGATGAACAAGCTCACCCGCACAGTTCTTTCCGTTGGCGCCTATATCGCTTTCATCATTCTCGTGAACGAGCTTTTCGTTCCTGAGCATTTGATTGAAGGCGTGACGCAATGGTCCACCAACACCTGGGCGGGAACACTTTATCTGGCCAACATCATTGTGGGCTTCGTTTTCGTGCTGCGCGATTATGCGCAGCGCGAGATCGGCCACAAGGTTTTGATCGCGACAGCACTCGCCGGCATCCCGGTCTGGTATTTTGCCGGACCGGAACTGGCGGCAGCAAGCTTGATTGCTTTCATTCTTTCCGAGATGACCGATTGGGCCGTTTACACCTTCACCAAGCGCCCGCTGCAAAGCCGCATTCTGCTGTCGTCGCTGTTTGCCGTGCCTGTAGACACCTTGGCCTTTCAGCATCTGGCAGGCTATTTGACGCCAGCGGCTTTCGTAACCGAGGTCTTGTCCAAGGCCGTGGGCGTGGCGGCGGTGTGGTATCTGCTGAAGTTGCGGGTCGGTAATGCCGAGACCACGCAAGCGGCCTAAGACTTTTACATTTTTAAATGCAGGCCTGCACCCTTGGGTGTGGGCCTTTTTTTATCTAATATTGCAAAGTTGCAATGGGGGAGAATCGAAATGGGCAAGGGCAGACTTGAAGCATTTTCTGATGGCGTCATTGCCGTCATCATCACCATCATGGTTCTGGAATTGAAGCCGCCGCATGGTGCCGAGCTTGAAGAATTGCTGCCCTTGCTGCCGGTGTTTCTCACCTACATCCTGAGTTTTATTTATGTCGGCATCTATTGGGCCAACCACCATCATTTTTTCCAGGCGATCAAGCATGTGTCGGGCGGCATGTTGTGGGCCAATAATCACCTGCTGTTCTGGCTCTCGTTGGTGCCTTTCACCACGGCCTGGATGGGCGAGAACCATTTCACCACCTGGCCTGTGCTGCTCTATGCCATCAATCTTCTGGCTTGCGCCTTGGCCTACACCATTTTGACCATTGTCGCGGTGCGCGAGCATGGACCCGACTCGGAAATTGCCAAGGCTGTGGGCCGCGATCGCAAGGGCATGATATCCTTGGTCTTCTATGTGGTCAGCATTCCACTGGCCCTGTTTTCGCCCATGGCCGCTTGTGCCTGCTTTGCCATTGTCGCCCTGATCTGGCTGGTGCCGGACAAGAGAATTGAGCGCGTACTCAAGTAATCTGTTCGGGAGCAGAAGAAGATACGCCGCGCTCACGCACAGAAATATAAAGCGCGCAGGCAACCAATACGGCCACGCCCACGAATGTCCAATGATCCGGGAAATCGCCAAAGAACAGCCAGCCGCCCAGCACCGCATTGATCATTTCGGTGTAGCCAAAGGGTGCGAGAAGTGATGCTTCGGCAAACTGCATGGCCAAAACGGTGAGAAAATTCGCAGTCGTCCCAATCGTTGACATGAGCAGCATCAGCAACAGTTCGTTCAAGCTTGGCGTTTGCCAGAAGGGGATGAGCGCCAGCCCCGCGAAAATCGATCCAAACATGCTGGTATAAAACGTGTTGGCAATCGCACTGCTGCTGCCCGCCAATTTACGTGTGAGCAGCAACGTAATGGCGGAGCCAAAGCCCGAGCCAAGGGCTAGGAAAACGCCGGGGTTAAGCTCCAAGTAGCCTGGCCGGATGATGATGAGAACGCCCAAAAATCCGATGGCCACCGCAATCCAGCGGTTGAGCCCAACTTTTTCTTTCAGCACCAATGGCGCCAGTGCCGTGATGAATAGGGGCTGCACAAAATAAATCGAAAGAGTTTCGGCAATGCCTAAAAATTTAAGAGCGCCAAAAAACATCATCGTCGAAATGACCAGCATGAACCCGCGCAGCGCATTGATCTTGGGATCACGTGGCTTGAGAGCTTGCACACCTTCTGTAACCACCAAAATCGGCGCCGTGACGACCATGCCAAAAAACAGCCGAGCCCAGACAATTTCAATAACCGGAATGCCCCATTGTCCCAAAAATTTGGCGCACACGTCCAAATAGGGAAACAGAAGCATTGCGCCGACCATCAGCACAATGCCCAACATGGGGTTATGCTGCCTCATGCCTTCAGGCGTTCATTGCCCGCATCCCAGATTGACTCGGCAATGATGCGCGCTTTGCGCTTTTCTGAAAACACCATGATCTCAAACTCGGTCCCATGCTGCGTGAGCTCTGGCGGCACATAGGCAAAGGCCAGTGATTTGTCCACCGTATGGCCATAGCCGCCCGAGGTGGTGAGGCCCACAATCTTGCCTTGATGGTATACAGGCTCATTGCCCATGCAATCTGAGTCCGTATTGTCAACGCTGAGATTGACCAGCACCATGCGTGGGCCCTTTTGCTGGCGCACAAGTGACGCGGCCTTGCCGATAAAATCGGCCTTGTCGAGGCGGATGAAACGTCCCATCGAGGCTTCAAACATGTCAATCTCGGCGGTCAACTCCGAGCCCCATCCGCGATAAGATTTTTCCATGCGTAAGGAATTCACCGCATAGGTGCCGAAGAGCGAAATGCCATGCGGCTTGCCCGCCGCCATCAGGGCGTCGAACACGGTGACCAGATGCGCCATCGGCACATGAAGCTCCCAGCCCAACTCCCCCACATAGTTGACGCGGAGCAGCCGAACGCCAGCAACGCCGGAAACCTCAGCAACCTTGCCCGTCAGCCAGCGGAAACTGGCATTGGAAAGATCAGTCTTGGTGCAGGCACTGAGCACATCGCGCGCCCGCGGTCCTGCCAGAACCAACACACCATAGTCATCAGTAATGTCGGTGATGGTGACAGCTTCATCGTCGCGCTTGCGCCAGCTTAATTGGTCATGGTCATAAAGCTGGGCTACAGCAGCCGAGAGGACATAGAAATGATCTTCGGACAGACGCGTGATGGTGAGTTCGCTTTCAATAAAACCATTCTCGTTCAGCAAATGGCCCAGGATAATGCCGCCATCCTTGGTCGGAATCTTGTTGGCGCAGATGCGATCCAGGAACGCATGGGCATCTTTGCCCTTCACATCAAATTTCGAGAAGGTGGAGAGATCCATCAGCCCGACGCGTTCGCGCACCGCCAAGGCTTCGGCCTTAACCGCATTCCACCAATTGGAGCGGCGGAACGAATAGGCCTCGCCCTGGCCGGACGTGTCATACCAGCGTGCGCGTTCCCAGCCGAAGATCTGGGCATATTGCGCACCCGCTGATTTCAGCTTGTCATAAAGCGCCGACTTGCGAAGCCCGCGGCCCACCTCGTGTTGCTCGGCGGGCTTGTAGCAATAATACATGTGGTGATAATCGGCGACCGAGACTTCCGCCGTGTAGTCCTTGGTCGCCCAATTTCCAAAGCGGCGTGGATCAAATTCCCGCATGTTGATGTCTGCTTGGCCATGCACCATCCACTGCGCCAGATATTTGCCTGCCCCGCCGCCCTGGCAAATGCCAATCGAAGCGCCGCAATGCATCCAATAATTCTTAGGCCCATGGGCCGGGCCTGAAAGATAAACGCCATCAGGCGTGTGGGTGATGGCACCGGAGATGATCGATTTCACGCCCGTTTTGCCAAACAGCGGCAGGCGCTCGGTGGCCTTTTCCAGCCATGGCATGATGCGATCTAACTCATTGGGCTCAAGCTCGCTCTCATAATCCCAACGCGGCGGCTGGCCATCCCAACACATATGAGCCGTCGCCGTTTCATAAGGCCCCACCAGTACCCCATTGGTTTCCTCGCGCAGATAAGCGTGGGAGTAGGGGTCGCGCACCACCGGCAATTCCATCTTGAGGTCGACGAGTTCCTGCAGCGGCTCGGTGATGATATATTGATGCAGCATGTTGGCGATGGGCACATTATGCCCGGTCCATGAACCCACCACATCGCAATAGCTGCCCGCGGCATTGACCACATGTTCGCAATCAATCTGGCCTTGTTCGGTGAACACGCGCCACTCGCCATTGGGCAACAGCTTGATGTCCATGACCCGGTTGCGGCGATAGATTTCAGCGCCAAGCTGGCGCGCACCCGTGGCCATGGCATTGGTGATGTCAGCAGGTGCGACATGGCCGTCAGTCACGGTACGGAAGGCGGCTTTGACGCCGAAGGTTTCTAGATAGGGATGATATTGCTTGATCTCGGAGGGCCCGATGATCTCGCCTTCATAGCCAGCAAGTTTCGAGATTCCGTAAACATATTTGAGCCAGTTCACTTCCTCATCGGTGGTGGCAAGGCGAAGCCCACCACAGCCATGCCACGACACGGCCTGGCCGGTGAGCTTCTCCAATTGTGGATAAAGCTGTGTCCCATAAACATGAACCTTGGTCATGTTGAGCGAGCCGTTGAAATGCGGGCATTGTCCAGCAGCGTGCCAGGTGGAACCCGAGGTCAGTTCACCTTTTTCAATCAGAACGACATCGGTCCATCCTTCCAGCGCCAGATGATAGAGCAGGCCAACCCCCATGACACCGCCGCCAACCACC
>JBDSTO010000042.1:0-18165 GCA_039928255.1 Aestuariivirga sp. | reverse complement strand
CGCGTTGTGTGGATGGGTGCCCACGGTGCAGTAAACCTCGTCATGGGCTTCGGCCAAGGCCAGGAGCTTAGGGAAATTCTTCACGCGTGAGCTGATCGACAACATCAGGCCAACGCCCGCTTTCGCGGAGCGATCCAAGATGGCATCCAACTGGTCGGCCAAGCCATCGTAATCAAGATGGCAATGGCTATCGACGATCAAGGCCATCAGGCTTTGGCCTCGGCTTCTTCTACAAAGCGCGGGAAGATGGGCTGGGGTGCTGGAAGCTCAGTTCCCGACACGAGGCGTTTGCCTATGTCAGCAAAGCGGCGTTCGCCCGCAGGCACAGCCAAGACATCCAAGAGCTTGGCGGCAGAGTCTGGCATGTAAGGCTGGACCAGAATTCCAACCATGCGTAGAACTTCGGCAGTAACATAAAGCACGGTCGCCATGCGCTCGGGGTCGGTCTTTTTCAACGCCCAAGGCGCTTCACCGGCGAAATAGCGGTTGGCTTCAGCCACAACTTTCCAGATTACGTCCATGGCCTTGGAGATGGCGAAAGCTTCGTGTTGCGCCCTCACCTCGCCCAGCATGGCGTCGGCCATGGCCAGGATGGCGCTGTCGGCGGCTGAAAGCGGGCCGCAGATCGGAACTTTGGCTTCGCAGTTCTTGTTGATCATGGACAGAGAACGTTGGGCAAGGTTGCCCAGATCATTGGCCAGGTCAGCATTCATCCGGCCCATAATCGCATCATTGCTGTAAGAACCATCCTGGCCGAATGGCACTTCGCGCATGAAGAAATAGCGTACGGGGTCGACGCCATAACGTTCAACCAGATCGGCGGGCGCGATGATGTTGCCAACGGATTTTGACATTTTCTCCCCGCGGTTGAACAGGAAGCCATGGACCACGATTTGCTTGGGCAATGCCAATTTTGCCGACATCAAGAAGGCGGGCCAATAGATGGCGTGAAAGCGCGTGATGTCCTTGCCGATGACGTGGGCTGAAGCTGGCCAATAATGGGCGAGTGGACTCTTCTCATCGGGAAATCCTGTGGCCGTGATATAATTCGTCAGCGCATCAACCCAGACATACATCACATGTTTCGCATTGCCTGGCACTGGAATGCCCCAGTTGAAAGTGGTGCGACTGATGGAAAGGTCATTTAGACCGCGCTCAACAAACGACACGATCTCGTTTCGATATTGCTCCGGGACGATGAAATCCGGGTTCATTGCGTAATGCTCGAGCAAGGGCTTTGCATAGGCTGAGAGCTTGAAGAAATAGCTTTCCTCTTCCACCCATTCGACAAGCGTTCCAGTCTTGGTCGAAAAGCGGCGCTCTTCGCGCAGTTCGGTTTCGTCCTCGGCGTAGTAGGCTTCATCGCGCACCGAATACCAGCCAGCATATTTGGCGAGGTAAATATCGCCGTTGGCTTCCATGCGCTTCCAGATTTCGGTGACGGCGGCCTTGTGGCGTTCCGAAGTTGTTCGAACGATGTCGTCGGTGCGGGCGTTGAGCTGCTCGCCCATGGTTTCGAACAAAGCAGCGGTACGGTCAGCAAGGCCAATCGGCTCTAGACCTTCGCGTGCCGCAGTCTGCTGCATCTTCTGACCATGCTCATCCATGCCGGTGATGAACAGAACATCCTTGTCATCCAAACGTTGAAAACGGGCCAGAACGTCAGTGGCGATGCGTTCATAGGCATGGCCAATGTGCGGGGCACCGTTGGCGTAGGGAATGGCTGTGGAAATGAGGTAGGGCTGCTTTTTCATGGGGCCTTCAATGCCCGCAAATCAGGCGGCCTTCAAGGCATCATTGATAGTAACCATCGCCTCGACAATGGTCTGGCGGCGGTCAAGATTATAGGCGTTGGTTACGCGCGCCGAATTGGCCACCGTTTCATAGGCCGTGGCAAGAGAATTGCTGGATGAGGCCTTGGCGCGATCAGCGGTCCACGCCAACAGAAGATTGATGAAAAGATCAAACTCATCGGTTGTGGCATTCTTGCCGGTGAACTGGCTGCCGATCTTCAATATGGACTGAAGGTTGATCCTCTCCATATTGCGCCAATTATCGAAGGCCTTGGACGCAACGGATCCTGCCATTGCAATGGCCTGCCCTGGACTTCCGCCGGACATGCCGGAGGCCAGTTCGACCTCTTCAAGCAAGATTCGACCATCGAGATTCAAAGCCTTGAAAACATTTTGATTTTCATTGGGCTTGAGCGCTTCAAGGGGAACCCGCATGCAGCGCGATTTCAAGGTTCTCAGAGTTTGGCCGGGCACATGATTAATGAGGAAAATCAGGGCCTTGTTGGGCGGCTCTTCAACCACTTTGAGAAGCGAGTTCGCAGACTCGGTATTCAAATCATCAACTGCATCAACAATGGCCACGCGCCAACCGCTGCTGGACGTGCGGTTTAGAAACGCGGAGAGCCCTCGCGCGTCATCGACTGAAATCTCGTTTTTCAGTTTGCGCGGTTTGGCGTCGTTTAGCTGCCTTTCCAAAACGAAAAGGTCAGGGTGCGCCCTGCCCTCGATCCATCTTCTGGTTTGGTCGGGATTTGTGCCGCTCAATATGCGATGGGCCAGATGATAGGCCAGCGTTGCCTTGCCCACGCCCTTTGGCCCATGAAGCAGCCATGCATGGTGGGGCTTTCCAGCGGTCAGGTTCTTTTCAAAAAGCTGCAAGGCTGCGTCATGGCCGACAACCGTTTTGGTGAAACGCGGGTGCCACGGAACCTCGCGTGGATCGTCGTTGATTTCAGCCACGGACGGCCTTCCAGACCAGGGCAAAAACGTCATTCACAGGTAAGGACGCGTCGACAAGTTTGCATCTGGCAGGGTGCTGTTTGGCAATCTCCAAAAATCCTGCGCGCAATTTTTTATGAAACTCCAAACCCTTGCGTTCAAACCGATCTGCGCCACCGCGCGCCTTGGCACGGTCCAATCCAATCATGGGATCAAGATCAAAAACCAAAGTCAGATCGGGCACGGTTGCCGCGACTATGGCGCTCTCAAGAGCGTCGATGAAAAACGGCGCGGCTCCCCCCGCAAAGCCTTGATAGGCTCTCGTTGAGTCCATGAAACGATCACAAACTACCGTGGTGCCTTTTGCCAAAGCGGGCCGAATGATGTGGCGCAAATGGTGGTCGCGGGCGGCGTAGTTCAACAGGGCCTCTGCCTCAGCCGACAGGCTGTCTGGATTTCCGTGGACCAGTAAATTTCGAATGGCCTCGGCTTCAGGCGTTCCACCGGGTTCGCGGGTCGTCAACACATCGCCCCCCTGCCCGCGAAGCCGGTCGGCCAGAAGTTGGAGCTGGGTTGATTTACCCGTGCCTTCCCCGCCTTCAAAGGTGATAAACATTCAGCTGCCAAAAACCATAAGCAGGGCGCTGTCCCAGGCCTTGGCCCAAATGGAATCCACTGCTTCAACATCGGCAGCCGTTTGCAGATTCGATTCTGAAATCACCTTGCCGTCAACGAGGATGCGCATGGTTCCAACCGTCGCACCCGCTTTAACCGGCGCTTGCAGCGGGCCATCATAACTCATTTTCACATCAGCACGGTCTTGCTCGTTTGGTGACAAGGCGACCTTGACGGAATCTGTGGTGATCAGATTGACCCAGTGCTCGCTGCCACCCCACACGCGGGCACGGGACACGACATCGCCTGCTTCATAGAGGCTGATGATTTTAAATTGGTTGAAGCCCCAATCCAGCAATTTCTGCGCTTCGACTTTCCGGTCATTAATGGAAGGAAGCCCTGCCGCGACCATGACAAGCCTGCGGCCATCGCGCGTGGCGGTGCCGACCATGCTGTAGCCCGCTTCCTTGGTGTAGCCCGTCTTCATGCCGTCGGCTCCGGGATAGTCTTTTAGTAAAGGATTGCGGTTTTGCTGGGTGATCTTGTTCCAGGTGAATTCGGGCTGGCTGTAGATTTTGAAATAGTCGGGGTAATTCGAAATGATGTAGCGGGCGAGATTGGCCAAATCCTTCACGCTCATGCGTTGGAGTGGATCGGGAAGGCCGGTTGAATTTCCGAAGCTCGAATGTTCAAGACCCAGCGCCTTGGCCTTGTCGCCCATAAGTTTGGTGAAGGCCTGTTCACTTCCGGCAATGCCCTCGGCCAATGCGATGCACGCGTCATTGGCAGATTGGATGATGGCACCGTGGAGAAGATCGTCAATCGAGATATTGGAATGCAGGATGGCATACATAGTCGAACCACCCGCAACGGCACCGCCTTTGCGCCATGCGTTCTCGCTGATGGGCAGTTGCTGATCGATTTTCAGGGTGCCCTTTTTCAATGCGTCAAACACCAGAGCCTGAGTCATCAGCTTGCTCATTGAGGCGGGTGGAACCGCAGTGTCAGCGTCTTTCTCATAGAGAACGATGCCAGACTTGGCATCCATCAGAATGGCCTGCTTTGCCTGACTTTCAAACACCGGCACTTTGTCCTCGGCCTGTGCTGAAAAGGTGCCAAGAAGCGACAGCAAAACAATGATGAGTGTAGAAAATCTGACCGTGTCCTGATGTAGTTCCCTGCGGGCCAAAAAGCAATTCACCTTCAAATGGAAATTGACCAGTCGATGGGTTTCAGCACATTGGCCAACAAATATTCATTACAGCGCGAAAACGGCTTGGAACCGAAAAACCCGTTATGGGCTGAGAGTGGTGAGGGATGTGCCGAGGTGATGACCATGTGTTTGTTGCGGTCAACGAATGCGGCTTTTTTCTGGGCATAACTGCCCCACAGGATAAAGACCAGATTTTGCTTTTCGTCGTTAAGCTGTCGAATGATACGATCGGTGAATTGCTCCCAGCCCTTGCCTTGGTGGGAGGCCGCCCTGCCCGCCTCGACGGTCAAGACGGAATTCAGCAGGAGGACGCCCTGCTTTGCCCAGGATGAAAGGTCACCGTGTTTCGGGGGTTCGAGGCCAAGATCGGATTTCATTTCTTTATAGATATTGAGAAGTGACGGCGGCGGCCTGACACCTTCGCGAACCGAGAAACACAATCCGTGGGCCTGGCCATCGCCGTGATAAGGGTCTTGGCCCAGAATGACCACACGAACATCATCAAAGGGAGTTTGATCGAGAGCGAAAAACCATTCCGATCCCTTGGGATAGATGGTCTTTCCCGCAGTTCGCTCGGTTTCCAAAAACCGTTTCAGGTCCTGCATGTAAGGCGCGTCGAATTCGCCTTGCAAACGCGATAACCAACTTTGATTCAATTTCACCATGGGCGCAGGCTAGCGCGGGATGGGCGGTTTTCCGATGGTCTTTTTAGGTGGGTGCACCAAACTGCTTCAACGCCAGAACCATGACTGCATGAGCCTCGGAGCTTCCAACATTCACAATACGATGGGGAACATCGGCACGATAGCGCAGTGCTTCGCCGGGTTTACCAAGCTTGGTTTCGTCACCCGTGGTCACTTCGAGCTCGCCGCTCACAATATAGAGATGTTCGATCGTGCCCGGGGGATGCGGAGATGATTCCAGAACACCCTTGGGCTTGGCGTGGAAATCATACCACTGGAACACGTCGACCAGACTTAATGGCCCAACGATCGCCAGGCGACACAAGCCATCCTGGCTTTCGAGAATGGGAATTCCGGATTTGCTCTGGTGATCAATAAAAAGTGATGTTTGCTCGCCACGCAAAACTTCATCAACTGTTGTATCCAGGGCCCGCGAAAGCCTGACCACCGTTGAAAGCGTGGGGTTGGTTTCATTGCGCTCGATCTGGGAAATGATGGATTTAGCCACGCCGGATTGCTCGGATAGCTCGCCCAGGGACAGGTTATAGGCCTTCCTTAACCGCTGGATGGTTTTGCCAAGCTCGGCAGCCTCATCTTGGCCCGAGGCTTTTCCGCTGCGACGCGTTGACATTGCAATATCCTTTGTTTAGTACTATCGTTCTTAATAACGAACGGCTAAATAAACTCAATATACGGCTGTTTGGGCCTGTTTTTAGTAGAATTCAATTGAAATCGCAAAATTGGTGAAGACTTGTTTTGCAAACAGAACGGAGCGGACAATGCGCTATTTCCCCCTGTTTCTCGACCTTCAGGGCCGTCGGGCCGTCGTCATTGGCGGCGGTGAGGAGGCTGTACGCAAGGTTCGCCTTCTGTTGAAAACCCAGGCCCGCATCGAAATCGTCGCTGCTGCCCTGCCCGCAGAGCTGGCTGGAAATCCAAAGGTTTTTCTCATTGCGGCCCCTTATCAACCCTCCCAGATTGAAGGCGCCGCCATGGTGCTTTCGGCAGATCCGTCATTGAATGCGCAGGTAAGTGCCGATGCGCAGCGTTTGGGCATTCCGGTCAATGCTGTTGATGATGCAGCGCTTTCGACTTTTATTGTTCCTTCGATTGTCGACCGTGACCCTGTGGTTGTGGCCATTGGAACTGAGGGGACGGCCCCGGTTCTCGGCCAGAATATCCGTGCCAAAATTGATGCCCTGCTTCCGCAGAATGTTGGCGGACTCGCACGTCGGGCTGCTTCCTTGCGCGAATGGGTGGCGATGCGTGTTCCGCATGGGACAACCCGCCGCGCGTTCTGGGCCGATTTCTTCTCGGGCAAGAACAATGTCGCCAACGAAGCCCATGATGAGGTCGCTCAAAAGCTTGCGCTTGATGATGCGATTTATGCTCATGGCAAAGCGAAGGCCGGACGCGTGAGTGTGGTGGGTGCTGGCCCTGGTGATCCAGAACTTCTGACGCTGAAAGCCCATCGTCGCCTGATGGAAGCAGATGTCATTGTTTACGATCGGCTGGTTTCTCCTGGCATTCTGGAAATGGCACGGCGTGATGCGACGCGCATCGCAGTTGGCCAGACCGCACAAGACGAAATCCATTCCATTCTGTTGCGCGAAGCCCAAGCGGGACGCGATGTCGTGCGGCTTAAGGGCGGCGACACTTATATTTTCGGACGCGGCGGAGAGGAACAGGCGTATCTCGGCAAACATGGCATTGCCGTTGATCTTGTCCCCGGCGTTGCCTCTCCCCTGGGTTATGGCGAAATCGTCCCTTTCCCCACGCGTGAAGATGTGCGCGAGGCCAATTTGAGAGTTGTATCATGAGCGAGAATGAAAAAGGCCAGGTGATGACCGCAAACCGATTGCGCGATGGCGACGTCGTCTTTCTCACGCGCTCTGGTGAATGGAGCGAAGTGATTGATGATGCCGTTCTGGCGCAAGAGCCTTTGGCAATTTCAGCCCTTGAAGCGCGTGCAGCCGAAGCAGTGACTGCGACACTGGTAACCGGACCCTATCTTTTTGCGGCTGAACGTCTGGGCGGCAAGATCCGCGCCACGGAAATCCGTGAGCGCATCAGGACGCTAGGGCCCACGGTCAGACTTGATCTTGGAAAACAGGCTGAAGGCAAGGCTGGCGCCTTTGCGGCAGTGGAGGAATAATCATGTATCGTTACGATGAATTTGACCAAAAGTTTGTATCTGAGCGCACCGCGCAATTTCGGGATCAGGCCAATCGCAGGCTTTCAGGCGAATTGACGGAAGATGAGTTTCGCCCTCTGCGCTTAATGAATGGTCTTTACCTTCAGCTTCACGCCTATATGCTGCGCGTGGCCATTCCTTATGGAACATTGTCGGGCAAGCAGATGCGCCAGCTGGCCATGATCGCCGAGAAATATGACCGTGGCTATGGCCATTTCACCACGCGCCAGAACATTCAATATAACTGGATCAAGCTGGAAGAAACCGCCGACATTCTGCAAGATCTGGCAGATGTTGAAATGCACGCCATCCAGACGTCGGGCAACTGCATTCGCAACGTGACGACAGATCACTGGGCTGGTGCTGCTGCCGATGAACTGGCTGATCCTCGCCCCATTGGAGAGCTCATCCGCCAATGGTCGTCACTCCATCCGGAATTTTCATATCTCCCACGCAAGTTCAAGATTGCCATCACCGGCGCACCTCACGACCGTGCTGCTGTGAAGGTTCATGACATTGGGCTTCGTATGCACGCCAATGACAGGAACGAAAAGGGCTGGGAAGTGATGGTTGGGGGTGGCCAGGGCCGCACACCGATGATTGCCGCCACGGTCCGCGAGTTTTTGCCGGAACGGGAATTGATCCCTTATCTCGAAGCGATCATGCGGGTTTATAATCTCTTTGGACGTCGTGACAACAAGTACAAGGCGCGCGTGAAAATTCTGGTCCATGAAATTGGTGCCGAGAAATTCCGCGCCGAAGTCGAAGCTGAATATGCCCGCCACCCGGCTCAGAGCACGCAGGTTGAGGAACAGGAACTGGCGCGCATTGCCAAATATTTCGCCCTGCCCCAGTTTGAAAAGCTGTCGCGCTTTGCACCGCATTTTGAAGATGCGAAGCGCCAGAACGTCGAGTTTGCACGGTGGGCCAAGAACAATCTGGCCGCCCATCAGGTGGACGGATACACTATCGTCAACATTTCGCTGAAGCCTGAGGGCGGCATTCCCGGTGACGCTTCGGCTGACCAAATGCGGGTGATGGCTGAATTGGCTGAACGTTATTCGTTTGACGAGTTGCGCGTGAGCCACGCCCAGAACATCGTGCTGGCTCATGTGAAACTCGAAGATGCCTTTGCGATCTGGGAAGCTCTGACGGCGGTTGATCTGGCAGCTGCAAATTATGGTTTGGCCGGTGACATCATCGCCTGCCCCGGCCTTGATTATTGCGCGCTGGCCACGGCCCGCTCCATCCCGGTGGCGCAGGCCATCAGCCGCAAGTTCTCAAATGGTGCCAAGCAGGAAAATTATGGGCCTTTGAAGATCAATATATCAGGCTGCATCAATGCCTGCGGCCATCACCATGTCGGCCATATCGGCATTCTGGGCTTGGACAAGAAGGGCGAAGAATATTACCAGATCACCTTGGGCGGTTCTTCCTCGGAAAACGCTTCGATTGGCACGATATTGGGACCTGGCTTTGCGGCCCATGAGGTGCCAGATGCGATTGAAACCATTCTGAACACTTACGTGAAACTGCGTTCACCCGGCGAAGAATTTCTGGCGGCCTATCGCCGGCTGGGCCCTGCTCCATTCAAGGAGGCTCTTTATGCCACTGCTTAAAAACAATGCCTTTGTCCAAGATGATTGGGCCAGCTTGACTGATGACACCGAACTGCCGACGGGTGGAAGGATCATTGTGTCCCTGCCGCGCCTCATCAAGGATTGGGACACGCTTGCCAAGTTCACCGGCGAGCTTGGTGTCAGGCTTGCCAACACCGACAAAGTAGAAGCGCTCTCGCCCTATATCTCGCAGCTGGTGCTTATCGTGCTGGGCTTTTCGGCCTTTGGTGATGGTCGATCCTATTCACTGGCGCGCGGACTTCGGTTGGACGGCTATCGCGGCGAACTTCGTGCGGAGGGCAATATCCTGCCTGACCAATATCAATATATGCGGCAGGTTGGCTTTGACTCATTTGTGGTGAGTGACCGCTTCCCGCTGCAAAGCTGGCAGGCCGCGTCTCACCAAATGTCGTTGGCCTATCAACGCGGGCTCTATCGGCCAGCCGGTGAGGGCGAAGTGTGGTCGGAGCGGCACAAGGGCTTTGCCCCTTGGGAGGAGCAGCCTCATGCTGGCTAAATCCGAGGCCCAAGCGCCTCTGAATAATCCCAATGATCTGATTGAGGCCTATGCCGGTCTTGAGGGCCGCGAACTGATCCGTACGATTGCCAAGGACTTCAAGGGCCGCGTTGCACTTCTGTCATCCTTCGGAGCAGAGTCTGCTGTTCTTTTGCATATGGTTGCGGAAGTTGATCGCTCTATTCCCATCATCTTTCTTGATACGCTGAAACTGTTTCCCGAAACATTGGCCTATCGTGACCAACTGGTGCGTGAACTGGGCCTGACCAATTTGCGGATTTTGACACCCAATCCGGACGATCTGCAACGCGTGGATCCCGATGGCAAACTTTATGATATTGACCATGACCTGTGCTGCCATTTTCGCAAATCGGTACCGATGGAAAAAGCCTTTGATGGTTTTGACGTGATGATCTCTGGTCGCAAGCGCTTCCACGGCGCTGCCCGCTCGGATCTCAATTCTGTCAGCATTGATGGCGATCGTTTGAAGATTGAGCCTCTTGCTGGTTTTACGGCATTGGATCTTCAAACCTATATGCAGAAGCACAATCTGCCTTCGCATCCGTTGAAACTGCAAGGCTATCATTCCATTGGATGCATGCCGCTGGCCTGCACTGCGCCAGGTGGCACTGCTGATAATCCCCGCGAAGGCCGCTGGATGGGCAGCGACAAAACCGAATGCGGTATTCACTTCACGGCGAATGGCAAGATCATTCGCACTGAAACGCGCGCTGGCTGATCAGGCCAATACAATTCCTTAGAGGATTAACCGATGATTGATATTATTGCGAAGAAGGCTAATTCAAATCCGCGCCGTTCCATCGCGAAGGCCATCAGTTGGAGAATTCTGGGCTCCATTGATACGGCCGTTCTGGGATATATTTTTACAGGCGATCTCAGGATTTCTGCGTCAATCGCCTCGACTGAAGTTCTGACCAAAATTGCGCTTTATTATTTCCATGAACGCGCCTGGGCACACAGCCGTTTTGGCCTGCGCAAAATCGAGCCGCTGACAGCTGACAAAACTTAGCGCAAATCTTCGCCGCAAAAGTCTACAACTTTTGCGAATTTGCTTTAACCCGTCAGCGCCTGCTTCAAATCATCCAGAATATCCTTGATGTCTTCAAGGCCAACCGACAGGCGCAGCATGCCGTCGGTAATACCCATCATGGCGCGCGCCTCCGGCCCAATGTTACGATGGGTGGTCGAGGCTGGATGGGTCATCAGGGATTTGGTGTCGCCCAGATTGTTGGAAATGTCGATCAGGCGCAATTTGCGCAGAACATCGAAGGCCTTTGCCTTGCCGCCTTCGACTTCAAATGTCACCACGGTCCCGCCCATGCTCATCTGCTTCTTGGCCAGCGCCACTTGGGGATGGCTATCCAAATGCGGATAAAGAACCCGCGTGATGGCTTTTGTGGCACCCAGATGTTCAGCCACGGCAAGGGCTGAATCGCTTTGGGCTTCCACACGGATTTTCATGGTCTCAAGGCCCTTCAACAAGACCCAGGCATTGAAAGGTGAAAGCGATGGACCTGTGTGACGCAGGAACGGCTTCAGCAGCTCTTCCTTGAACTTCTTGGTGGAGACAATCGCGCCGCCCAGAATACGTCCCTGCCCGTCCATGTGCTTGGTGCCCGAATAGACGATCACATCGGCGCCATAGGCGATTGGCTTTTGCAGAATGGGCGTTGCGAAGATGTTGTCCACAACGATGTTCGCGCCAGCTTTCTTGGCAATTTCACACACGCCTGCGAGGTCAATAACATCGAGTGTGGGGTTGGACGGCGTTTCGAGGAAGAAACACTTGGTTTCAGGACGAACAGCGGCTTGCCACGCAGCGAGGTCAGAACCATCGACCAGATTATGGGTAATGCCGAAGCGTGGGAGAATGCCGGTGATCACCTGATAGCAGGAGCCGAACAGTGCCTTTGACGAAACGATGTGATCGCCCGTCTTGAGCTGGCAAGCCAGCGCTCCAAAGACAGCGGCCATGCCTGAGGCCACGCCATAGGCGGTCTCGGCACCTTCCAGCAGCGCCAAACGTTCTTCGAACATTGTGACGGTGGGGTTGCCATAGCGGCCATAGATATAGCCATCGTCCTCGCCCATGAAGCGCTTCTCGGCGGTTTCGGGCGAGTCATAAACAAAGCCCGAATTCAGATAGAGGGCTTCTGAGGTTTCGCCATAGGGCGAGCGGTCAAGACCGCCGCGCACAAGCTTTGTGGCATCGCCCCAGCCGGGGGCGTTTTTCGTTCTGGTTTTCTTTGTCATCTTTGATCCTAGCTTTGCACCCAGGGAAGGCCGGCCTGTTTCCAGCCATTCACCTTGCCGCGATGGCCGGTGGCATCCTTGTCGCCTTCAAAACCTTGGGCAATGTTCCAGCAATTGGTGAAGCCTGCCTTGGTCAACGCCGTTGCTGCGGAAGCCGAGCGAGCGCCCGAACGGCACAGGCACAGTATCTCGGCGTCCTTAGGCAAGCCTAAGGCTTCAACTTCTTCGACAAAGCGGGCATTCACATCCATGGTCGGATAGACTTGCCAGGACATTCGGACCAGGCGTTCAACCGTGGGCACGCCCACAAATGTCCATTCGGGCTGGGTGCGAACATCAATCAGCACGGCAGCAGGGTTTGCCTTCAGCCGTTGATGGGCTTCCGTTGGAACAATATCACCTTTGTACATGGCCTGGTCCTATCTCTTTCACCCTACATAGCCAAAGGCTTGGGGTGCGGCAAAGGAAAATACGGCTGGACCGGAATTGCGACAATGCTGGCGCTGCATATGCCAACAAAGCTTGGTAGAAGCGGTTCAATAAAGGAGTTCGATGCATGAGCAAGGCATTCCCGCAACGGGCAGACGTGGTTATTGTGGGGGGTGGCATTGTTGGTTGCTCCATTGCCTATCATTTGACGAAGATTGGCATCACCAATGTTGTCGTGCTTGAGCGCAAACAGCTAACCAGCGGCACGACCTGGCATGCGGCAGGGCTGGTGGGCCAGCTACGGGCTTCAAGAAACCTGACCGAACTCGCAAAATATACCGCCGGACTGTTTGAGGGGCTTGAAAAGGAAACCGGACAGGCAACAGGCTTCAAGCAAAATGGTTCGATTTCACTGGCCTTGAATGACGGCCGTATGGAAGAGCTTCTGCGTGGCGCCTCGATGGCCAAGAACTTCGGCCTGGATGTGCAGGTCATTTCAACCGGCGACATCAAGGAACGCATTCCGCATTACAATCTCGACGGCGTCAAAGGCGGCGTGTTCCTTCCCAAGGATGGCCAGGTCAATCCAATTGACGTGACGCAGGCGCTGGCCGCTGGTGCGCGCTCACGCGGGGCCAAGATCTTTGAAAACTGCAAGGTCACCCGAGTTCTGACCGAGAAGGGCAAAGCCACAGGCGTTGAGACGGCGCAAGGCACCATCATGGCTGACAAGGTTGTGCTGGCGACGGGCCTGTGGTCCAGGCATTTGGGACAGACCATTGGGGTCAACATTCCGCTCCATGCCTGCGAGCACTTCTACATCGTTTCCGAACCGATCAGCACTCTGCCACGCAACATGCCGGTGGTGCGCGTGGCCGATGAATGCACCTATTACAAGGAAGATGCGGGCAAGCTGATGGTTGGGGCGTTTGAGCCTGTAGCCAAGCCCTGGGGCGGCGGCGGGGTTGACGAGGAACATGCCTTTGTCACTCTTCCTGAAGACATGGACCATTTCGAGCCCATTCTTGCCAACGCCATCAACCGCGTTCCGCTTCTTGAAACGGCGGGCATTCAATTGTTCTTCAATGGGCCTGAAAGCTTCACGCCGGACAACCGATATTATCTCGGCGAAGCACCGGAAGTGAAAGATCTGTTCGTGGCCACCGGCTTCAACTCGATCGGCATTCAATCATCAGGCGGTGCCGGACTGGTGTTGGCGGACTGGATCAAGAATGGGCATCCGCCGATGGATGTGAACGGCATGGACATCAGGCGCATTCACCCGTTCCAGTCCAATGGCAAATACATGCATGACCGGGTGACCGAGACCCTGGGTCTGCTTTACGCCATGCACTGGCCTTACCGTCAGGCTGAAACATCGCGCGGCGTTCGCCGTTCGCCATTTTATCAGTACACGGATAAACTGGGTGCGGTGTTTGGCGAGGTCAATGGTTGGGAGCGACCCAACTGGTATGCCCTGCCTGGCATGAAGCGCGAATATGAATACTCATACGGACGCCAGAACTGGTTTGCCGCCGCCGAGAAAGAGGGCAAGGCCCTGATGAACGACGCGGTGTTCTTTGACCAGTCATCATTTGCGAAGTATCAGGTTGAAGGTCGTGACGCTCTTAAAGTGCTCAACAACATCAGCGCCAATGACGTCGATGTGGCACCGGGCAAGATCGTTTACACCCAATGGCTCAATGAGCGTGGCGGTATCGAAGCCGATTTGACGGTAACGCGCCTTGCCGAGGACCGTTTCCTCGTGGTCACTGGTTCTGCACCACAAACACGCGATTTTGCCTGGCTGAAAAAACATATCGGCGCGGACAATAATTGCGTGGCGATGGACATTACGTCGGGTCTGCCCATGCTTTCGATCATGGGACCCAAATCTCGCGCCCTGTTGGAAAAACTTTCCGGCGCTGACCTCTCGAATGAAGCGTTTCCATTTGGCACGTCCAAGGAGATTGAAGTTGGTTATGCGCGGGTTCGCGCCAGCCGCATTACCTATGTTGGCGAGTTGGGCTGGGAGCTTTATCTCCCGGCGGAATTTGCGGCCCATGTTTTTGAAACAGTTGCGGCCGCTGGACCTGAATTCAACCTCACACCCGCTGGCATGCACAGCATGAACAATGCCCGCATGGAAAAGGCCTACCGTCACTGGGGGCATGATATTTCGGACGAAGAAACGCCCATTGAGGCGGGTCTGGGATTTGCGGTGGCCTACGACAAGAAGGGCGGCTTTATCGGGCGCGAGGCTTTGTTGAAGCAGAAGGCACAAACCAGTTTGGGCAAGCGCCTGGTGTGTCTTGCCCTCGTGGACGACAGTTCAACGGCCCCTATGATCTATCATGAGGAACCGCTTTATCGGAACGGCGTTATCGTTGGATCATCGACGTCAGGAGCATGGGGGCACCGTGTGAACAAGTCATTGGGGCTCGCCTATGTGAAAAATTCCGGCGGTGTTACAAAGGACTGGATTGAAGGCGGAAAGTGGGAAATCGAGCTCGCGTGGAAACGCTACCCCGTGACCGTGCAATTGACATCTTTCTATGATCCAAAGGGACTGCGGATAAAGGCGTGAGGCATTTTTCTCAAGATTTTCAATGATGCAAGGCACGACTCAAATCGTTCTGCGATCACTGAATTTTGTTCTTTATTCCGAACGAAACTGACCTTATATTGGTCCAACACAGTTTTAAGGAGAGCGACATGGCATTGCAACTTGGCGATATGGCACCTGATTTTGAAGCCGACACGACTGAAGGCCGCATTCATTTCTATGACTATATTGAAGGGTCATGGGCGATGATTGTTTCGCATCCGAAGGATTTCACTCCTGTGTGCACCACA
Source organism: Aestuariivirga sp. (assembly GCA_039928255.1). Classification (GTDB taxonomy): domain Bacteria; phylum Pseudomonadota; class Alphaproteobacteria; order Rhizobiales; family Aestuariivirgaceae; genus Aestuariivirga. Next base: position 3,033 of record JBDSTO010000042.1, on the reverse strand, counting down.
GAGCTTGGCGCGATGGCGACCCTGAAGCCCGAGTTCGACAAGCGTGGCGTCAAGATGATCGGCATTTCGGTTGACAGCGTTGATGACCATTTGCGTTGGAAGACTGACATCAAGGACGTGACGGGTTCTGACGTGACCTATCCGATGATCGGGGACACCGATCTGATCGTCGCAAAGCTTTACGGCATGATCCACCCCAATGCTTCGGGCAATGCCAAGAGCCGCACGGCTGCGGACAATTCCACGGTGCGCAACGTGTTCATCATCGGCCCCGACAAGCGGATCAAGTTGATTCTCACTTATCCCATGAGCACGGGCCGCAACTTCCATGAGATCCTGCGGGTGATTGATTCACTTCAACTCACCGCCACAAAGTCAGTGGCAACACCTGCAAACTGGAAAGTGGGCGATGATGCGATCATTCTGGGTTCGGTTTCGGATGAAGCTGCCAAGGAAAAATTCCCGCAAGGCTGGAAGGCTGTGAAGCCTTATCTGCGGTTGGTCAAACTCAGCTAAGCGGACGCAATTCAAAAATTTGGGGAGGGCATTGCCCTCCCCTTTTTGTTGTCGGGATTTAATCACCACCACTTGGGTGCGGTGAATTTCCCCGCAGCCAATTCAATGGCTGCCGCAGTCTGGAACAGGGTTTCTTCATCAAAAGGCTTGCCGATGAGCTGCAATCCAAGCGGCAATCCGTCCGAAGACAAGCCTGCGGGAACGGCAATGCCGGGAAGGCCTGCCATGTTGACTGTCACAGTGAACACGTCATTCAAATACATCTGCACAGGATCAGTGATTTCGCCGGGCGCGAACGCAGGCGATGGTGTGGCCGGTGTCAAAACGACGTCAACCTTGTCCCAGGCCAAATCGAAATCGCTTTTGATCAGTGTACGGACCTTTTGTGCCTTCACGTAATAGGCATCATAATAGCCAGCCGAAAGCACATAAGTGCCGATCATGATCCTTCGTTGAACCTCGTTGCCGAAGCCTTTGGCGCGGGTCTTTTCATAGGTGTCGATCAAATCATCGCCCGGAACACGCAGGCCATAGCGCACACCATCATAGCGCGCGAAGTTGGATGAAGCCTCGGCTGGTGCCACGATATAATAGGCAGGAAGCGCATATTTCGTGTGGGGCAATGAGATTTCCACAATCTCAGCCCCCTGCTCCTTCAGCCACTGTGCACCTTTGTTCCACAGCGCGTCAATTTCAGCAGGCAGGCCATCAGGACGATATTCCTTCGGAATGCCCACACGCAGCCCCTTGATCGACTTTCCAATCGCCTTCTCATAATCAGGCACAGGCAGGTTGACCGAAGTTGTATCTTTCTCGTCAATGCTGGCCATGGCCTTGAGCATGATTGCCGCATCGCGCACATCACGCGCAATAGGTCCGGCCTGATCAAGCGACGATGCGAACGCGACGATCCCCCACCGCGAGCAGCGGCCATAGGTTGGCTTGATGCCCACGGTCCCAGTGAAGGCTGCGGGCTGACGGATGGAGCCGCCTGTATCCGTTGCAGTCGCAGCGGCACAAAGATGGGCTGAGACTGCGGTTGCAGAACCGCCCGATGAGCCGCCCGGAACCAGCGTTGCATTGGAATTCTTGCGGCGCCAGGGGTTGGAAACCGGGCCGTAATAGCTCGTCTCGTTGGATGAGCCCATGGCGAATTCATCCATGTTGAGCTTGCCCAACATGACAGCCCCTTCACGCCAGAGATTGGCCGTCACGGTTGATTCATAGCCCGGCTTGAAACCATCAAGAATGTGGCTCGCTGCCTGGGTGTGAACACCCTTGGTCGCGAAAAGATCCTTGATGCCGAGCGGAATGCCTTCCAGCGCTCCACCCTCGCCTTTGGCGAGTTTGGCGTCAGAGGCTAATGCCTGTGCGCGCGCCTGATCGGGCGTTTCGACAATGTAGGCGTTCAGCAGCTTTGCCTGTTCAATGGCGGTGATATAGTCATTGGTCAATTCGACGGCCGAGATTTCGCGGGCTTTGAGCTTGGCGCGCGCTTCAGCAATGGTGAGGGTGGTGAGCTTGGTCATTATTCAACCACCTTCGGCACCATGAAGAAATCATCTTCGGACGTGGTGTTGGCCATGATGGCTTTTGGATAGTGGCCGTCGGTTACCACATCCTTGCGTTTCTTCATTTCCATGGCAACAACAGAGGTCAGCGGTTCGACGCCTGAAACATCGACCTCGTCCAACTGCGCTACAAAATCCAGAATGGCGTTCAACTCGCCCGCGAGTGTTGGAACGGCAGATTCTTCCACCTTAATGCGGGCAAGTTTTGCCACGCGCCGCACTGTTTTTTCATCAACTGACATTGGAAATTCCTGTTGCTTTGCGAAGGGGATAGCAAAGCCTCACCGCACCTGCAACTTGGCTTTCTCTTTGCCGTTTTCGTCGAAATTCGAGTCTGCCAGCCAAGCCTCGAAGTTTTTCCGGATGGCGGGCCATTCCTTGTCGATGATTGAATACCAGGTCGTGTCGCGGTTGCGGCCCTTGATGATGAAATGCTGGCGGAATAGGCCTTCATAGGTGAAGCCGAAGCGGTCTGCCGCCTTGCGCGAGGGTGCATTCAACGCGTCGCATTTCCATTCGAGGCGGCGCACGCCCAACTCGTCAAAGGCATGGCGCATCATCAGATAGATTGATTCTGTAGCCTCGCGGGTGCGCTGCAATTCAGGCGCCAGCCAGATGCTGCCGATTTCGATTGACCCATTGGGTGCATCGGCCCGCATAAAAGAACCCATGCCTTGCGCTTTTCCTGAGGCCTTGTTCACATAGGCATAGAACCAGGCATCTTTGCCGGCCTGCTTTTCGCGGATGAATTTGGTGAGAGCCTCTTCATCAGCAAAAGGACCGAACGCCATATAGGTCCAGAGTGCGCCATCGGGGTCTTTGCCGTTGATTGCATCCCACAGCGCCTTGCCGTGGCGGTCCGCATCCAACGCATCAAGCCTCATCCAGCGGCCATGGATGGGCCGCATGTCTGGCAGGGTGCCGGGTGGCTTGGGATCAACAATCG
>JBDSTO010000041.1:0-7426 GCA_039928255.1 Aestuariivirga sp. | reverse complement strand
TTTACCCCGTCAATCGGCGGAAGGACAGGCATGCTGGTTGGAGCAAGGGGTGAAACCGGATGCGCCATGGCCGCTCGTCCTTTATCGTTATGGTTTTTTAACGGGATCTGCCGGAGCGTCGGTTGCGTCAGGTGCCAAGAGGTCGCCTTTGCCGCTTGAATCCGTTGTGCCATCGCCCTGGCCTGTGACTGCCGCGGCTCCAGCGTTCTGGTTCTGCTTATCCTGCAAGGCCTTCTGCTGGGCTTGCGCCTCGGCTTGGGCCTTTTTCAGGTCGGGGTCGATGATTTCCACTTTGGCTGTGCCCTGAAGGCCAGCCAGCGTGTCTTGAACTTTCTGGCGCAGCAATACGTTGCGAATGGCACCTTTGACCTGATCATAAGGCTGGGCTGCTCCCAACTTGCGGTCATCAAGCCTGATGACATGCCAACCATAATCAGTCTTGATCGGCTTCGACGTCTCGCCAACCTTGAGCGCAAAGGCAGCCTTGGAGAATTCAGGCACCATTTCAGGTGCAGTGAAATAACCCAGATCGCCACCATAATCCTTCGAGCCATCCAGGCTGTATTGCTTGGCCAGGTCTTCGAACTTGGAACCAGCCTTCAGCTTGTCTTCAATGTCATTGGCTTCTTTTTCAGTTGCCACGAGAATGTGCCGGGCGCGGATGCGCTCAGTTTGGGTAACTTTGGCCGATTCCTTGTCATAGGCAGCCTTGATCTCTTCTTCCTTGATCGAAGGCGCAAGCTTTTGGGCCAAATAGGAATCGCGCAGGGCCTTGGCCTGATAGGCGGCCAAGCGGCGCTTGTAATCATCGCTGTCTGCAACACCATCTTTGGCGGCAACCTGGGCCAGCAAATGGCGTTCAATGAGGAATTCTACAACAAAGGGGAAGCGCAACTTGGCGGGCATGTTCGGCAATTCGCCGATCACGTCGTCAAAAGCCATGCGCACTTCAGATGTTTTGATTTCATAGCCGTTGACGGTGGCTACGGTTTTGTCATCGCCAGTCAGCGGGTCAGCGCTCTGGGCGAATGCCACGGATGTTGCAAAAAGCCCAAATCCAAAGGCTCCAGCGAGAACAAGTGTCTTCAATTTCATGTGAATGCGCGGCATGGGTTCCATCGATTTAGTGCCCTTGAACGTTGCGTATATGCAGCCGTTGAAGCTGAAACAAGGCAATAGTATGCCTTTTGAAGGCCTGTTGCGTAAAGGCAACAGGTTGAAAGCGGTGGCGAGGCTGCTTAACTGGGCAAAAGGCAGACTTGGCTCCCTTGGGACGTAAAACTTCACGATTTGAGGTTTCCACCGTCCTCTAACCTGGGCTATGAGACCGCCAAATCGGGATTTTCCCAGCTTTAAGGAACGAATCAATGCTCGGACTGCGCAATTTGGCGGCAAAAGTATTTGGCACAACCAATGACCGGAAGCTGGTGGCTTTCCAGAAACGGGTGCCTGCCATCAATGTCCTCGAGCCCAAATACGCCGCCCTTTCTGACGAAGAATTAAAGGGTGTGACCGTTAAGTTCCGAGCCGAGTTGGCCGAAGGCAAGACACTCGATGATATTTTACCTGAGGCTTTTGCCGCCGTTCGGGAAGCCGCCAAGCGTTCGCTGGGTCTGCGTCATTTTGACGTTCAGATGGTGGGCGGCATGGTTCTCCATGCCGGCATGATTTCTGAAATGAAGACCGGTGAAGGCAAGACGCTGGTTGCAACGCTCCCCGTCTATCTCAATGCGCTGGAAGGCAAGGGCGTTCACGTTGTGACGGTCAATGATTACCTAGCCAAACGCGACTCCGCCTGGATGGCCAAGGTCTATAGCACGCTTGGCATGACCACAGGCGTTATCGTTCACGGGCTTGATGATAATGAGCGCCGCGCCGCCTATGCCTGCGACATCACCTACGGCACCAACAATGAGTTGGGCTTTGACTATCTGCGCGACAACATGAAATTCCATCTCGAAGAGATGGTGCAACGCGACCACAATTTTGCAATCGTCGACGAAGTGGACTCGATCCTCATCGACGAAGCCCGGACCCCACTCATCATCTCTGGCCCGGCTGATGACAAGTCAGAGCTTTATGCCTCACTTGATGGCTATATCCCCCAGCTCACCAAGGAAGATTTCGAGCTTGATGAGAAGCAACGCCAGGTCACTTTGACGGAAGCGGGCAATGAACATTTGGAGCAAATTCTGAATGCGTCTGGCGTTCTCAAGGGGGGTACTCTTTATGACGCTGGCAATGTGACTATTGTTCATCACATTCAACAGGCCTTGCGCGCCCACACTCTTTTCACGCGCGACAAGGATTACATTGTCAAGGATGGCGAAGTTATCATCATTGATGAGTTTACGGGCCGCATGATGCCCGGTCGGCGATATTCAGATGGTTTGCACCAGGCCATCGAGGCCAAGGAACATGTTGCTGTGCAGGCTGAGAACGTGACCATGGCCTCAATCACCTTCCAGAATTTCTTCCGCATGTATGGCAAACTTGCCGGCATGACCGGTACGGCGCTCACCGAAGCCGACGAATTTCAAGATATTTACAATCTCGAAGTTCTTGAGATTCCAACCAACGTGCCGGTTGGACGTAAAGACGAAGACGATGAAGTGTTTCGCACTGCGCCTGAAAAATATAAGGCCATCATCGAGACCATTCGGGATGCACAGAAGCTTGGTCAGCCAGTTCTGGTCGGCACCACCTCGATTGAAAAATCAGAAGAGCTTGCAGCCCTGATGCAGGCGGCTGGCGTGAAGCATAACGTGTTGAATGCGCGTTTCCATGAACAGGAAGCCCAGATCATCGCACAAGCCGGTGCACCGGGTGCAGTCACCATTGCCACAAACATGGCGGGCCGCGGTACTGACATCAAGCTTGGCGGCAATTTGGATATGCGCATTGCCAATGAGCTTGGAGATGTCCCGGAAGGTGCGGAGCGTGAACGCCGCATCAAGCAAATTGCCGATGAAATTGAAGTTGCCAAGAAAGTTGTGATTGAAGCGGGTGGCCTTTTTGTGATCGGCACCGAGCGCCATGAAAGTCGGCGCATCGATAATCAGCTTCGTGGCCGTTCGGGCCGTCAGGGCGACCCTGGCCGTTCGCGGTTTTACCTGTCGCTGCAAGATGACCTTATGCGGATCTTCGGCTCCGATCGTCTTGATGGTATGTTGAAGACTCTTGGTCTCAAGGAAGGTGAATCGATTGTTCACCCGTGGATCAACAAGGCTCTTGAAAAGGCCCAGCAGAAAGTTGAAGCGCGAAACTTCGACATCCGCAAGAACCTGCTCAAATTCGACAATGTGATGAACGATCAGCGCAAGGTTATTTTTGACCAGCGCATCGCCATCATGAAAGGCGAAGAAATTTCGGAAACCATCGACGACATGCGCCACGATGTGGTGAACGAACTTGTGCAAAAGCATATTCCTGAAAATGCCTATGCCGAACAGTGGGACTCGGTTGGTTTGCGCGAACGCTTGCGCGACGCGGTGGCCGTTGATTTCCCGGTTGAAGATTGGGCCAAGGAAGAGGGCATTGCGGATGAAGAAATCCGCGAACGCGTGACGACTGCTGTTGATACGTTTTATGGATCAAAGCGCGAGAAATATACGCCGGACATCATGCGTCAGGTGGAAAAGGCTGTTCTTCTGCAAACGTTGGACCGACTGTGGCGCGAGCACATCGTGACCGTAGATTATCTCCGCCAGGTGATCCATTTGCGCGGTTACGGCCAACGCGACCCACTCAATGAATACAAGACCGAAGGCTTCACCCTGTTCGCCGACATGGTGGCGCGCATGAAGGAAGGTGTTGTGTCGCAACTCATGCGCATTGAAATTCAGACGCGTGATCAAGCCGATCTTCTGCCTAATGCGGATGAATTGCCGATGATGGAAGCCCATCACACCGATTTGACGACCGGCTTTGATGATGTTGCTGAAAACCAGCCTGCCTTTGGCAGCATGGGTTTTGACGTTGCAACAAAAGAACGTGGCGTGCGTGATCCTCTGAAGCCTGAAACCTGGGGCAAGGTCGGGCGCAATGATGATTGCCCCTGCGGCTCGGGCAAGAAATACAAGCATTGCCACGGCGCTTATGCCTGAAGATAGTTTTCTCCTTCCCCAAGTTTTGGGGAAGGTGTCATGCGCAGTATGACGGATGAGGTTGCGGTACCTTCCAATAGTCGCGCGGCCTATCCCCACCCGGCGCTCCGCGCCACCCTCCCCGCTGCTGCGGGGGGGATTAAGTTTACGTTTTGGCCTGTTTCAACGCGTCATCCAGTTTCATTGCAGCGCTGCCAGGTTTTAATGGCTTTTGCTGGCTCGCATGGGGCTTCCACGCGAGTGCCCAACCCAATTCCAGCGTGACGCGCAGCTTGCCATCAACATCAGCGAATTTTTGAGCATAGGTTGCCATCAATTCATTCAGCAATTGGGGTGAGGCGAGACCTTTGGCGCGCTCGATCAGGGGATTGGAGAAACCTGCCTGCTTTATCTCATGCAGAAATTTAAGGGGTTCACCATATCGCAAATTCAAGGTTTCAGCATCGGCGACTGGTAGCGCTAGGCCCGCGCGTTGCAGAAGTCCTCCAAGTTCGCGCAACCCCACCATAGGTGCCACACGCAAGGATACGCCGCTGCGCAACTCGGATTCAGCAATGAGCCAAGCCTCGCGCAGCTCGTGCAAGGTTTCACCGACAAAGAAGCAGGCCATGAACAGGCCATCCGGCTTGAGAGCGCCTGCAAATTGCGCCAGCTGGCCCGGAATGTCGTTGACGCTGTGAAGATCGAGCAAATGGAATACCGCATCAAAATGCAAGGATGGAAGGTTCAATGCCTCGTCGGCTTGGGGTTTCATCCACTGAATGTCATGGCACTTGCCGGTCATTTTCAGCGTTGTGATGAAAGGTTCTGCTGATGGGGCGAGCACCAGAACCTTGGCAAACTGATGATTGATAACCGACATTCGCTCTTCAAGATCGGTTGCCACATGGGCATAAAGTTCGCCTAAAACTTCGCCACTGGCCTTGGCCTGCCGTGCGAGATAGAGTTCGCGATCGAAGATCTTGGGCAAGGTTTCATCCATGGATGAGGCGATAGCGGAAATTGGCGAAGCTTCCAAGTTGCAGAAACTGCAGCGTGGATTTTCTGTGCTTTGGCGTGGCCTCGTCGATGTTATTACGCCGCCATTGTGCCTCTCTTGCGGCGGACAGGTCATGCAACCTGCTTCACTTTGCGTGGAATGCTGGGGCCGGTTGCGGTTTCTTGATCTTCCTGTCTGCGAGGTGATGGGAACGCCCTTTGCCTATGACCAAGGCGAAGGGATTTTAAGTGCTGAGGCGCTTGCCGATCCACCGGGATGGGACAGGTCTCGCGCTGCAGTTTTGTTTGACAATCATTCGAAGGAGATTGTCCACCAGCTTAAATACCGGGACAGGGCAGAGGCTGGCATATTCATGGCGCGGCTGATGGCAAGGGCGGGCCATGCGCTTTTGAGGGAAGCCGATTTTATCGTGCCTGTGCCGCTGCATCGTGGGCGGCTATGGCGGCGACGCTTCAATCAGGCAGCGGTTTTGGCGCAGCGGATTGCCGGGCGGGACGGCCCTGCTTATCAGCCGGAATTTCTGGTTCGCTCGCGGGCCACGGCCCAGCAGGTTGGGCTTTCGGCCAAAGAGCGCCGCCGCAATGTGAAAGGTGCTTTTTCCGTCCCATTTGAAGCCAAGGCTTTGCTGGCAGGAAAATGCATAGTGTTGGTGGATGACGTTCGCACAACGGGTTCCACCTTGCGGGCCTGCACTGAAGCCTTGCGCGAGGCGGGGGCGGGCCAAATCCATGTGCTGACCTTCGCACTTGTGAATGACGTGCACCGGTTCCATATTGAGGGCTAGAGGTTCGACCATGAAAGACGTGACTATTTATACCACCAATTCCTGCCCCTATTGTTTCCAGGCTAAGGCGCTGCTCAACAAGAAGGGTGTGAAATTCACTGAGATTGACGTGACCTATGACCGGGCGACGCGCGCTGCCATGTCGAAGCTGGCCCATGGGCGCACCACGGTTCCGCAGATTTTCATCGGTGGGCAGCATGTCGGTGGCTGCGATGACCTTTATGATCTTGACGACGCGGGCCAGCTTGATCCGCTGCTGGTTGCTGCATGAGTTTCAAAGCCGCGCTGGTCCAGATGCGTTCCGGCACGGATGCCAAGCGCAATCTGGTTGATGCTTCATCCTTCATCAAGGAGGCCGCAGCGGGTGGCGCCCAATTCATTTCCACGCCTGAAATGACGAATATTTTCGAGCCGGACCGCGAACGGCTCAAGGCCATCGCGCGAGTCGAGCAGGAGGATGAGTCAGTACATGCATTTTCCGGCCTCGCAAAGTCTCACAAGATCTGGCTTCATGCGGGTTCGTTTGCCCTGAAAGGGGCGGATGGGAAGCTGGTCAATCGTGGCCTTTTGTTTTCGCCCGAAGGTAAGATTGCAGCACGCTATGACAAGATCCATCTCTTTGATGTCGATCTGCCCAATGGCGACAAGTACCGCGAATCTGCCACTTATGCAGGCGGCCATGATGCAGTGGTTATTGATACGCCATTGGCCAAGTTTGGCTTTTCCATCTGCTATGACATGCGTTTTCCGCTGCTCTATCACGCGCTGGGCAAGGAAGGTGTTTCAATGATTGTTGTTCCGGCGGCCTTCACCAAGCCCACGGGCGAAGCGCATTGGCATGTGCTGCTGCGGGCCAGGGCCATTGAAACGGGAAGTTTCGTTCTGGCCGCGGCACAAGGCGGCAAACATGATTCAGGGCGCGAGACCTATGGCCACAGCCTTGTCGTCAATCCATGGGGCGTGATTCTTGCCGAAGGGGGAATTGAACCGGGTCTCATTTTTGCCGACATTGATCTTGCTGAGGTGGCGTCTGCGCGGGCGCGCATTCCGGCCCTTTCCAATGCACGCCCCTTTGTCTTGAAACGGGCCTGATCCGTTGTTATTTGTTTTCTCATGATACATTACGATCTCATTTGCGAGAAGGGCCATGAGTTTGATGGCTGGTTCGCCGACAGCGCTGCTTATGATTCACAGGCCGAGCGCGGATTGGTGAGCTGCACGATTTGCGGCAGCGTGAAAATTGAAAAACAATTGATGGCACCGGGCATTCCAACGAAGTCCAACAAGAAGCCGGATGGGTCTCGGCATTTGACGGCGGGGCCCGTTGACCCGCGTGCCGCCGCCATGATGCAGATGATGCGCGACTATCGCCAACATGTGGAAGCCAATACGGAATTTGTCGGCGAAAACTTTGCCGAAGAGGCGCGCAAAATTCATTATAATGAGACGACGAAGCGGGGCATTCACGGCATGACAACCCCTGCCGAGGCGCAAGAACTTGTGGAAGAGGGTATCGAGATTCATCCCGTTCCGGTT
>JBDSTO010000040.1:0-3288 GCA_039928255.1 Aestuariivirga sp. | reverse complement strand
CGGCACGATCTGGGACACGACGCCCGAATTTTTCGACCAGATGTTTGCGATCAATGTCAAAGCGCCGTTCTTCCTGATGCAGGATGCGCTTCACCTGATGAAGAAATCGAAGACCAGGGGTTCCATCGTCAACATTCTTTCCGTGTCAGGCCATGGCGGCCAGAGCTTCATCTCGGCCTATTGCGGCTCAAAAGGCGCGCTTGCCATCCTCACCAAGAACGTTGCGGCCAGCGTGATGAAGTCGCGGGTGCGCGTCAACGGCCTCAATATTGGCTGGATGGATACGCCGGGCGAAGACCGCATCATGAAAACTTTTCACGGCGCAGAATCAGGCTGGCTCAAAAAAGCCGAAGAGGGACGGCCCTTTGGCCGATTGCTCAAGCCTGCCGAAGTGGCGCGGGCTTGCGCTTATTTGTGTTCGGAGGAATCAGGCCTGATGACGGGCTCAATCATTGATTTTGACCAGCAGGTTTTCGGGGCGGGCAATTCACAGGCAGAACTGCCAGACGCCGAATTTTAAAGCAAAAGGGGAGCATCCAGCACCGGATGCTCCCCTTTAAACTGCTATCCGGGTACGCAGTACCTTATCCCGGAATGGCTGGACACCGGAAGCAAAGCCTCGCTGCGTGTCATGAGCCCACAATAGTGGCCAAGAGTTTCCATTCCCTTTCCAAGAAAAAGAATTGCATTAACAGGGCCTTACTTCGTTGTTCAGATTGTGGCCAACACGTGCCAAAGCGATACATGCAACGGGGGAATGACAAAATATTCTGCCTTGCAAAAAAGAATTGCTTTAGGGGTTCACATTCAGCCTGACTGTGTTAGAAGCCGCCAACGCTTAACGCGGGATGGAGCAGCCCGGTAGCTCGTCAGGCTCATAACCTGAAGGTCGTCAGTTCAAATCTGGCTCCCGCAACCAACAACCCGTCACGACCTCTGTGGTCCTGACGGGTTTTTTTATGGAGCCTCGGGTGAGGCGAGTTGACCTCGTCAACCTAAAGCTTTCCCCTGCCTAAGCCTCAAGGCGCTTCGCATCCATCGTCAACGTCACCACGATACCTTCGGCCGCCCAATCGCATGTAATGGTGCCATGGAGCTGTGCTGCAATCGCGCGGTTGATGAGTTTGCTGCCAAAGCCGCCTGGACCTGTGGGCGTAGATACGGGAGGCCCTCCCCGTTCTGTCCAAACCACGACGACGTTTCCATCTCCTTGACTGGCTGAAGAGACATCGAGCGTGCCAGTGTCGGCTGATAGTGCGCCATATTTGAGAGAGTTGGTCGCGAGTTCGTGGAGGATCATGGCAAGCGTTGTAGCGGATGCTTCGCCCACGCCCATCCGCGGGACAGAAACTCGGATGCGGCCGCTGAAAGCACCGAGATCGTCATAGGGGGCCAGCAACACCGACAGGAGATCGCCCAACAGGGCGTCGGTTTTGGCTTGTCCCGGAAGAGGACGGAGCAAATCATGCGCGCGACCCAATGCTGATAGGCGGCTCGTCAACTGCTTTGCCATATCCTCAGCCGAGGTTGAAGATCGCGAGGTAATTGATGTGAGGCCCGAGGCGATTGCCAACAGGTTCTTCACGCGGTGGCTCATCTCGCCAGCCAGTAGTTCATTGCTTTCTTCGGCTTGCTTTCGGCCTGTCACATCCAGGAAAACTCCGAACATGCTGCGGTCCACCATGCCGGCGTCGTCACCTTGGCCACGCGCAGAAATCCAGCGAACGTCCTTGCCGATCATGATTCGAAAATCGATTTCATACTGGCCAACAATGGCCCGGCTGGCAACAAAAGCAGCGCGCACGCGATCACGGTCGGCAGGATGAATATGTGCAGATAAATCCTCGAACGTGACATCGCCTTCCCAAGGCACGCCCCACATGTCATAGGCCCGTTTATCGAGCTTAAGTTCGTCGGTATCGACATTCCACGACCACAGCACGACCCCCGCACCTTCAATGGCCGACCACAGATTTTCTTCTGTCCAGATGCGCTTGTCTCTTTGAGGTCCTACAACCAATTAAGCTCCGTTGGCTTTTTGCGAGCAATTTCGCCGCTTTGATAGAACCATTCTAACCCAAACGCGCGAAATGAAAATAAGTTCCACTACATTCCAAATTATTGGCGATAGCGAGGCAGAAGAGAGGATTTTCCATACCGACCAGACTTCCAACCGCTTCTTTTTGGGCAAAGGAGCTTTGTCAAATCTGAGAATGGGTGTCGGATGCGACCAAGATTTCGGAAAAAACAGGGCGAACAAATAAAGTGCGCGCAACTGTCGCCTCTCGGGTGCTTGGCCTGCGACTTCCCCCGTTGCTAAGCTGTTCGGGCGTAACCATGCTCATACCCCTGCTTCAAGCGCAAAAAATGCCAACAAGCATCTTGCGCTTGCCAGATTCTGAGTTACAGTGGTGAATAATTATTTCCGCTAAGGAAACAAACGAGGAAGCGTCAGATGCCATTATCCTGGAGATTTTCTGTTCTTGCCGACCGCCACCGGGCACTGGGTTCCAAGCTTGAAGACTGGAGCGGGATGGGCACGGCGTGGACTTATGACAAGGATATCTCCGAGGAGCATATCGCGGTTCGAACCAAAGCGGGCCTGATGGATGTGTCGGGTCTCAAGAAAGTTCACCTGGTTGGGCCGCACGCCATTAATGTTCTTGAATATTGCACCACGCGCGACATGACGAAGATATATCCCGGGCGCTCGGTCTATGCCTGCATGCTGAATGATCGCGGCATGTTCACCGATGACTGCATTGTTTACCGCACCGGTCCCAATAGCTGGATGCTGGTTCATGGTTCGGGCTCGGCCCATGAGGAACTTGTAAAGCAGGCCACCGGGCGCAACTGCGCCATTCTGTTTGACGATGATATTCATGACCTTTCGCTGCAGGGACCCTTGGCTGTTGAATATCTCGCCAAGCATGTTCCGGGCATCCGTGATCTCAAATATTTCCATCACATGCAGACAACATTGTTTGGTGCCCCGGTGATGATCTCACGCACCGGATATACCGGCGAGCGCGGCTATGAGATTTTCGTGCGCGGGCAGGATGCGCCCAAAGTCTGGGATACCATCCTCGAAGAAGGCAAGAGCATGGGCATCATCCCTGTGTGCTTCAGCGTTCTCGATATGCTGCGCGTTGAAAGCTATCTGCTGTTTTATCCTTATGACAATTCGCAGATGTATCCGTTTGCTGACCAAATGCCCGGCGACAGCCTGTGGGAACTGGGCCTTGATTTCACGGTGAGCCCCGGCAAGACGGGCTTTCGTGGCGCTGA
>JBDSTO010000039.1:0-8608 GCA_039928255.1 Aestuariivirga sp. | reverse complement strand
CTTTGCCTTGAAAAACCCACAATGGAACTACCTCATTTCTGACATAATTCATTGTTTTATCCCAGTTATCCCCTGACATCGGCAGTCTTGAGGTTGAGGTGTTTTCGGCATGAAGGCAGAAAACATTGCTGGATTATTTCCACTGTGAAAGGAATAAACATGTTTCGTAAATTGAGCTCTGTCGCTGTCGCGGCCACCATTTTTGCAGGTCTTTCGGCTTCGCCGAGTTTGGCTGCATCTCATCATCACAAGCATCATGCGAACGCCAGACATTCGCGCGCTCATATTCCGGCGGTCAGCGAAGCCACCCGCAATAGCGTTCAGGCGATGATCAAGGCGAGCGCTCCACGCTATGGCGTGCCCACCTGGTTTGCCATGAAGATTGCCAAGGTTGAATCGGGGTATAACCCTGGTGTGACTGGCGGTGCTGGTGAGATTGGTGTTTTCCAGCTCAAATGTCAGACGGCGCGCGGCATTGGCTATCGTGGCTCGTGTTCGGGACTTTATAATGCCTCGACCAATGTTCAGTATGGACTCAAATATCTGTCGATGGCGGTCAAGTCTTCGCACGGCAATCTGAAATTGGCGGCCTCCAAGCACAATGGCGGACTTGGCCGCAAGAGCCTCGTTCCGCGCTATGTGGCGATGGTGTTTTAAGCTGCTTTCATCGAGAATTTTGAGCCGCGCAGTCATGCTGCGCGGCTTTTTTGTTGGCCCAGCCACATGGATCGGTCGAGACGCAACTTCACGGCGGGAATCTCACGGTTCTGCGCAACTGAAAAGATCGGTCCAAGGTGGGTTTCCTCAAAACCGAGCCCTCGCAGAATACGCCCGGAGACGGGATTCCAGAAACCTGAGCGCAACTCTTCCACTTCGCCTTCTCCAAAGGCATGACTGACCAAAGCTGCTGCCGCCTCCGACATTAACCCCATTCCCCAGCAGGCCTCGTGCAACCAATAGCCCAATTCTGCATGGGCGTCTCCGACCTCAAATTCGTAAGCAATCACGCCGATCAGTTCATCGGGTGCCGCGCGAAACGCGATGGCAAAAACCCGAGAGCGGGCATCGAAGCCCTTCTGAAGGTCAATGAATTGCGCTGCATCCTCGAGCGTATAAGGAAATGGCACGCGCGAGAGATTCTTCACAACGTCATAGTTGTTCAAGGCGCGCGCCATGGCTGGCGCATCATCTTCGCGGAGTGGTCTTAGCAGCAGTCTTCTTGTTTTAAGTTCCATGATGAACAATCCAAATAAAAACGGAGAGGTGGTTTCCCATCTCTCCGTTCAAACTGTTCTTTTGGGAACTTGAACTGCCAAACCCGAGACGGGGTGGCAGTTTTTTCGCTGCCCTTATTCTGCGGCCTTCATCGGGAGGACCGAGACGGTCTGCTTGTTGCCTTTGGTGGCGCGGAAGGTGACCGTGCCTGCAACTTTTGCAAAAATCGTGTGGTCGCGACCAATGCCAACACCCGTTCCCGGATGTACCTGCGTGCCGCGCTGACGAATGATGATGTTGCCAGCAATGACGGCTTCGCCGCCAAATGCCTTCACGCCCAGACGGCGACCTGCGGAGTCGCGGCCGTTGCGGGATGAACCACCTGCTTTTTTATGTGCCATGGGTTTTCTCCTCTATCTCTCTTACGTACGGGCTTTGTCGGTTTTGGCGCGGGGTGGTTTGCCGGCCAGCAATTCCTTGGCCTGTTCAATCCACTCTTCACGGGCAACACGGCCCTTCTGCTTCAGGTCGGCTTCGATACGCTCGACATCAGCAGGGGTCCATGCGGCAACCTGGGTCAAGGTCGTGATGCCCATGTCATTGAGGGCCTTCAGGATCTTGGGTCCAATGCCGCCGATCAGTGAAATGTCGTCAGCCTTGGGTGCAGCAGCAGCTTTCGGAGCAGCGGCCTTTGGTGCGGCAGCAGCCTTGGGCGCTGCTGCAGGAGCATCAGCAGCCGGAGCGGGCTTGGCAGCCTTGGCCTTGGCGGCTGGCTTGGCACCACCGGTCAGGATTTCGGTGATGGTCACCGAGGTCAAATCCTGACGATGGCCGTTGCGCCGGCGATAATGCTTGCGGCGGCGCTTCTTGAAAATGATGAGGTGCGGCCCACGGGCCTGCTTTTCGATTTCGCCCACGACTGTGGCTCCGGCGACCAAGGGTGCACCAACGGCTACATCGCCGCCATTGCCAACCATGAGAACGTCGGTGAACTGGATTTGATCGCCAGCTTCGCCTTCGAGCTTTTCGATCAGAATTTTATCATTGGCGGCAACGCGATACTGCTTGCCGCCCGTCTTGATGACTGCGTACATCTTCTTCCATTCTTTCCCGCGCCCTTTGGCGCCTTTTCCAAACCCTTGAAGGAAAAGGACTTTTTGCAACTAAGCCGAAGCTCTGTGGGTTGCCGGGGGCAGCGCATTCAATCCGCTGAAGGCTTTAGCCCAGCAGAATGACGCGCTTTAAGGGGCAACAGGCCAAAAAGTCAAGCGCGGGATTTGCGGATTTCAATCAAGACGCGGTTAAACTCGCCACCGAAGATCAAAACCAGGGCCGCCAGATAGAGAAAGAACATGGCTGCGAAAATGCCTGAGAGAGAGGCATAGGTTGTGGTGAACGAATTAAACCTGCTCAGCCAAAAGGAAAACATCCCCGATAGAATGACCCAAACAATAATGGTGAGCACGATGCCCGGAAGCAGCCGCAGAACGGGCGTGGTTCGGGCGGGGAGAAATTGGTGGGCGACCAGCAAGGCAATCATCAGCAAACCGATGGCCACCGGATAGCGCAAGAAATCAAAACTGGTGACAATACTGGTGAAGTGAATGAGCTGGTCTGGCGCAAACTGCGTCAAGGCAGAGATGAAAAGTGGAAAAACCACCAGCAGGATGGCGACCGCCAAGAGAACGATGGCTGCGCCGATGACAAACAGCACATTTTGGACGTTGAGAAACCAGATCGAGCGATGCTCCTTGATGTCATAGGCCCGATTTAAGGCCACTCGTATTGAGTCGACACCGCCCATGGCGCTCCAGATTGTCAAAGCGGCTGAAAGGCTGACGAGGCCTCCGTGCTGGACGGTCAGAATGGCCGTAATCTCGCCAGACAGCGGATGAACCAGTTGTTCGGGTGCGACACTCAAGAGAAAGGCGATGATACGCTGTGCCAAATCCGCACTTCCAAAAAACCCGGCAAGGCTGGTCACAAAAATCAAAAACGGAAAAATCGAAAACATGGTGCGAAAGGCAATGTTGCCAGCCAGTGGCACGGCCTCATCGGCAAAGAGCCGCTTGAGTGCCTCAATAAACAGTGCCAAGACCGAGTTCGCGGATTGATTCATGGCCGCACTCAATCACATCCAGGTTCAATTTCCCATGATTTCCGCGAAGATGCGAACTGCTTTCATTGCCGCAACGCCGATGATTTTTGTGGTTTTGTGGGCGACTGGCTTTGTGGTGGCGAGGCTTTCTGCAGGCCATGTCGCACCTTTATGGTTTTTGGCCCTTAGATTTCCGCTGGCTCTGATTTTCATGCTGGTTGTGGCACTCCAGCAGAAGGCAACGTGGCCGGGGCGGACACAGGCGGTTCATGCGATGATTGCAGGGGTGTTTCTCCATGGCTTCTACCTTGCATCCAACTATTGGGCGGTGGCACGCGGGCTTCCAGGCGGTGTTGCGGCGTTGATTGTGGGCTTGCAGCCTCTAATCACCGCCTTCATGGCCTCAATGGTGCTGGGGGAGCGCGTGTCGTTGCGGCACTGGTTGGGGCTTGGCGTTGGTCTTGTGGGCATCGCCCTCGTCTTGTCGCCAAAGCTGGAATTTTCGCATGGCAACGGCATTACACCTGTCACGGCGGGCATTACGTTTCTGGGGGCTGTTTCCATCGCCTTCGGCACGGTTTACCAAAAGCGCTTTGCAACAGGCATCGATCTTGCGACGGGTGGTGTCTATCAATATGTGGGTGCCACACTGGTTGTCCTGCTGCTTGCGATTTTCACAGAAGATTTCTTCTTTGACCACAGTGTGCAGGCCTGGGCGGCACTGGGTTGGTCAGTCATCGTCTTGTCGATTATTGCCATCAGCCTGTTGATGGTGATGATTCGAGAGGGCGCTGTATCACGCGTGTCGAGTCTGATCTTCCTCGTGCCTGGTGTTGCCGCCCTCATGACATTTGTATTGTTCGGCGAGAGCCTGAACCTTGTACAAATTCTCGGCATGGCGGTTTGTGCGGGAGCTGTTTTGACTGTTACCCGAAAATCGCCAGCAGCGGGTTAAAACAGATCAATGGCGCGTCCACCACAGGGCGGCGACCATGAGGAGGATTGCCACAAACTGCAGGCCCACGCGCCAGCGCATCAGCTTCTGGCTGCGGTTGGAGTTGCCACCGCGCATCATGTTGAACAGACCCAAGAGCAGCACGATGAAAACTGCGGCGAGGGCCACGGCGATTACAATATTCATTGATCAGACATCCGGTTTACAAACTTGTCCATGATCCCCTGCGGCAACAAACGGCGCGCCAACCCCATGGCATGGGTGGGAAGTGTGACATAGTAATGCGCTTTGGGCCTGTTGCTTTCAAGGGCGTGGACCAGCTTTTCAAGCACGGCATCGGGCGGCAATTTGAAGCGGCCAGAACCACCTTTTCCAAGCCTTGCACGCTGGGCAGCGTAGGACTTTTCGTAAGGTGAGCCTTCAACCTTGATGTTGCGCTCAAACGCCGCAAGGGCATTTTCGACAAAGCGCGTGGCGATGGGGCCGGGTTCAATGGTTGAGACAAAAATGCCGCTACCACGCAATTCAAGGCGCATCGTGTCGCTCAATCCTTCGATTGCAAATTTTGTGGCGTTGTAGGCCCCGCGCCATTTCATGGCGACGATGCCAAGAACTGATGAGCACTGGACAATGCGGCCTGTGCCATTCTTTCTCATCATTGGCAAACAGAGCCTCGTCAACTCATGCCAACCAAAGAAATTGGCCGCAAACTGCTCTTCCAGAACTTCGCGCGTCAAATCTTCCACGGCTCCGGGCTGGCCATAGGCGCCGTTGTTGAACAGCGCATCAAGCTTTCCCCCGGTTGCCTCAGACACGGCCTTGGCGCAGGCCCTGATTGAATCTGAAAAGCGATAGTCCATGATCAGGGCTTCAAGGCCAAGGGCTTCCAGTCGTTGCTGATCTTCGACAGTTCGTACGGTTGCAAATACGCGCCAGCCCCGGGCCTTTAACCCCAAGGCGGATGTATAGCCTATGCCACTTGAGCAGCCGGTGATGAGAATGGACTTTTGAGTCATGATGCCTTGCGCCGCAATTGAGCCCAGATGTTAGGCTCTATCGGCTTTGATTGATTTGGCAAGTTGTTAAGTTTTCGGGCATAATCGTTTACCATGATGCGCATGAAACCCACATTGATTTTGGCGGCCTGCCTGTTGGGCCTGGCGATTGGCCCGGCACGGGCTGATGATCCTGTTTCCCTTGGCACTTTTGATGACTGGGAAGCCTTCACCTACAAGGATAATGGTGCCACGGTCTGCTATGTCTATTCGGTGCCGAAGAAAAGTGAATCAGAGAAGAAATTCGCCAAGCGTGATCCTGTGTATTTTCTGGTGACAAACTGGCCGGGCCGCAAGATCAAGGGCCAGATCTCCACGATTATTGGTTATCCGTTCAAAGAGTCGGCTCCAGTTTCGGCGTTGATCGATGAAACCGGATTTGATCTTTACAGCAATGGCGACACGGCTTGGGCTGCAGCACCCGAAACCGAAGCTGAAATCATCAAGACCATGAAAACCAGCAAATCCTTGAGTGTGGTTGGCACCTCATGGAAGGGGACGACCACGACCGACACCTATTCATTGGCGGGCTTTGCGAATGCGCTCGCCAAAATCGACACCTCTTGCAAATAGGCCATTCGATGCGGCTGTTTCTAACGCTTTTGCTGTTTCTGGCAGGGGCTGCACATTCTTATGCCGCCTGCGAGGCCACTGACTTTCAGGGCCATCACTACACAGCCTGCAGGTTTGATCTGGGGAAAGACCGCGTTGGTCTTTTCAATCTTAATGGCAATGGCCAGCCCTATGGCTTTTTCTCGAGCCTGAACGATGATCTGGCAGGGCAGGGCAAGGTTTTGAGCTTTGCCATGAATGGCGGCATGTATGATGAGGGGCTGAAACCCATCGGGCTTTATGTTGAGGGCGGCAAGACCTTGCACAAGCTCAACCGGCGCAATGGGGCCGGGAATTTTCATCTGAAGCCCAATGGGGTTTTCTACGTGAAGGGCAATACAGCAGGCGTGCTCGAGACGGACGCCTATGCCAGATCAGGCATCAAGGCTGATTATGCCACGCAATCTGGTCCGATGCTGGTGATTGACGGGGCGATTCACCCCAAGTTCTCGGAAGGTGGAACCAGTGCCAAATATCGCAACGGGGTGGGCGCCATTGACGGCAGCCACGTGGTATTTGCGATTTCGGATCAGCCCGTGACCTTTTATGATTTTGCGGTGTTTTTCCGCGACGGCCTCAAAACCCGCAATGCCCTCTTTCTGGATGGCTCAATCTCGAGCCTCTATGCGCCAGAGCTGTCGCGCAATGACCAGTTTCGGGCGTTGGGACCGATCATCGCTGTCACCCAAAATCAGTGACTTTAAATTGGCCTCTACATAGCCTAAATGGCCCTCATGACAACGCTATTGCAAACGGCCGAACCGCGCGCCGCCTCCTATATCGCCAATGACACCCGCCGCAACATTGTGGGGCTTTCGCGCATCCAGTTGACGGATGTGCTGGGCGATGTGGGCGTTCCTGAAAAGCAGCGGCGCATGCGCATGCGCCAGCTCTGGCACTGGATGTATAATCGCGGGGTCACTGATTTCTCGGTGATGACCGATATTTCGAAAGACATGCAGCGCAAGCTCGATGAGGCCTTTGTCATTGCGCGGCCCGAGGTTGTGACCGAGCAAATTTCATCTGATGGCACGCGCAAATGGCTATTGCGGCTGGCACCCGATGAGAAGGGTGCGCGCCACGAGATTGAAACGGTTTACATTCCGGAAGAAGACCGCGGCACCTTGTGTATTTCTTCGCAGGTTGGCTGCACGTTGACCTGCACCTTCTGCCACACCGGTACGCAAAAGCTGGTGCGCAATTTGACCGCCGGTGAAATTGCCGGGCAGATCATGCTTGCGCGCGACAAGATCAAGGACTGGCCGTCTGATCTTGAAGTCAATCCGCAGCCACCATCATCAGGGCGCTATGTGACCAATGTGGTTTTGATGGGCATGGGCGAGCCCTTGTATAATTTTGACAATGTTAAAGAGGCGATTGAGATTGCGTCTGATGGCGAAGGCCTGTCACTGTCAAAGCGGCGCATCACTTTGAGTACGTCTGGCGTAGTGCCGGAGATCGTTCGCGCAGGCGATGAGATTGGTTCGTCTCTGGCGATTTCGCTCCATGGCACGACTGATGAAATCCGCAACAAGCTGGTGCCACTCAACAAGAAATATCCGATTGCCGAATTGCTGGAAGCCTGCCGCAATTATCCGGGTTCATCGAATGCGCGGCGCATCACGTTTGAATATGTGATGCTGAAGGGCATCAACGATACCAAGGAAGATGCCAAGCGCCTGGTGCAGTTGCTGAAGGGCATTCCGGCGAAAGTGAATTTGATTCCATTCAACCCATGGCCCGGTTCAAAATATGAGTGTTCGGAGTGGGATGTGATTGAGGCTTTCGCCGAGATATTGAACAACGCCGGTTATGCGAGCCCAGTGCGTACGCCCAGAGGCCGAGACATCATGGCGGCGTGTGGGCAATTGAAATCGGCAAGTGAAAAAGTGAGGGCCAGTGCGCGCTGACATGCCGAGATGGCTGCTTGTTGCCATTCCAATCCTGATTGCTGCATTGACTTACTTCATCTGGCATTACATCGCTGAAATTCGATTTTATCAAAAACATAATTGGGATTTTTCTATTCTCAATCCCAAGGGTAAGAAATTTTACCATGGCCGCTACGCCTCGTCGGATGATTCAAACTTAATGTCGAACCATACTCGCATTTGGTGGGGCTATCCATTCTTCATATTTGTTACTGGCTTCATTTTTCTGGGATTTAGTTACACTATCTATAGAATTCAGAGCTGCGCGTATGATGATTTGAAGAAGTGTGGGATTGAAACCCAAGGAAGCTGGTTCCGGGGTAAGGTTTCAATCGGCTCGCCACCATCTCAATAGCGGTGGTTGCTGTCTCTGCCGAAGGCTGGTAACGAGCCTTGAAATCTCAGCAGGTTCCTCCATGTCCAAATCCAAAATCAAAAAAGTCGTCCTCGCCTATTCGGGCGGGCTTGATACGTCGATCATCCTCAAGTGGCTGCAGACCGAGTATCAGGCCGAGGTTGTGACCTTTACGGCTGATCTGGGCCAGGGCGGTGAGTTGGAGCCGGCCCGCAAGAAGGCTGAGCTTCTGGGCATCAAGCAGATTTATGTGGAAGACGTGCGCGAGGAATTCATCCGGGATTTCGTGTTTCCGATGTTCCGCGCCAATGCATTGTATGAGGGCGTTTATCTTTTGGGGACGTCTATCGCGCGGCCCTTGATCGCCAAGCGCCTGATTGAAATTGC
>JBDSTO010000038.1:0-3581 GCA_039928255.1 Aestuariivirga sp. | reverse complement strand
CCCTGATCCGATGCCACTGATCCGTCCGAAGTTCCCGTCTCGCCATCCATGCCAGCCTCCACGTCCAGCACGCAGCTTGAATCAGAATAAAACTGATTTGGGAATCCTAAATGTCAACAGAACCTAGGATTCACGGTACCAAAATTGAATACTCACGCAGAAAGCCGATTGTACCCTGGGTGGTAAACTAGAGCGACTCACTCCCACTCAATGGTCCCCGGTGGTTTGCTGGTCACGTCATAGACCACGCGGTTCACGCCTTTGACTTCATTGATGATCCTCGTGGCGGCGCGCCCTAAGAAATTCATGTCGAAGGGATAGAAATCGGCCGTCATGCCATCAACACTTGTGACGGCGCGGAGCGCCAGCACGCGGTCATAGGTTCGGCCATCGCCCATCACGCCCACGGTTTGAACAGGCAGCAGAACCGAGAAGGCCTGCCAGATCTTGTCATAGAGTCCGGCCTTGCGGATTTCGTCGATGTAAATCGCATCGGCCTTCTGCAGGATGGCGAGTTTTTCGCGCGTCACACCGCCGGGCAAACGGATCGCCAGACCGGGGCCGGGGAACGGATGACGGCCGATAAATTCCTGAGGCAGACCAAGCTCTTGGCCGAGCTTTCTCACTTCATCCTTGAAGAGATCGCGCAGGGGTTCCACGAGCTTCATGTTCATGCGCTCAGGAAGACCACCCACATTATGGTGGCTCTTGATCGTGACCGACGGGCCGCCGGTGAAGGACACGCTTTCGATGACGTCGGGATATAATGTGCCTTGCGCGAGGAAGTCTGCGCCGCCGAGTTTCTTCGCCTCGCGCTCGAACACTTCGATGAACAGGCGCCCGATGGTCTTGCGCTTTTTCTCGGGGTCGATCTCGCCTTCAAGGGCGTTGATGAATTCGTCCGCCGCATCGACATGGACGAGCGGCAGATTGTAGGCCTTGCGGAACATCTCGACGACTTGTGCGGCCTCATTCAGGCGCATCAAGCCGTGGTCGACCAACACGCAGGTGAGCTGGTCGCCCACGGCTTCGTGGATGAGCACGGCGGCGACGGATGAATCAACGCCGCCTGAGAGGCCGCAGAGCACCCTGCCCTTGCCCACTTGGGCTCGAATTTTGGCGATGGCTTCGGCGCGGAAGGCCTTCATGGTCCAGTCCGGTTTGCAGCCAGCGATGTCGATGACGAAATTGCGCAGGAGTTTCGCACCGTCTGGCGTGTGGTGAACTTCGGGGTGGAACATGGTGGTGAAGATGCGGCGCTTTTCATCGGACGCAATGGCGAAGGGTGCGTTTTCCGATGTGGCTTTCACGGTGAAGCCAGCGGGCAATTTGGTGACGCGGTCGCCATGGCTCATCCAGACGGGATAATTCTGGCCGACATTCCAGAAGCCCTCGAAGAGCGCGCTCTTCTCGCGGATTTCGATTTCGGCGCGGCCAAATTCAGCAGCATGGCCACCTTCGACAACGCCGCCCAGTTGGACGGCAGTGGTCTGCTGGCCGTAGCAGATCGACAAGATGGGCAGGCCTGCATCGAAGATCGCCTGGGGCGCGCGCGGGCTGCCGTCGCGGGTGACAGAGTCTGGTCCGCCAGAGAGGATCACGGCTTTGGGTTTCAGGCGCTGGAAAGCGGCTTGCGCATTCTGGAACGGAATGACTTCGGAATAGACGCCCATTTCGCGCACGCGCCTGGCGATGAGCTGGGTGACTTGGCTTCCGAAATCGATGATGAGGACGGTTGAATGGGTGGGGAGGTTTTCCATGGCGGGCGGTTAAAGGAAAACCCTCGAGTCTGCAAGGCGGGACAGAATCCAGGCTCAGCGATGCCAGGGGCGGCCCCGATCCATCAATCCCAATGGCAGGTGCGACGGATATTGCTCTTGTTGTTGCCGCCGTTGCACGAAATGTGCTTGCCGCAGGCATGGGTCGCGGAGCGGTTTTGGTCGTGAGGGATTACTCCCTTCGCCCATATGGAATAGCTTGCAGCGGTTGCATTTGATGGGCATTGGCTGGCGAAGGCACCGCCAGACATCAATAATGTCAGAGCGCAAATTGATAGGGCCAGTTTCATAAGCGCACCTCATTTGTCTCTCGAGGGGGAGCGAGAAGACTGCCAAATCACTTGAATCGATTGAGTTTCGAACAAAGCACGGCGCTCACGGTGCTTCACTGCAATTATTTGTAATCTTGTACCGCTCAACCAAACAGAATGTCGAAAATCAACTTCACATTCAGCGCGATGATGATGGCAGCGACGAGTGCTGCGATGGCCGTGAGCCAGCGCGGGGAGACGAGGTCGCCCATTTTGGCTTTGGAGGCCGTGAGTTGGACCAGTGGCACGACGGCGAAGGGAAGCTGGAAGGCTAATACGACCTGGCTCAACACCAGCAGGAAGCCCGTTCCTGAGGCGCCATAATAGAGCGTGACGATGATCGCCGGGACAATGGCGACGAGGCGCGTGACCAAGCGGCGGGCCCAGGGCGCGATGCGGAAGTTGAGAAAGCCTTCCATCACGATCTGGCCTGCCAGCGTTGCCGTGACGGCAGAGTTCAGACCACAGGCGAGCAACGCAATCGCAAAGAGTTTCGGGGCGAGCAATGAGCCCACCAGCGGGGCCAGCATTTTATGGGCGTCGCCGATTTCGGCGATTTCGGTTTGTCCGGCCTTGTGAAACGTGGCGGCGGCCAAAATGAGCAGTGAGGCGTTGATCAACAAAGCCAGCATCAAGGCGAAGGTTGAATCGAAGGTCACATAGCGGAGTGCAGATTTGCGCGAGGCGAGATCAGGCTTCACTTCGCGGGTCTGCACAATGCCGGAGTGAAGATAGAGGTTATGCGGCATGACGGTGGCACCGATGATGCCCAAAGCGAGATAGAGCATGCCGGGCTGATGCAAGATATCAGCCGTCGGCACGAAGCCGAAAGCCACGCCACCCCAATCGGGCTGGGCCCAAATCATCTGGAAAATGAAGCAGCCAAATATGACAGCGAGAAGTGCGAGCACAAAGGCTTCAACTTTGCGGAAGCCCAAGCGCTGCAACATGAGCACGATGAAGACGTCCAGCGCTGTGATGATGACACCGATTTCGAGCGGAATGTTGAACAAGAGATTGAGGCCGATGGCGGTTCCCACCACTTC
Source organism: Aestuariivirga sp. (assembly GCA_039928255.1). GTDB lineage: Bacteria > Pseudomonadota > Alphaproteobacteria > Rhizobiales > Aestuariivirgaceae > Aestuariivirga. Next base: position 446 of record JBDSTO010000038.1, on the reverse strand, counting down.
GGCAATGTCGGTGGCGATGATGGCCACTTCGGCGAAGACCCAGAGGACCATTGCGGCGGATTTGCCGTAAGCATCGCGACAGGCTTGCGCCAGATCACGGTGCGAACCGATGGCGAGCCTTCCTGCCAGTGATTGCAGAATGATCGCCATGATGTTCGAAAGCAGCGCCACCCAGAGCAATGCATAACCATATTTGGCACCGCCCGCGATGGCTGTCGCCCAATTGCCGGGGTCCATGTAACCAACCGAAACGAGGAAGCCCGGCCCCATGAAAGCCAGTGCTTTCCTTAGCCAGCCAGCATTTTCAGGAACTTTTACCGAATGAAAGACCTCGACGAGAGAGGCTTCGCCGCGGGGTTTGCGCCATCCATTGAGGGGTTGATCCATGGCAAAAGTTTAGCATAGACTAAACCTTATGCAATAGGCTAAATTGCATGGCAGAGGTT
>JBDSTO010000037.1:0-16035 GCA_039928255.1 Aestuariivirga sp. | reverse complement strand
GCAATGGCAACGCCAGCAAGCTTTCATGATTGAGCCCCGTAACCGAATGCGATGCATTTGAGTCAGAATTCAACTGCGTGGCCCCAATGGCCGAATTCTGTTCCCCGCCCGACAGGATCAACGCGCGTTCAATCACGTTGCGAAGTTCGCGCACGTTGCCAGGCCAATCCCTCGTCTGCAACATGGCAACGGCTTCTTCTGTGAATTGCTTGGGCGCCTGGCCCGCAGCCAGGCACCAGTTTCTGCAGAATGTCTCCACAAGCTCCGGCACATCTTCGCGCCGTTCGGTCAATGCCGGAACCCGCAACGGCACCACGCCCAACCGATGGTAAAGATCTTCCCTGAACTTCTGCTCTGAAATCAACAAATTCAAGTCGCGCGCCGTTGACGTAATGATCCTGACGTCAACCTTCACCTTCTTGGCCCCGTTGACCCGCTGAAAAGTCTGATCGACCAAAACACGGAGGACCTTGCCTTGCGTCTCCATTGGCATGTCGGCAATTTCATCGATGTAAAGAGTCCCACCATGGGCCTCCTCAAGCGCACCGATGCGCATGCCCTTGCCAGCTTCCAGTTCAACGCCGAACAGCTCTTCTTCCATGCGCTCGGGTGCCATGCTGGCGGCATTCAAAACCACAAAGGCCGCACTGGCCCGCTGCGATTGTTCATGGAGCGTACGGGCGGTGAGTTCCTTGCCAGCACCCATCCCCCCCAAAATCAAAACGCGGGAATTCGTAGGCGCAATCTTTTTGATATTCTGCCGAAGCTGGCGCATCACCGCCGAATTACCAATGATTGCACTGTCGAGGCCGGAGCGGCCTTTAAGATCCTCATTCTCACGGCGTAGCCGCGAGGCTTCGAGCGCTCGCTCGACAACCAATACCAGTCGATCAGCGTTGAATGGCTTTTCCACATATTCATACGCGCCACGCTTGATGGCAGAAACAGCAGTCTCGATATTGCCGTGGCCAGAGATGATGACGACGGGCAAGCTTGGATGAGCGCGCTTCACCTCCAGCAAAAGATCCAATCCATCAAGCCGCGAACCTTGCAACCAGATATCGAGAATGATCATAGATGGTTTTCGCAACGAAATTTCGGCCAGAGCCGCATCAGAATTATGTGCAAGACGGGTTTCATAACCCTCGTCCTGCAAGATTCCAGCAGTCAGCTCACGGATATCGGCTTCATCGTCGATAATCAGAATATCAGCCATTGTTCAGCTTTCAGGCAATATGTGTTTCAAGTTCTAGCATGGGCGCAAACAGCAAAGTGATGCTGGCACCCTGCCCTGACGGTGCATCTTCCAGACGAAGTCTGCCGCCATGCTCTTCCATAATTCTTTTAACAATCGCGAGACCAAGCCCGGTGCCCTTCTCGCGCGTCGTCATATAAGGTTCTGCCAGACGATTTCGGTTTTCCTGCGGCAGACCAATTCCATTATCTGTCACGCGAATATAAGGCAGGCGATTTTCAATGCCGGTTTCAACGGTGATTTTGCCACGAATCTTCTGGTCGGCACGCGCCTCAACGGCCTCGCGTGCATTCTTCACAAGGTTGGTGATGGCTTGCGTAATCAAGCGCCGGTCGAATGACACTGTACCAATGGAGTCTTGCAGATTGAGTTCAATATCGATTTCAGACGATGAAACCCGCTGCAATACTGTTGCCTCCTTGGCCACGTCATTCAAGGAGTTAGGTTCGAGAACCGCCGCAGGCATACGGGCAAAGGAAGAAAACTCGTCAACAATGCGCCCAAGATCGCCCACCTGCCGGATGATGGTATCGGTGCATTGTTCGAATACATGCCGGTCCGTCTGAATTTCCTTCAGATATTTTCGCTTCAGTCGTTCAGCCGAAAGCTGGATGGGTGTCAGCGGGTTTTTGATTTCATGGGCGATGCGCCGCGCAATGTCAGACCAGGCTGAGTTTCGCTGGGCCGATACCAATTGCGTGATGTCGTCAAACGTCAAAACATAACCATGCTCAAGCTCATCGCCCAATTCGGTTGTCATGCGCACAATGAAACTGACATCGAGGCCGTTGAGCTTGGTATCGACCTGCGCTTCCGAAGAACCCGATGGACGCGAAAGCGCTTGTTCAAACACACCCGCAAAATCGGGTAGCGCCTCAATAATGGACTTTCCCAGCAATTCCTTCTCGGTCATGCCGAGATGGTGCTGCGCCGAACGGTTCACCAGCGAAATCCGGCTCTGCGGATCAATGCCGATAATCCCTGCGGAAACGCCTGAAAGCATGGCCTCGGAAAAACGCCGCCGCTCGTCCAGTTGCTCATTGGTCTTAATCAGCTTGTTGCGCTGAAGTGTGATTTCGTCGGTCATCAGATTGAAGGTTTCAGACAGAGTCCGGAGATCACCCGGCCCTTCAACAACGCCAACTTTGGCATTGAAATTACCCTGAGCCACTTCGCGCGAGGCAACAAGCAAACGCACGATGGGTGCCACCATGCGGTCTGAAAACCACAAGCCTGTCCATATGGCAGCCAGCACAAAAACAAGCGCAACCATCGCGTAGACCAGGCCGAAAGTAAGCTGCACGCCAATTCGGTTTTTGAGCAAATTGTCATATTCGGCTTTGGCATCGCGCGACTTGGTCAATTGATCAATCACCACCGGAGAAATAATACGGTAGATGTACAAATAGTCCGCCGGGTACCCCTGCAATTTGATCAGTGCACGGATGAGGTTGCCACCCCTGCCCGGCGGCATCAAGACAAGCTCTCCCTTTGCGGCCGAGGCCATAGCGGCATCATCGGGCGGCAAGAACTGAATCTGGTTGTTGGCGGTCACCTGAACTTCAATCGTTTTGGCGTCACCATTGAACACATAGATTGCCGCGAGATTTCGGAGCGTTGCATGACGCGCGACACGTCTCACGAAATTGGGGCGGTCGTTGTTGAAATCTGATTGCTGCTGCACAACATCAGCCGAAATATTAGCGAGGTCGGTTCGTGTCGCTTCCGACGCATTGGTCAAATACGCGTCAGCAACCGTTGCCGCAGTCTCAACAATTCCGCGCGTGCGTTCAGAGAACCAGTTGTCGAGGCCGCGATTAAGGGTCACCGTGGCAAAGAGTGCCACCAAAACGGCTGGGACAAGGGCAACGATTGAAAACAGCGAGATCATGCGAAGGTGCAAACCTGCGCCAGCAATGCCTTTGCTCCGTTGCCACAACAAATGCGCCAATTGCCAGGCAACCATTAGGCCCATCAACAGCACGACGAGGCCGTTGGAATAGAGAAGCTGGAGGACAACTTCACTGGTGGTTTTGACGGGCGTCAATCCCGTCAATTGCAGGAAGGTTGCAACTCCTATGAAGGTGCCCACAGTCACGAGCAATACCGCCGCCCAGCCCGAAAGGCCGCGCAAGCGCTGTGTCAGTTGCAGATCACCAGATTTAGCCATCGGCCTATTATGCCGGAGACTGTGGCCAAATATCAACACCTACCGTGTCATTTAAACCACATGTCATTCTGACGATTGACGTGAAACTTAACTAAAGCCGCGCAACGTCTTGATATTACGCTGTCTTATCTTGCTACGAAGCGTATTGCGATTAATCCCCAATACATCCGCCGCACGCAACTGGTTGCCGTTCGTCGCCGCCAAAACAGATCGTAACAACGGCGGCTCGATCTCCGCCAAGATACGGTCATAGAGCCCATCAGGCGGTAAAGTGTCGCCAAATCCTGAGAGATAGCGACTCATATATTGCTCCATGAATTCCGGCAGCGAATCCGTGGAGTGGTTTTCATTTGCAGCAAAGGATTCAGCAGGAAGGCCCGACGCCAATTCGCGCTGGACAGACTCCCTAGAGATCACGTCATCAATTTCCATGGCCATAAGGCGCTTCACAAGATTTTCGAGCTCACGCACGTTGCCCGGCCAGCGTTGCTGCTTCAATATATCGATGGCCTGGGGCGACATGTCCTTGCGGGGAAGTCCTTCAGAAACCGCAGTTTCCAGAAAATGATTGATCAAATCGGGAATGTCCTCGCTGCGCTCCCGAAGCGGTGGCAGACGCAATGGCACCACGTTCAATCGGAAGAACAGATCTTCGCGGAATTGGCCTTGGGAAATCAGCTGACGCAAGTCCCGGTGCGTAGCAGCGATAATACGAACGTTGGTTCTGATCGGCGATGACCCACCAACAGTTGTGTATTCGCCTTGCTGCAAGACACGCAGCAACCGCGTCTGAGCCTCAAGCGGCATGTCACCAATTTCGTCCAGGAAAAGCGTTCCGCCCTCGGCCTGTTCAAATCGCCCGGCCATGCGGCTGGCAGCCCCCGTGAAAGCACCCTTCTCGTGGCCGAACAGTTCAGACTCAATAAGCTCGCGTGGGATTGCCGCCATGTTGACGGCAACAAACGTGCCCTTCTTTCGTCTGCTGTAATCGTGGAGCGCGCGCGCCACCAATTCCTTGCCTGTGCCGCTTTCCCCGATGATAGTGACGGTGAGGTCGGTCTGGGTGAGGCGCGCAATCAGACGATAGATGTCCTGCATGGCGGCAGAGCGACCGATGATCGGCAACTCTTCAGGTTTTTCAGTTTGGCGCGCCGTCGCCGGCTTGGCCGATTGGTCAATGCCGCGGGCCACGGCCTGCACAAGATGATTGAGATCAAATGGTTTGGGCAGATAATCATAGGCACCTAGTTCCGTCGCACGGATGGCTGTCATGATGGTATTTTGTGCGCTCATCACGATGACCGGAAGTTTAGGGCGCAGCTTCTTGATACGGGGCAAAAGGTCAAAACCATTTTCATCGGGCAACACCACGTCAGTGATTACAATGTCGCCCTGCCCTTCAACAACCCAGCGCCAAAGAGCCGTGGCGGTTGCTGTTGAGCGAACACTATAGCCGGCCCGGCTCAGCGCCTGCGTCAGAACCGTGCGGATCGCGCTGTCATCATCGGCAAGTAATACAGTTTTAGCAGACATCAATTCTCTTCCTTGGTATTCAATTGTGGTGCGTGCTCACTCCGCATGAGCGGCAGCAGAACGCGAAAACTCGTACCCTTTTCCCGTGGCAAGCATTCAACAACGCCGCCATGGTCACGAACAATTTTGGCAACAAGGGCAAGACCGAGCCCCTTGCCTTGCGGTTTTGATGTGACAAACGCATCAAAAACATGGGGTCGCAGATCCTCGGGAATTCCGGGCCCTGTGTCGTGAACTCCAACCTCGAGCGGCAACGACACGCGTTGAAGACTGCCGGGGACTTGCAGTTTCATGCCGGGGCGAAATGCAGTTGTAAGCGTTATTTCGCCGTCCTCGCCACCATCAACGATCGCCTCTGCCGCGTTCTTGGCCAGATTTAAAAACACCTGCACAAGTTGATCGTGGTTGCCGTTCACCGCAGGCAATGACGGGTCATAGTCCTCAGATAAAACAACGCCAGGATGCTTGCCTGCAACAATCAACTGCTTCACCCGATCCAAAACCACGTGAATGTTGATGGGGTGGCGGTCCAATGGGCGCTCGTCGGTGAAAACCTCCATTTGATCCACGAGATCACGAATGCGGTCAGTCTCATCACAGATCAGCCGCGCCAACGCACGGTCAGCGTCAGCAAGCCCCGGCTCCAACAATTGGGCTGCACCACGAATTCCCGACAGCGGATTTTTAATTTCATGCGCCAGCATTGAGGCCATGCCCGAAACTGAGCGCGCCGAACCTTGATGAGACAATTGGAGATCAAATTTATGGGCCATTGACCGCCGCAGCAGCATGACCAATACATATTTTGAATTATCGGCAATGGGTGCCACTTGCAAATCAACAACGCGTTCGCCACCATGCCGCGGCGTTCCAACAGTGATCGCGTATTCGTTTACTTCCCCACCATTGTTGCGAACCTGGGAAACGGCTTGCAGAGCCGGACTGGCGAATGGGACAAGATCGGTAAGCAAATTACGCTGCAGTATCAGAGCACTGGCCTGGAAAAAGTCTTCGGCCGCTCCATTGGCATAACCAATTCGCCCCTCTCGATCGACCAGGAACAACGGATTGGGAATGGCTTCTAGAATAACCCGAAGGGCTGGCAACTCGGGTGCAACGTTGTGCAGAACCTGTTTCATGCAGCTACCGCTTCTTCGAGAATCACCTCAAACATCTGGGCGATCGCACTGCGCACCTGGCGATTATCCGTGCACGGAACAAGTTCCTTCCGCAGTCGCGCCACTTCATCGACGGCAATGACGTTGCGCTCTTGAAGTCTGCCAATGGTCCAATTCAAATGTTTGCGGAAGGTCTTGTTGCCGAGCGCCTCGCCGTAGAGTGTTAGCGTGTCGTCTTGCTGCTGCAACAATAATTGCTTTTCGTCGTCCATTGAAAGAGCACTGGCCGTCTCTTCGCCAAGTCCGCGGGCGACCTCGCCGGCAAGCCAAGGCCTGCCATAGGCAGCGCGCCCGATCATCACACCATCACAGCCAGAAAGCGCCAACATGTTGCTGGCATCCGCAGCAGATGAGCAATCTCCGTTGGCAATGAGCGGCAATTTGATTTCGTTTCGCACCGCGCGAATGGCTTTCCAGTCGGCTTTGCCCGTATAGAATTGGCAGCGCGTACGCCCGTGGACTGTAATCATCGCAATGCCTTCGGCCTCGGCCCGGCGGGCAAGCTCTGGCGCGTTCAAAGATTTTTCATCCCAACCAAGCCGCATCTTCAACGTGACCGGAACCTTGGATGCTCCAACAGTGGCTGCCACCAAAGTGATGGCGTGATCGAGATTCCGCATCAAGGCAGAACCAGAAAGTCCACCCGTCACCTGTCGTGCAGGGCAACCCATATTGATGTCGATGATGTCTGCCCCGAGATCTTGAGCGACCCGCGCTCCCTCCGCCATCCATTTTGCCTCGCGACCAGCGATTTGCATCACAAATGGATAAACACTGGGAGCGCTCTTGGCCCGGCGGACCATGTCACGGCGCTCACGCACCAATTCCTCGCTTGCCACCATTTCGGAAACAACCAAACCAGCACCAGTCGCGTGGGCAGCCTTTCGGAACGGCTCATCGCTGACGCCCGACATGGGCGCCAGAAAGACCCGGTTCCGCAATTTAATTTTGCCAATTAGAATGCTCATAAAATAGGCATGCCGTTTCTTCGGTTAAATTTTAAGCAGATTACATTGCAGTGCAGCAAGGTCAAGTGAAAATCTCCACTCCTGGTTTGCAAGCAAGAAAGTTTGTTCTAAGGCAATGAGATGACAGTTGCGGCAGTAATCGTCGCAGGCGGAAGCGGTCTGCGCGCTGGCGGGGAAACGCCCAAACAATACCAACTCATTGGCGGCAAACCCGTCATTTGGTGGACCTTGCGGGCATTTTTGGACCATCCCGAAGTATCTTATGTCCAGGTTGTGGTGGGCGAAGGCCATGAGCAAGAATTTGCGCGATCCACGCAAGGCCTCACCTTCCCGGCCCATGTGATCGGCGGCGCCACAAGGCAGGATTCGTGCCGTCTGGGTGTTGAAGCATGCACCCATGCCCAACCCGACAAAATCCTGATTCATGATGCCGCGAGGCCCTTCGTATCTGCCGAATTGATCAGCGCAGTCATCAGCCATCTTGATCACACCGATGCCGTCATTCCCGGTATGCGGATAGCCGAAACGCTGAAACTGGCGCCTGAAGGAACCATACGCAAAACCATTGATCGCTCCAATATCTGGCTCGCCCAAACCCCGCAGGGTTTCACTTTTCCCAAGATTTTGGAAGCCCACCGCAAGGCCGCACGGGAGCAGACAGCGGGCCTGACAGACGATGCAAGCGTTGCAGAACATGCCGGCATTGTTGTTCAGATGATTCTCGGAAATACTGAAAACGTGAAACTCACCACTGCCAAAGATATTGATCAGGCCAATCACAAACTGAACCAGCAAAACCACAGTGCCACTTCTGAAACCCGCATTGGCCAGGGCATTGATTTTCACGTCTTCGCACCGGGAAAATCTGTGTGGCTCTGCGGCGTCGAAGTGCCCCACACCCACAAACTTAAAGCACACTCGGATGGCGACGTGGCACTTCATGCTTTGACCGATGCGATACTGGGAGCCATTGGCGAGGGCGACATTGGAACCCACTTTCCGCCCAGCGACAAACAATGGAAAGACGCGGCAAGCTCCGTCTTTATCGAAAAGGCTTTGTCCCTCCTCAATCAACGTGGCGGTAAGCTTGTGAACGTGGACATCACAATCCTGGCAGAGGCACCAAAAATCTCCCCCCATCTGGCGGCAATGAAACAATCACTATCTGCACTTTTGAACATTGAGCCAGGCCGCATTGCCATAAAGGCCACCACCACTGAAAAAATGGGGGCTCTGGGGCGCAAGGAAGGCATGGCAGCAATGGCCATTGCCAGTGTTAAGCTGCCAGCATGAGCCTCGCTGAGAATGTTTTTAAAGAGCTGCAACGGCGCAACATGAAACTTGCCACAGCCGAAAGCTGCACGGGCGGCATGGTGGCCGCGGCCATCACCGACATTGCTGGCTCTTCAAATGTATTCGATCGCGGCTTTGTCACCTATTCAGATAATGCCAAGACAGAAATGTTGGGCGTGCCTGCGGATCTGATTTCAAGCATCGGGGCAGTCAGTCGAGAAGTTGCTGTTGCAATGGCAAGGGGCGCTCTTGATAATTCCAATGCCGATATTTCAGTGGCGATTACAGGAATTGCCGGCCCCACTGGCGGCACCCCTGACAAGCCAGTCGGCCTTGTCCATTTTGCCGTTGCCCAGCAGGGCAAGGCCTCATTTCACAACGTTCAGAAATTCGGCAATCTGTGCCGCAAGGAAATCAGAGCCAAATCCACGAGTCACGCGCTCTCGCTGATTTTGGCGCAGCTTGACGCTGAACCTTCTCAGCTTGAAGTCGAACCATAGAGTTCATTGGCTCTCGCCTCGAAAGCATTGAGAATCTTCTGCGCTGCATAGTCCATGAATTTGCCCGCTGCCAGCTGAAGCAACATGCTTTTCAAAACATAATCTATACTGATCGTCACATCAGCCGCACTGCCCTGGGGTTCAATCTTCCAGATAGCGGTGAGGCTCTTCACGGGGCCATCGCTGGATGTAGCAGTGACCAAACGGGATTCAGAATCAGTTTCCACATGACTGGTGAAACTTTCTTCTCTCCCCAGTTTTTCTATCCGTATTTGCAGATCACCCGAAAACTGCGTCTTCGTGCTGGAGATTTTCTTCAACCCGCGCACGGTGGAACGCGCAACTAGCGGCAGAAATTCCTTGTAGGATCCAACATCAGCCGCAATGCCAAAGGCCTGCTCAGCCGTAATCAAAACACGCCTGGTCATTTGAAAATGCGCCAATTTATGCTTTCGCGCGGCGCGCCGCTGCAAGGCGCTGGAAGTCTTCGCCGGCATGATGTGACGAGCGTGTCAACGGCGATGATGAAACCATCAGGAAACCCTTGGCATAGGCCGTGGTCTCATAGGATTTGAATTCGTCAGGCGTCACAAACCGGTCAATCGCAGCGTGCTTGCGCGTGGGCTGCAGATATTGACCAATGGTGATGAAGTCGATGCCCGCCGAGCGCATGTCATCCATCACCTGCATGACTTGTTCGCGGGTTTCGCCAAGCCCAACCATGATACCCGACTTCGTGAACATGTTGGGATCGAGTTCCTTCACCCGCTGCAATAGACGCAGTGAATGGAAATACCGGGCACCCGGCCTGATCTTCAAATAAAGCGCTGGCACGGTTTCGAGATTATGGTTGAACACATCAGGCCGCGCCTCAACAACCTGTTCCAGTGCGCAGTCCTTCTTGAGAAAATCGGGCGTCAGAACTTCAATAGTCGTGGCTGGTGAGGCCGCACGAATGGCCAGAACGGTTTGTGCAATATGCCGTGCCCCGCCATCAGCGAGGTCATCACGATCAACTGATGTAATAACAGAGTGGGCTAGACCCATGCGGGCAACAGCATCGGCTACGCGCGCGGGCTCGGTCATATCCAATGCTTCCGGAAGACCCGTCTTCACATTGCAGAAGGCGCAAGCCCTGGTACAGGTGTCACCCATCACCATGAAGGTTGCGTGCTTCTTCGACCAGCATTCGCCAATGTTGGGGCAGCCCGCCTCTTCGCAGACTGTCACCAGCTTGTTTTCACGAACAATCTTCTGCGTTTCAGAATAGATTGCTGAACCCGGTGCCTTCACCCTGATCCAATCCGGCTTGCGCAATAACGGCGTTTCAGGCCGATTGGCCTTCTCCGGGTGTCGCGGCCTGTTGACCGTATCGAGGATGTTGACCACTTACCGTCCGCGCAAGATCCGCAGGATGAAAAGCAGAACAATGGCACCGGCCGCAGAAACCAGCAGGTTGCCCCAGAACCAGCCATGGAAAAGCTCAGTGAGATGAATGTTGAGTTTCTCTGCAACGAAAAACCCGATCCATGACCCGATTAGACCAATGATCAAATTCCAGATCAATCCGCCGCGGCCGCCCATCACCGTGTGGGCGAGCCAACCCGCCAAAATGCCGATGAGGACTGTTCCCCAGAAGTGAACGTCACCCAGTTGCATCATTCTATCCATTTTCAGTTCCTCTCAATGCAGCAGACGCGCAATAATCATCACGATGATCGCGCCAATGGTGGCTGTGGCGATGTCCCGGCCAATTTCATTGCGAATGCCAAGATTGATGCCCGCTTTGTTCAACACAAAAGAACCGACAAATGATCCCAGGATGCCGCTGATCAGATATTGGATGATGCCATAGCCGCCCACCACCCATGAGGCGAGCCAGCCTGCGGCCAACCCTATGACCACGGCAATTGCGAGATTCCTGCTATCCATCAAATGTCCCTCCGAAGCCCTTGATATGGCCCAGCCCATATCAGGATTCAAGGGATTTACTTGGTCCAGAACTTGAGCGTGGCATCCTGCTGGGCTTGGGTCTGCTGCGGCGTTCCACTGTCTTCGGTAGCCATCAACGCGCCCATCGCGCCGAGACCCAAAACCGTGAAAATGACGGGTTTAATAAAGCCGCCTACAAATGCGCCAACCAAGATACCCTGAAGGCTTTTTCCGCGACCAAACCACATGGCAACGATCAACGCGCCAAAAACAGCAAGCACGGTGTCGAGCATATCCAACTGGTCGAGAAACTGGTCCATGGCGCGATAGTCTGCGCCACAATCCTTACCTACATGTGAATGACACGGCCGTAAGCATCCAGCACACTCTCATGCATGGTTTCCGAAATCGTGGGATGCGGGAAGACGGCGTGAATAAGCTCTTCCTCAGTCGTCTCCAATCCCATGGCGATCACGAAACCCTGGATCAGCTCGGTCACTTCAGCGCCGACAAGATGCGCCCCGATCAGTCGGCCTGTCTTGGCATCGAATATGGTTTTGACGAGGCCCTGGTCCTCGCCCAGCGCAATGGCCTTACCATTGCCGATGAACGGGAAGCGCCCGACTTTGACTTCAAGCCCCGCCGCCTTGGCCTTGGCTTCCGTGAGGCCGACTGATGCCACCTGCGGGTGGCAATAGGTGCAGCCCGGGATTTGCTCTTTCTTCATGGGATGGGCATCAAGGCCCTTGATCTTCTCAATGCAGATCACGCCCTCATGCTCAGCCTTGTGCGCCAACATCGGCGGACCAGCGACGTCACCAATGGCATAGATGCCGGGCACATTGGTTTTGCCGAACCCGTCCGTTACGATGCAGCCCTTGTCAGTTTTGACACCCAAGGTTTCGAGCCCCAGGTTCTCGATATTGCCGACAACGCCTGTTGCGGCAATCACCCGGTCAACCTTGATGGTTTCAGACTTGCCGCTAGCTTCAATCGTCGCGGTCACACTGTTTGCAGCCTTGTCGAGTTTGGAAACCTTGGCCGACAAGCGGAACTTGATGCCCGCCTTTTCCAACTGCTTCTGCGCGATCTTGCTGATCTCAACATCTTCAACTGGCATCACCTGATCCATGATCTCAACCACAGTCACATCAACGCCCATCGAATTGTAAAACGAAGCAAACTCAATGCCGATAGCGCCTGAACCAACGACCAGCAATGTCTTGGGGAAGGCTGGCGGCATCATCGCCTCGAAATAGCTCCACACCAGCTTGCCATCATGTTCCAGACCCGGCAGCACGCGAGGGCGCGCACCCGTCGCGATGATGATGTGCTTGGCCGTGTAAGTGCCAGCACCCAGGGTTCCTTTGGGAATGGCAGCCTGTGGCTGAACAATCGCCTTCTTGGTATCTGCCACAACAACTTCGCCGGGCTTGGTCAGCTTCGCCTCACCCCAGATGATCTGAACCTTGTTCTTCTTCAGCAGGCCATTGACACCCATATTGAGACGGCCCGACACGGCGCGCGACCGTGCCACAACCTTGGCCGCATCAAAGCTCACATCCTTGGCGGCCAGGCCATAAGCATCGGCATGGTTCATGTAGTGATAGATTTCAGCCGAACGCAGCAGCGCCTTGGTCGGAATGCAGCCCCAGTTGAGGCAGATACCCCCCAGATGTTCGCGCTCGACAATGGCAACCTTGAAGCCAAGCTGAGCTGCGCAAATGGCGGTGACATAGCCGCCAGGGCCAGAGCCGATGATGAGAACGTCGAATGCAGTGTCGGCCATATCAAATCTCCAAAATCTTCTTCACCACCGGCACCAAAGCCTTGCCGATCGCCGCTGTATTGTCAGCATCAAGATGCCCGCCATCGGTCGCATCGGCCTTGGCAACACTGCCCGCGTCAAAGAAATGAACGCCGTGCTCTTTGGCAACACTTGCATAGTGCTTGGCGAAGAGCTTCGATTCCGCAATCGCATGGCCCCACAAATCATTGAACCACTCGTCCTTCGTTGGCACAAAACACGGCGGTGACATGATGAGGATTTGCGGCGCTTTGAAATCGGCCGTGTAGCCATATTTCTTGGTGATCTCGATCAGCCGCGTCATGCCCATGCCCGCATCAAAAGCACGGCAGCGATTGGCATATTTGATGTCGTTGGTGCCGAGCATGATGATCAGCAAATCCAAGGGCTGATGCGTGCAGAGCAACATTGGCAGCGCCACAGCACCGTTGCGCTCAGTCTCATTGGTGGGATCGGGAAACACGGTGGTGCGCCCGTTCATCCCCTCTTCGATCACACGCGCCTTGCCGGAAAGCCCTGCGCCCAAAACATTGGGCCAGCGCACGTCGAAAGGATGGCGCGTTTGCAAACCCGCCACAAAACCCCACGTGAGTGAGTCACCAAATGCGAGAATGTTTTTCATTTTGCGTCTTTCACACCAACATCAACCCAGGTTCTTCGAGATACATCTTGATCGCCCCGAGGAACTCCGCTCCTAGCGCGCCGTCAACACAGCGGTGATCGGTGGAAAGTGTCACACTCATCTGCTGTTCAATCACGATGTCATTGCCACGCACCACAGGGCGGCGCTCACCGGCACCCACAGCCAAAATTGTGGCCTGTGGCGGGTTGACGATGGCCGAGAAATTCTTGACGCCCATCATGCCCAAGTTCGAAACCGAGGCCGAGCCGCCGGTATATTCTTCCGGCTTCAATTTGCGTGTCCGCGCGCGCGCCGCATAGTCTTTCATTTCCTGAGAAATCTGGGCGAGGCCCTTTATCTCAGCGGAACGCACAATGGGCGTGATCAAGCCACCGGGAATCGAAACAGCAACGCCAATATCAGCATGCTTGTGATGCACCATGGCGCTTTCCGTCCACGACACATTGGCGTCAGGCACCTTGATCAGCGCCATCGCCATGGCCTTGATGATGAAATCATTGACCGAGACTTTCCATGCGGGCTTGCCGTCCTTGTCCTTCGGGGCCTGCAGATTCAACCGCTCGCGCAAGGCCAGAAGATTGTCGAGTGCAATATCCACCGTCACATAAAAATGCGGAATGGTTTGCTTGGCTTCCGTCAGGCGGCGCGCGATAACCTTGCGCATCTGGTCATGCGGCACGAGGTCATAGGAGCCCTCGGACAAATTCTTGAGGATGGTCGCGTCAGATGGCGGCAGCGCCATCGCATGGGTGGCTGTACCAGCGGCTGGTGCAGCACCGAGCTTGGCGCTCTCCACATCCTTCAACACAATGCGGCCATGTGGACCTGATCCGTGTACGGATGAAAGCTCAACGCCCTTCTGCTTGGCCATGCGGCGGGCAAGTGGGGAGGCGAAGACGCGGCCTCCAACCCCTCCGGCGCTATGGTTCGCAAGCTCACCCTCCCCGGCAAGTGGGGAGGATGAAGGCGTCATGACTTTCTTCTCTGCCCCCCTTGCGGGGGAAGTAGCCGGAACGGCCGATGGGGGGACTGCAGCAGCAATTGGCATGGCCCCCAGCTTCTCGCCCTCCGCCAAAATCACCGCAATCGGCGCATTGACCAGAACATCATCGGTGCCCTCGGCCACCAGAATCTTGCCCAGAATGCCATCATCAATGGACTCAATTTCCATCGTGGCCTTGTCGGTTTCAATCTCGGCCAGAACATCGCCGGATTTCACCTTGTCGCCCTCTTTCTTGAGCCACTTGGCAAGCTTGCCCTTCTCCATGGTCGGAGAAAGCGCGGGCATGAGAATGTTGACGGCCATGGGTAAAACCCCTGTTGAATTATTTGTTCTTGAGAACCGAGCTTTGTGCTGCAGCCTTGTTGAGGTCGTCGGTCAAAACCTTGCGGATCATGTCAAGATTGGCGGCTTCCGTGCCATGGCCCATTTCGGCCATGGAACCTGCAACCTGCTGCGCCATGCCAGCCAGAACATGGCCCCACATGTCAGGTTTGCCAAAAGCCATCGAATGCAGCGACAAGCTCAAATGGCCACCGGTGATCCAGGCGCGCGCGATTTCGCCAGCATTGCCGTCGTGAAAGACTTCATGCGGCGGCTGCAATTGATGCGGGTGTGTTTCATGGCTGTGGTCATGGTGGTGATGTTCATGACCGTGATCGTCATGTGACTCGTGTGGTTTCTTAGACATAGAGAACTCCTTTCGCGGCGGCCACGACTTCATCGACATTGGGCAACGCCAGTTTTTCAAGATTGGAAGCATAAGGCATGGGCACATCTTTTCCCGCGACGCGCGCCACAGGCGCATCGAGATAGTCAAAGGCGTGTGTCATAATTTCGGCAGCAAGTTCGGAGGTGACGGAGAAGCGTGGATAACCCTCTTCAACGCAAACGCAGCGATTGGTTTTCTGCACACTCTTCACAACGGTTTCAATGTCCATCGGACGAATGGTGCGAAGATCAACCACTTCAGCTTCAATGCCTTCAGCTGCAAGTTTTTCAGCAGCAGCCAAAGCATAGGTCATGCCAATGCCAAACGACACAATGGTCACATGATGCCCGGACCGCGCAATTCGCGCCTTGCCAATGGGAACGATCCAGTCATCAAGCTTGGGCACATCGAAAGTTTTGCCATAGAGAATTTCATTCTCAAGGAAGATCACGGGATTGGGATCACGAATGGCAGCCTTCATGAGGCCTTTCGCATCGGCGGCAGAATACGGCATCACAACTTTGAGGCCGGGAATCTGGCTATACCATGCGGCATAGTCTTGGGAATGCTGTGCGGCCACGCGCGCCGCTGCACCATTGGGCCCGCGGAACACAATCGAACAACCCATCTGGCCACCGGACATATAAAGCGTCTTGGCGGCAGAGTTGATGATCTGGTCGATGGCCTGCATGGCGAAATTGAACGTCATGAATTCGACAATGGGTTTGAGGCCCGCAAAGGCAGCACCAACCGCAATGCCGGTAAAGCCATGTTCGGTGATCGGCGTGTCCATCACGCGTTGGGGTCCAAACTCATCGAGCATGCCCTGGCTGATCTTGTAGGCACCCTGGTATTGGCCCACTTCCTCGCCCATTAAAAACACATCCTTGTCGGCGCGCATTTCTTCCGACATGGCGGCGCGAATGGCTTCGCGCACGGTCATTTGAACCATTTCGGTGCCGGCTGGGATTTCAGGGTCTGCCAACTCAGGAGCGGAAACAACCCCTCCGGCGCTATGGTTCGCAAGCTCACCCTCCCCGGCGA
>JBDSTO010000036.1:0-9229 GCA_039928255.1 Aestuariivirga sp. | reverse complement strand
CCATTGCGCCTAAATCTCATGTCAGGTGAAACTTTTTCAACAGGCCCGCCATGACAGATGTTCAGCCCCCTACCCCTCCCACTGGCCGTCGCGCGCGCGGTGGTGCTGATGCACGCCGCACCTTGCGCGGCTCAACCGAGGTCAAACAGGCAGGCTACGTCCGCCGCAAGATCAAGCTTTACGAGCCCTACTCCGATGACCAGTTGGAGTTGATCGAGAACAACGCCGAAATCGTGCTGCAGGAAACCGGTATCGACTTTTATGAAGACGAAGAAGCCGTGCAAATGTGGAAAGATGCTGGCGCTGATGTAAAGCCATCACCGCTGGAGGCTCGTCGCTTCCGCATCCGCTTTCCCAAGGGTCTCGTGCGCTCGCTCATCAAGACAGCGCCGCGCGAATATACGCAGTTCGCAAGGAACCCCGCCAATAACGTCGTGATCGGCGGCAACAACACGGTCTTCGCCCCCGTTTACGGACCTCCCTTCATCCGCAACCTCGATGAAGGCCGCCGCTACGCGACGATCGAAGATTTCCGCAACTTCGCCAAGCTGGTTTACATGTCGCCAAGCCTGCATCACGCGGGCGGCACGCTGTGTGAGCCCGTCGATATTCCGGTGGCCAAGCGCCATTTGGATATGACCTACACCCACATCAAATATTCCGACAAACCTTTCATGTCGTCTGTCACCTCGGGCGATCGCTCGGCGGACTCCGTTGCCATGTGCGAAACGCTGTTCGGCAAAGAGTTTGTGGATCAGAACTGCGTAATGACCTCGCTCATCAACGCCAACTCCCCCATGGTGTGGGACGGCGTGATGCTGGGCGCCTTGAAGGTTCTCGCTCGCGCCAATCAGGCTTGTGTGATTTCGCCCTTCATCGTGGCGGGCGCCATGTCGCCCACCACAACGGTGGGCACGCTCACACAGATTTTGGCTGAAGCTTCCGTGGGCATCGCCTTCACACAGCTCTGCCGCCCAGGTGCGCCCGTGGTGTTCGGAACATTTGCCGCGTCAATGTCCATGCAGTCAGGTGCTCCAACCTTCGGCACACCTGAACCCGCCCACGTCACATTCGGTGCGGCCCAATTGGCGCGCCGCATGGGCGTTCCCTTCCGTTCAGGCGGTGGCCTCTGCGGCTCGAAAATTCCTGACGCACAGGCGGCCTATGAAAGCGCCAACACGCTGTGGTCGACAATTCTGTCCGGCGTGAACTTCTGCCTCCATTCGGCAGGTTGGCTCGAAGGCGGCCTGTCATCCGGTTATGAAAAGCTGATTATGGATGCCGACCAGCTTTCCATGTTCCAGAAATTTGCCGAAGGCGTGGACTTCTCCGAAAACGGCCAGGCCATGGATGCCATCCGCGAAGTGGGACCGGGTTCGCATTATCTGGGCTCGGTCCACACCCAGGCCAATTTTGAAAACGCCTTCTGGCGCTCATCATTGGCCGACAACAACTCCTTCGAGCAATGGCGCGATGATGGCGAGAAGGACATCGTGGTCCGCGCCAACGCCAAGTGGAAGCAGATGCTGCGCGAATATGTGCCCCCCGCTCTCGATGAAGGCATCGACGAACAGCTTCAGGCCTTCATGGCCCAGCGCAAGGAAGTGTTGCCTGATAACGTGAGCTAGGCCTATTTGAACTCGGCATTAATCTCGATGAGATGAAAGTCGTAGTCCATGATGTAAAGCTGCGGGTAGCCCGCTACGCTGTCCGGCTTGACGATGATGCGCTTCGGATCATCGTGGGCTAGATCGGCGCTGTAGCCCTGGGCACTGACTGTCTTAAGTAAAGCCTGGAAATTGCCCACGCGAATGGCGAAATGAATGTCATTGGTTTCCACAACCCGACTTGTGCGAAAGGTTGCGTTTGGAACCAAACTGATGTGGACTTCGACAGACCCCAAATTAAGCCAGCGGCCTTCTGATTTGAAAGGTGGCCGCGCAATGGGCTTGAAACCAAGAACGTCGGTATAAAATGCAATGGCGTTCGCAACGTCTCTGGTCGGCACAGAAACGTGATGCAGATAAGCATTGTCCATGTGGTCAGCTCCCACTCTGAAACCTCGCTAACACAATTCCGCCGATGGCGAAAGATCGGTGCCTAAGCCGCCTCAATCTCGGTCGTAATGGCAACCTTGCGGGAGTCAGCCCATGCATAAAGTGCCACCCCAGCAATCACCATGGCTGAGCCCAAGGCATCGGCCAACGTGAACTCTTCCCCCAGTATGGTCACCGCGAGGAAGATCGTCACGAGAGGCGAGATTGTTGAGATCATCGCCGTGGTCTGCGCTGTGGTGCGCGAAAGACCGGCATTGATCAGGAATGAAGGAATGACGGTGGCAAAGATCGCCGTGCCCGCCGACAGCCAGAAAAACCGCGGCGAGGATGAGAAGTCAACGCTTCTGCTCACCACGATATAATGGATGATGCAGGCAACGCCCGCACTCGAAAGTGCGATGGCCGTGAACAACATGCTGCCCATCACGGAGATCATGCCTTTTGCCAGCAGTTGATAGGCGGCAAACGTCAAAGCGCACAGCAACACCAGAGCCGTTCCAATGATCGTGGCCGTGCCGCCCGTGGGAAGATCGCTCATGAACACCACAACAAGCCCAACATAGGTGATCGCTGCCGCCAGAATACTGAACCATGTGATGCGCGTTTTGAAAAACAGCCAGCCGAGGAACATGACAAACATCGGGTAAGTAAAAAGAACCAATCGTTCAAGCTGTGCGGTGATAAAAATCAATCCGGCAAAATCAAGCTGCGAAGACAGATAATAGCCAATGAAACCAACACCCGTTGCCCGCCACAACATACCTGCGTCAGGCAGGGGCTTGCCTGCACGACGCAATTGAACAGCAGCATAAATGCCGGCCCCCACAAAGAAGGGCATCGAAAGAATCATGCGCAAGGCCAGCATCAATGCGGCATTGGCCTGTTCCATATAGGCGAGCTTGATGAAAATCGCCTTCGTGGAAAACAGTGCCGCACCAGAAGCAGCAAATATATATCCAAGAATGCGATCGCGTGTCATGAGGTTGTTACTACACAGGCGGACATCATTTGTCCCCACCCCTTGCATGCGTAAGCGGCATGGCTAATCTCCATTCATGGTTGATCTCGTTTTCAAATCGGCGGTGGAACAAGGCCGCTTGTTACAAACAGGCAAGATTTCGCCGCGCGAGTTGTTGGAGGCCTGCCTCACCCAATATGCCAGGCACAATGCCGCTGTGAATGCTGTGGTGGTGACAGACATTGCCCGCGCCCAGCACGCCGCCGATGCTTCAGCAACACGCCTGAAGGCCGGAAATCCCTTGTCGCCGTTTGATGGCGTGCCCATGACCGCCAAGGAAAGCTTTGACTGGACGGGAACGCCCTCAACCTTTGGCGATCCTGCCCTGCGCAACAATTTTCCCGAGATTGACGCAGAAGCAATCCAGCGCATGACCGCCGCAGGCGCTGTGATGTATGGCAAGACCAACGTGCCATTGGATCTTTCGGACTGGCAGAGTTTCAACGCCATCTATGGCACCACCAACAACCCGTGGAATCTGGGCCGCACCCCAGGCGGCTCGTCTGGCGGTTCAGCCGCAGCCTTGGCCACCGGCATGTCAGCACTGGAATTGGGTTCAGACATCGGCGCATCAATCCGCAACCCGGCCCACTACTGCGGCCTCTTTGGCCACAAGCCAACTTACGGCGTCGTACCCTATCGCGGCCAGATGCGGCCCGGCATGGTGATGCCAGCAGATATCACCGTGGCAGGACCGCTCGCCCGCTCAGCCAAGGACCTGTCGGCCATGATGGATGTTCTGGTGGGGGAAGTGTCGCCCGAGTCACGCGCCATCAGCATCAGCTTGCCCAAGGCACCGCAAAAGTCGCTGAAGGATTTCCGCGTGGCAGTAAAAGTTGAAAGCCCCGTCAGTGAGGTGGATGCCGCCGTCCGGAACAAAATTCTGGCCTTGGCGGAACGGCTGTCGCTGCGCGTGGCCAAAATTTCGCATTCCGCCCAGCCCGGATTTTCTGATCACGAGAACTATGAAATCTTCATCACCCTGCTCCGCGCCACCGCGGCGCGAAAGGCAACCGATGCCGAATATGAAGCCTATGTTGCCAAGGCGGCCAAGCTCTCCCACAGCGACAAATCCTATGTTGCCATGATGAGCAGAGCCTTTGCCCTCTCGCACCGCGATTGGCTGAAAGTGAATGAGCGCCGCCACCATATGCGTATGGCCTGGGATGCATTCTTTGAAGACTGGGACGTGCTGCTCTGCCCCATCGCCGCCTCCACCGCCTTCCCTCATGACCATGTGGGCGAGCGTCATGAGCGATTGATTACCGTCAATGGAAAGCGGGTTTCAACCATCGACCAGCGTTTCTGGGCGGGCTACTCGGGAGCTTATTACTTGCCGTCCACCATGGCGCCCTTAGGCTTGGCACCAGATGGATTGCCTGTAGGCGTGCAGATCATCACCCGACAATACGGGGATACCACCGCGCTCAAATTCGCCGAACTCATCGAACGTGAATATGGCGGCTTTGAACCACCGCCCGGCTATTGATTCACGTTGCCACCGAATTACTGATCTCACGGATGAGCTTGCGTTTTATGGCTCTCCCAAAATCAGAAAAGTTGCTGGCTATGACGAGGAACGCACCATCGCCACCAATAACGTCCCGTTCCAAGACTGGAGCCAGAAAGGGCTCCTCCTCCAGAATCCCCAACGCGTTCACGGTAATTCCGGCTTTGACTGCGGCATCACGCGCTGGGGGAGCCGACTGCCCGGAATTCGGACTTCCATCTGTTGAAACATCAATAACCTGCCGAACCGCCGGCGGCGCATGACCGAGGAGATTGATGCCATACAAGATGGCTTCACCTGTTGCCGTAAAACCAATTCGGTTGTCGCGCGGGGCCCGAAAAAACGCCTGTGCAATCCCTCTTGCACTTCTGGCATTTTCAACAATCTGCCACGGCAGAATCAATTGCTGTCGGTCAGGGTCAGACCAGTGGAATGCCGCGACCGCAATTCGCTTATGATAGCCTTTCCAAATGGCCCCTTGAACTTCTGGATCAAGAAAGGCCTCGCCAAAGCCACGCATCTGCAAATGATAAGAAGCTTCCGAAACGCTGAAAGAACAATCGATGGCGAGAACCAAGGCGAGGTCCACCAAAGGCGCTGAAGTCACCGATTTTGTCGTCGCCGCAAGGCCGAAAGTCGTTAGAATCGCCCGTCGCGAAATTGTCCCTTCGGCCATGGATTGGTCCTCATTGACACGCCCCTCACCCTATATGCCAAAGACTTGACTTGACGCCAGCGCCCCTTCCCGGTGAAATGGCATAATGTCTGCAAATCTGATCGACCCATTCGGCCGCCACGTCTCGTATCTTAGGGTTTCCGTCACGGACCGCTGTGATTTCCGTTGCGTTTATTGCATGGCCGAAAATATGAACTTCCTTCCCAGGCAGGATCTCCTGACGCTGGAAGAGCTTGACCGTGTGTGCTCGGCTTTCATCACGCGGGGCGTGAAGAAGATCAGGCTGACCGGTGGCGAACCGCTGGTGCGCAAAGGCATCATGACGTTGGTCGAAAGCCTGTCCCGCCATTTGCAATCTGGCGATCTGGAAGAATTGACGCTGACCACCAATGGCAGCCAGCTTGCCAAACACGCCAAGGACTTGGCGCGCCATGGCGTAAAGCGCATCAATGTTTCGGTCGACACATTAGATACCGCCAAATTCAAGGCCATCACCCGCTGGGGCGATTTGGGTAAAGTGCAAGATGGCATCAAGGCCGCGCAGGATGCAGGCCTCGCCATCAAGATCAATGCCGTCGCCCTCAAAGGCGTTAATGATAACGAGATTCCCGACATGATCCGCTGGGCCCATGGCCAGCACATGGATTTGACCTTGATTGAAACCATGCCGTTGGGTGACATCGATGGCGACCGTACCGACCAATATCTGCCTTTGAGTCAGGTTCGAGCGAGCCTGCTCGATCAATTCACCTTCGCTGACATCCCCTACAAGACGGGCGGCCCCGCCCGCTATGTCGAGGTGAAGGAAACTGGCGGACGCTTGGGCTTCATCACGCCGCTCACCCATAATTTCTGCGAAAGTTGCAACCGTGTCCGCCTCACTTGTACGGGAACACTTTATATGTGCCTCGGTCAGGAAGACGCCGCTGATCTTCGAGCACCCCTGCGCGCCTCGGAAGGCGATGAATTGTTGCAACGGGCCATCTCGGAAGCAATTTCAAGAAAGCCCAAGGGCCATGATTTCATCATCGATCGCGCCCACAACAAGCCTGCCGTGGCCCGCCATATGAGTGTCACCGGCGGATGACAATTGATACACGCCAGTCCAGTTTTTGAATTGATCTGGCTCTCAATTTATCCCTGCCAGTTGCTAGTTTAAATCATGACCCAGACCCCAACCGAACGCACCCGCGTCAAGCGCCTGGCTAAGCGCGCAGTCTATGACGAAGCCACCGTCCACGCCATTCTTGATGCCCAGCCGATGTGTTCGGTTGGTTATGTTTTCAACGGCGCGCCCTATGTGACGCCCACGCTGCAATGGCGCGAAGGCAACCACATCTATTGGCACGGCTCATCGGCCAGCCGCATGTTGGAAACCTGCGAGGATGCGGAAGTCTGCATCAACGTCACGATTTTTGACGGCATGGTCATGGCCCGATCCGCCTTCAACCATTCCTGTAACTATCGATCCGTCATGGCCTTTGGTCGCGCCTTCAAGGTGACTGACCGTGATGAAAAACTTGCCCGCCTCAAAACCTTCACCGAAATCCTTTTCCCGGGCCGATGGGACACGCTGCGCCCCGTCACCGACAAGGAACTCAAGGCAACGATGATGCTGGGCCTCGAACTTTCCGAGGTCTCCGCCAAAGTGCGAAATGGCCCTCCGGGCGATGATGAGGAAGATTATGCACTCCCGATCTGGGCTGGCGTTATTCCCCTTGAAATCAAGACGGGTGTTCCGGTTGATGATCCAAGGTTGATCGAGGGGTTGAAGCCTCCCGCCCATGTGACAGGTTTCAAGATCGGCTAGTCTGCGTCAAAAACTTCAACACGCACAATCAGTCCGGCCCCATTGAACGTCGTAACTTCCCTGCCCCGCCGCTTGATAGATTTACCAGTCTTCAATGAGGTCGCTTCCAAACGCCACTTTGATTGGATCACGCCAGGCCGCAATTCTGAAACCTCGTCATCAAAAGCCTTTTGATCCGCATACTCCGCAAAATAGTCCCGCATCGCCTTCATGATGGCAGAACGTCCCGTCACCACACCATGAAGCCCAGGCGAAACATATTCTGCATCCTCCGTGAACATCGCTTCCACCACGTCGCTATCAAAGTTGTTGAGCGCAGCGTGATAAGCGATCAGCTTCTGAACGCTCACTTGTCGGCCAGCGCCGCAATGATCCGCACCCAGCTTTTAATGCCGCGCTGGAAGCTTGAGAGATTGTATTTCTCGTTGGGGCTGTGAATGGCGTCATCATTGAGACCAAAGCCCACGAGAACTGAATCCATGCCCAATATATCCTTGAAGCTGCGCACAATCGGAATTGAACCACCAGATCCGACCAGCACGGTTTCACGCCCAAATTCGGCCTTCAGCGCCGCCGCCGATTTCACGATATAGGGACTGTTCTCGCCAATCTCGGAAGCAGGGCTGCCGCCGCCCTTGCCCGAGAATGTAATCTTCGCATCCTTGGGCATTTGCGCCTTGGCAAAGCGCTGGAACGCCGCCAGAATTTTTTTGGGGTCCTGCTTACCGACAAGGCGGAAGGTGAATTTGGCATTGGCCTTTGACGGGATCACCGTCTTGGTGCCAGCACCCGTATAACCTCCCCAGATGCCATTGACCTCCGCCGTGGGCCGCGACCAGATTTTTTCCAGAACACTGAAACCATTTTCGCCAGCCGCTGATTTTAACCCGACATCGGAGAGAAATTTCTTCTCGGAAAATTTGAGGCCTGCCCATTGCTTGCGCGTTGCCTTTGGCAAAGGCGCAACGCCTGTATAGAATCCGGGGATCGCAACCTTGCCGGTCTTGTCGTGCAAGGCCGCAATCATTTTCGAAAGTGCGCGAATGGGGTTCATGGCCGCACCACCATACATGCCTGAGTGAAGATCAATCGAAGGGCCTGTCACTTCAACCTCTTCATGAACAAGCCCGCGCAGCCGCGAAGTTATCGCGGGTGTTTTCGCATCCCACATGCTGGTGTCGCAGACAAAGGCAATATCGCAGGAAAGCTCCTTGGCATTGGCTTTGAGGAACGGAATGAGCGAGGGCGAGCCCGACTCTTCTTCCCCTTCGATGAGGAAGGTGGCCTTGATCGGCAATTCACCCGCCGCCGCAATATAAGCCCGCGCCGCCTCGACGAACGTCATCAACTGCCCTTTGTCATCGGCAGTGCCGCGTCCAAAAATGCGCTCCACACCATCGTTGCCTTTTTTCACCACAGGCTCAAAGGGCTTGGTGTCCCATAAATTCAGCGGGTCCACCGGCTGAACATCATAGTGGCCATAGAACAAGGCATGCGGCGTCTTGGCCGTGGCACCTTTCGGCGTGTAATGAGCGACTACCATGGGCCGCCCCGCCGTGGGCCGCGCTTCTGCCGCAAAACCAAGGGTAGACAATTCCTTCACCAGCCAGTCTGCGGCCTTCTGACAGGCGTCATGATAGGCAGGGTCCGTGGAGATTGATGGAATGCGCAACAACGCGAACAATCGATCAAGACTGCGGCCAAATCCGGACTCGGCATTGGCCAGAACATTGTTCAAAACTGACATATCAATCTCCCTGGGAAAATTCGGCAATCAAACGCGCAAAACTGCGCTGGCCGCGGTGGTAGCATTCAAGATCATATTTTTCATTGGGGCTGTGCACCCTGTCGTCCTTGCGACCAAAGCCGATGAGCAGACTTTCAACTTTCAGATGCTTGCGCATGAATTCAACTACGGGAATTGAACCGCCCGAGCCAATAAGTGCCGGCGCTTTGCCCCATTCCGCCTTCAACGCGCGCGCCGCCGCCTTAAACCACGAGCTGTCTTCAGCAATGCGGATGCCAGTTGAGTCACCGCCTTCGGAAATGAAACTGATCTTGCAATCTTTCGGCAGCAGGGCTTTTACGTGCTTGCGAAATGCTGCGCGCACTTTGCTGGGCTTCTGGCCTTCAACCAGACGGAACGTCAGCTTGGCAT
>JBDSTO010000035.1:0-8297 GCA_039928255.1 Aestuariivirga sp. | reverse complement strand
ACTCAGGCGCTCTCGGCAAGCCGACAAGTATTCACTGTGACTTTTTCCTTGCCCCACATTTTGGCGGCTTCCGCGAGGAGATGGATCATGTCTTGCTGCTCGACATGGCAATCCACACGTTCGATGCTGCACGCTACCTGGTGAACGCAGCACCCCAATCTGTCTTCTGTGTTGAATGGGAGCCAGCAACATCCTGGTACAAAAATGGCTCGTCAGCCGCTGCTCTGTTCAAGTTGGAAGGCGGCATCGTGTTCAACTACCGCGGCAGTTGGTGTGCCGATGGTTTGAAAACCAGCTGGGAAAGCAGTTGGCGCATTGTCTGCGAACATGGAACCTTGCTGTGGGACGGCTTTGGTGATCTGCGCGCCGAGCGCGCCACCGCGAAACGCGACGGCATCTTTTCTGTCCCCGAACCTGTGGAAATTCCGCCCCTGCAACCTGAAGACCGGATCGGTGGGCACCTCGGTGTCATCAATGATTTTGTGGCAGCGGTTCGCAGCCGTAAAGCGCCTGAAACCGCAGGCAGCGACAATATCAAAAGCCTGGCCATGGTTTTTGGCGCAATCGAAAGCGCAAAAACCGGCGAACGCGTAACCATAGAAAGCTGAGATCAAGAACCATGCCTCGCTCCCTCAATGATATCCGCATCGGCACCATGGTGAAGGCCAATTCACCGGATGTGGTTTCCTATGTGAAACAGATTTTGCCCTTGGGCTTTGAATCCATTCAGCCCTTCTTCTGGCAAACCTTGGGCGACGTTGACATAAAGCGCCTCGCTGGAGATTTGAAGGAAGCCATCTCCGGAAAGGATGTGGTGATCAGTTCGCTTGCCATGTTCGGCAATCCCCTCGAGGAGGGGGAGATGGATGTTGCCACGCTCAAAGGTTGGGAAACCCTGATCGATAACCTGCATCTGTTCGGAACGGATCTCATTTCCGGTTTTACCGGCCGCGTGCGGGGCAAAACCCTTCCCGAAAGCCTGCCGCGTTACAAAGAGGTATGGACAAAGCTGGCCAAGCGCGCCGCCGACAAGGGCGTTCGCATTGCGTTTGAAAATTGCGCCATGGACGGGAACTGGTCACGTGGCGATTGGAACATCGCCCACAACCCCGACGCCTGGGAACTGATGTTCAATGAAGTTCCTTCAGCCAACCTCGGCCTCGAATGGGAACCCTGCCACCAGATGGTCTATCTGATCGACCCCATCCCGCAAATCCGCAAATGGGCGCACAAGATTTTCCATGTCCACGGCAAGGATGCCACCATCCGTTGGGACGTGATCAAAGAACACGGCGTGTTCGGAAAATATCCATTCGTGCAGATGCGCACACCGGGCTTTGGTGATTCTGATTGGACGCGCGTCATCAGCGAACTGAGGCTCGCTGGTTACAAAGGCACCATTGATATCGAGGGCTGGCATGATCCGGTCTATCGCGAAGAATTGGAAATGACGGGCCAGGTGCGGGCCTTGAATTATCTCAAAGAATGCAGGGGCGGAGCAAAATCTGTGACCAACCCGGCATAGACCTTCCGATCCATAAAGATCGGACAACAGAACACCGGCGCCAAGTCGGGACAATAAGTGAAATAGAAAAGCCCGGACCCCGGGCATGGGAGGAATGATATGTTGAAGAGAACTTTCCTTTTGGGCGCAACAGCCGTTGCGCTTGCAGTTACCAGTGTCAGCTTTGCGGATGCTGCTGCCTTGCGTGAAAAATGGTGCAAGGATGTTCACCTGCGCTTCTTTGCGGGTGGCGCTGAAGGTGATGCCTTCGGTTCAATCGTTTATAATGGTGCCAAGCAGGCTGCGGCCGATACAGGTGCTCAGGTTGATTTCGTGTTCTCTGGTTGGAACTCGGAAAAGATGGTGCAGCAATTGCGTGAAGCCGTGGCAGCAAAGCCAGCCGGCATCGCCATGATGGGCCATCCCGGCGATGATGCCATCATGCCCCTGGCCAAGCAGGCCTCTGAAGCCGGCATCAAGATGATGTATCAGAACGTGCCAGTGCCAAAAGTCGTTGCAGCCTTTGGCGGCGGCTATGTTGGTGCCCAGCAGGAACCTCAAGGCCACGCACTCGGTGTGGAAGCCGTCAGGCTTTCCGGTTTGAAATCTGGCGACACCGCCATCGTGCTGAGCCACTGGGCGGACCAAAACCGCTCGGTGCGTGAATTGGGCACAGCCAAGGCTTTGGAAGAAGCAGGCGTGAAGGTGATCAAGATTGAATCGCCCACCGAATGGGCGGCTGATCCAAACTTGGCAGTCCCCGTCATCACGGCTGCAATTTTGAACAACCCTGGTGTCAAGGCAATCGCCTATCCGGGCGGCCAGCTTTTGGGCAACGTCCCAACCTTCATGCAGGCTGCCAAGAAGAAGCCTGGTGAAATCTTTAACTTCGGTTTCGACACCAGCCCCCAGATTGTGGATGCCTTTGACGGCAAATGGGTACAGCTGACTGCGGATCAACAGCCTTTCCTTCAGGGCTATTTGCCGATCCTCAGTCTTTGCTCACAAGCTGTTTATGGCCTCGGCGCCATGAACGTGGACACGGGCGCAGGTTTCGTGTCGGCTGACAACTACAAGGTTGTCGGCGACTTGGCGAAGGAAGGTCTTCGCTAACCGAAACCTGATGGGCCGCCAGTCCTCCTCTCTGGCGGCCCAAATTTATGGAGTGCCTCATGGCTGAACGATTGATCGAACTGCGCGACATCAAAAAATCCTATGGCAACGTCTATGCCTTGGGGGGTGTTAATCTGAGCGTGGACAAGGGTGAAGTGGTGGGCTTGCTCGGCGACAATGGTGCCGGCAAATCAACTCTCATCAAGATTCTCGCAGGTGCGGTTCGTCCAACGGCTGGTGAAATTCTGGTGCGGGGCAAGCCAGTGTCAGGCTGGAACGCCGCGCGCTCACGCGAGTCAGGTATTGAGACTGTGTTTCAGGATCGCGCCTTGGCTGTGCAGCAATCGATCGTCCGCAACATTTTCATGGGCAACGAAACGGGCAACCGTTTTGGCTTTCTCAATCTCAAAAAAGAAATCAGTGAAGCCAGCCGCCTGATGCGCGAGATCGGCTTTACCTCAAAAGTATTCACTCCCAATTCCATCGTGGGCCAACTCTCAGGCGGTGAGCGCCAGGGCGTTGCCATTGCCCGCGCCATTTACAAGCAGGCCGATTTGATCATTCTCGATGAACCCACAACGGCACTGTCGCTTACCGAGACCAACAAGGTTTTCCATTTCGTGCGCCAGGTGCGCGCCAGCGGCCGTTCCATCATATTCATCGGCCACAACATTCATCATGTCTATGACATTGCCGATCGTTTTGTTGTCATTGATCGCGGCAAGGTTGCCCTGGAAGTGTCCAAGGCGCAAATGAAGTCAGCCGAAGATCTCATTCGCTTCATGGAAAATGTGGCCCATCCTGAACTTGCAGAAAAACCAGCGGAAGTCAAAAAAACCGCACGAAAAAAGGGAGCGGCTTGATGGCCAAGGAATTGTCAAAGGGCACATCGGGTCAATCAACGCCGGACACGTGGCTCCACCCGCAGGAGTTGCCATGGCGCAAGCTCATGATGGACAATCGCGCAGCGCTGGGTTCGCTGGCCGTGTTCCTGTTGATGTTGCTTGCCTTCACCATTGCCAACCCCGCCGTGTTCACAAACTGGACGCTTTATGCCTCCGTGCTGACAACTCTGCCCGTTGCCATTTTCCTGACAGTGCCGCTGGTGTTCATCGTAACGGTGGGCGAAATCGATTTGTCATTTCCCGCAACCATGGGCTTTGCGGCCTGGATGTTTGCGCTTTTGTGTCAGGCTGGCTTTGATCCCATTTTAGGTTTTGCGGCGGCCCTAGTCACTGGCGCTATTCTTGGCGCACTGGTGGGTTCGCTCGTTGTCTATGGCAACCTCTCATCGCTGATCGCCACGCTCGGCATGAACTTCGTTCTCCGCGGCATCATCCTGATCTTCACCGAAGGAAAGTCAATTGCCCTCCCCACCCTTGGTGACAGCTGGGTGTTCAAGATGTTTTCCTCAGAACTCTATGGCGTGCCGGTTCAAATCTATTGGGCGATCGCCTTCACTATTTTCGCGATGTTCCTTTATTCGCGCCACCGCTTTGGCGTTCACATCCATATTGTGGGTGATAACCCGGACAGTGCCGCACAAATGGGCATCAACGTGAAGCGCGTTCGCGTCGGCGCCTTTGTGTTCGTAGGGATTGGCGCTGCCATCGCCGGCGTGTTCTCCACCATGATCAATTTCACCTGGTGGCCAACCTCGGGTGATGGCTATTTGCTGCCTGTGCTGGCTTCCGTCTTTGTGGGCGGCACACCAACCTGGGGCGGTATTGGCACGGTGTTTGGCGGAGCGATTGGCGCGCTTACTGTTTCGTTCATCCAGACGGGAATCGTGGGTGCTGGCTTGAGCGGGTTCTACGTCCAGTTCTTTAACGGCTTGATCATTATTCTTTCGCTGTTGGGCCATCGCTGGAACCAAATCAGGTATCGATAGATAGGGTTTCACCTTCCCCATTTGAATTGCATCTTTTCCTCAGTCTGCCAATATCTGGCTTTGTCCATTGGAACTTTTTCGCGTCTTCGTCTTTTAACCAGTGCTGGTTTTAAATGGAGGACGAAAATGGGACGTGGGATTTTGTTATGGATGTTGGGTGTTCCGATTCCAGTGATCATCCTTTTGGCGCTCTTTTTTCATCATTGATCTGATCTGCCGCGATTAAATAGCGGACAAGAGTGAAACATTCTTGATCCCAGTCGATTTGCAATTTTCACAGGAGATTCATAATGAACGGTATAATTTATCTGGTTGGCTTGGTGGTTGTCATCATGGCTGTTCTTTCGTTTTTTGGGCTTCATTGAGCTATTGAGGTGTGATGATGACTTACGAAACACAAGCCACAAGTCCTAATGTTTTGCCAGTGGAAGCGAAAACCGTTTACCTGGATTGGGGCGCTATCATTGCTGGCATTATTTTCGCATCGGCCATGTCGATTGTTTTGCTCGCTTTCGGATCAGGTTTGGGGTTGGCTTTTGCAAGCATCTCGACCAAGTCTTATGCTCTAGGTGCCGGTATCGGTGCTGCGTTGTGGTTTATCTGGGTGGAAGTTTCGAGCTTCATGGCAGGAGGCTATTTGGCGGGCCGTCTGAGAAGGAGCCTGCGTTCGTCTTCCGAACATGAAACAGAAGTTCGCGATGGTTCACATGGATTGGTTGTATGGGCTGGCTGCGTGGTGGTTGGCGCTTTCCTCGCATTGAGCAGCGCTGGTTCGCTAGTCAACTCGGCCGGAAATATTGCCAAGTCGGCCGCCGAAGTGACAGCGACCACCGCTCAAGGCGTTGCGCCTGCTGCCATGCAGTATTATTCGGATAGTTTGCTTCGTCCAGCAACCGATAATACTACAGCTACGGTTGGGTCTGACAAAGCTGCTGTGACGAGTGAAGTTTCTGCAATTTTGACCCGTTCTTCATTGGCGGCACCCACTGACGAGGATAAGACCTACTTGGCACAAGTCGTTGCGAAGCAGACGGGTGTTACCCCTGATGAAGCGAAGACGCGGGTTGATCAAACCTATGCAAGCATCGAAAAGGCAAAAGCCGACGTGGCCCAGACAGCGGAGACTGCAAGAAAAATTAGCGTTATCGCCGCGTTTCTGCTCGCCGCATCCCTTCTGATCAGTGCCGTTGCAGCTTTTTGGGCAGCCTCGGTGGGTGGCCGCCATAAAGATGAGGCAGTGGAGTTTACTGGCTTCTTTAGGGTGAAGTGATTTTAAAATCTCCGTTTCGGAAATTGGAAATATAGAAAGAATGCGGGGCAAATGTCCCGCATTCCTGTTTTTGGGGTCCGCGTCAATTCCGAACGCTCATTTCTCGCAGAGCCGCGGCAAGTTGCTCCTATGAAAATAGCTTGAAAAGCCGAGGAGGCTTGGTCCCCGCGCGATCTTGCAATTGAGCATAGCCGGTCGCGAGTATGATCGACGTGTTGGGCTTTTTACGCCACCAAGCCGGATCACTTCGCCTGAAAAAACTCACTTCAATCAGGATCCAGCTATCGCGGCAACGTGATTGTAATCGCGAAGAACGTAAACCCCTGTTTTTAGGCATAACCATCGCCTGCGAGGCATCCAATCAGGACAATTGTGCGTATAAGGGAATATCACAGCACATGGCGCGTAATTTCTTTGAAGGTTTTCATGACACATCAATCACGCGCGCAGCTTCTAAGCTTGGCGACCGCTGTTCCACCTTTCGTTTTTGAAACGACTGCCATTGCAAAGCAGGCGGCGGAAACATTTAAGGGTTTGGGCAGTGCACTTTCTCGCCTACTGCCTATTTATGCCAACAGCGAGATTGACCGGCGTTATTCCGTTTGCCCGATGGAATGGTTTTTACAGCCGCGCGGCTGGCCCGATCGCACGGCCAAATTTATGGAAGGTGCCACTTCGCTTTTTAAACAGGCGGCCAGCGAGGCCATTGCAAAAGCCAATCTTAAATCCAGTGATATCGATGCGATCGTGACGGTATCCTCCACCGGCATTTCTACTCCTTCGATTGAAGCCCATATGATGGTGGAGATGGGGTTTAGAGTGGATGTGCAGCGCGTTCCGGTTTTTGGGCTTGGATGCGCTGGCGGAATCTCAGGACTTTCACTTGCCGCGCGCTTGGCGGTGTCTGAACCCGGCAAGAAGATTCTGATTGTGGTGATTGAACTTTGCACGCTCGCTTTTCGGCTTGATGAAATGACCAAGGCCAATATTGTTGCAACGGCGATTTTTGGTGATGGCGCGGCAGCTGCTGTGTTGTGCGCGGGAGACAACCGCGGCTTTGGTGCAATTGAATTTGCCGGTGAGCACACTTGGCCTGGAACTATTGATATAATGGGCTGGCGAGTCGATCCCGAAGGCTTTGGTGCGATCTTCTCGCGCGATATTCCTGATCTTGCCTCCAAGGACTTGCGACCAGCCGCCGATCTATTTTTGGCTCGGCATAATTTGACCATAGATGAAATTGACAATTTTAGCTTTCACCCCGGAGGTGCAAAAGTGATTGCGGCTCTGGAGCCGGCCTTTGGATTAGAGACGGGTAGCCTGGTTGATGAACGGAAGATCCTCGGTGGGTTTGGAAATATGTCAGCGCCAACAGTTTTATTTGTTTTGAAAGAAGCCTTGAAGAAACCCACGTCCGGACGGCGCCTTTTGGGAGCTTTAGGCCCGGGCTTCACCGCCAGTTTCATGACCATGGTGCAGGGATGAATTGGCCGGTTGTCATTCTGGCCTTTGTTACGTTTCAACGCTTAGGCGAACTAGTGTTAGCTAGGCGCAATACTGCCAGACTTTTAGCTGCGGGTGCTTATGAAGTTGGCGCGCCACACTATCCGATTATCGTGATGTTCCATGCGGTTTGGCTCGTGGGGCTTTGGTGGCTTGCTCCGGGCCAGAATGTCAATTGGGTCTTGATCGGCATATTCGTCGCGCTGCAGGCGCTACGAATTTGGGTGATTTCGACGCTTGGGGCTCGATGGACCACGCGGATCATTTGCGTGCCTAACGAAACACTGATCGCGCGTGGCCCGTTTCGATTTCTCAAGCACCCCAACTATGCGGTTGTTGCTCTCGAGGCTTTTGTTTTGCCGCTGGCATTTGGATTGGTTGCGTATGCATTAGTGAGCGGAATAATCAATATTTGCATTCTGGCTTGGCGTATTTCCGTTGAGAACGCAGCGCTGGCCGGGACCTTGCGCCGGTCGCTTATCCAGTTTTGAGTTCGCTCTGAGTGTCGTTTATGCCCTGTAGGGCAGATGGTGTAATGGCCATGGGCTCCTAGCCAGAACCGGACAAGACTTATACGCTTAAATCCGGCTCCTTAAATGTAATCATACGCCGACTTAACGCCGCTCCATTGCGAATGGCACCCTATGTTCATTGCTGATCTGATCAAATAGTCCGCGCGGCCCGCGAATGCTTAGACCCATGCCGTCTGCATTCAGCACCCACAATATGTTCCCGCTTGCCCCAGGGCAAAAAGCACGATTGTCTATTGATATATTATTATATTTGCATATACTAAGATGCAAGTATAAATCACTGCTTTAAATTGGGAGTAAAGAAATTGAACATTGATCGTGCAGTTTTGGCCTTTGCGGGATGTGTCAATCTCGCTGCTGTGGTGTTGACCTATTATGTTTCGCCCTATTGGCTTTTGCTGGCCGCTTTTGTTGGCCTGAACATGTTGCAAGCGTCCGTGACCGGCTTCTGCCCGGCGGCAATGGTTTTCAAGGCCTTTGGAC
>JBDSTO010000034.1:0-13502 GCA_039928255.1 Aestuariivirga sp. | reverse complement strand
CTTAAGTGAACTTGGATATGACGATAGGACTATTGCTGACATGCTTGGCCAAAAGAGTGAGGGCATGGCTGCGCATTACAGTCGTGATGCCAACCTTATCAACAAACTCGCTCCCGCAATCTCACGTGTGGAAGAACGAGAAAGAAATCGGCGGGCCATGTCTAACTTTTCAGAAAAAGTGTCTAATTAGCGTTTCTAAGAAAAGAAAGATATGCACTAAGTCATTGATATTAAACAAATAAAACTGGCGTCCCGGAAGGGATTCGAACCCCTGACCCCAGGTTTAGGAAACCTGTGCTCTGCCATATATATCAATATCTTAGAGTTGCACAAAGTGTCTGATGAGCAACTGAAGTAAAGGGAAATTTCGATTTTTGTCTAACCGTTGTGAAGGCGATCCGATCAGCTGGAGCTGGGCCTTAGCACAAAACGTTTAAATGGGGATAGGAGAAACAGGAGGAGGTTCTGCGCACCATGACGATTAACGCTCGCCACTTTCTAGGACTTCGTCCAATTCGAGACCGGGCCGATCCCTGGAAGTGCAGCCGTGCCTGCGGTTTCCAGTTCAAAACGCTCTGGAACGGGTAATCACCCAATGCAATGAACACCAACAGTGGTTGCAATCTCGCCAATAACTATCAAGGCCGAACCGCGCGGTCCCCGCCATTGAGGTAACTATCATCCCTCGATCTGCAAGTAACTTAGAAGTGGAAGTTTATACCAACCGTGGCGAGAAGGCCACCGAGCCTGACGGTTTCACCGCCGGAATAGGTCTTCTTGCCTAAATCGACATAAGAGGCTTCTGTCTTGATCGAGACGCTCGGCGAAAATTTGTGCTCAAAGCCCGCACTCACCACATAGCCAACGTGGCTGTTTGTGGCATTGGTGACGTTTCCAGTTCTTTCAACATTGCCGAAAGCCAGACCGCCAGCAAGATAAAGCAGATTTTCATTGGCCGCACCAAAGGACATGCCGGCACGAAGCTGCGCCTTGCCCAAGGAATGCAAAGTCAGTGTGAAGTCACGGCCTGGATTATATATGCTGCCATCACCCGAAGCATTCGAAATTGACCAGTCCGCCAAAACGCCAACTACAAAATTGTTCGACATCTGGTGGTCAATGCCGACATCGATGCCAAGCAGACCTCCACTCAAAGTGGCATCCTTATAGATGCTGCCAAAATAGTCCGTGGTAGACGGTAGGCTTGCGTAGCCGCCTTGAACACCCAGATACATGCCGTTCCAACCATCAGCAAAGGCTGTGCCACTGATAGCCGTGCTGCCTAACAGAATGCCGACGACATATTTGAGTTTCATGATTATTTTTCCCAGCCTTCGAAAATTTTGACCGATGACGGGCGAAAAGTCAATTGTATTTACGGGTTTCTGGGCCTCGCGCACTTGCAACGTTTCTTGCCTCCAAATCCAGCCAAATTGTTGTTCAGGCTGGATTTATGCACAAGACGACCCGGCGGCGGACTTTGGTGCCAAAACGGCAAGAAGGCGCGGACTGCGCAAATTTTGACCGGGCAAATCCGGCGGATGGCTGAAACTGGAGTGTTTGATTCCCAAACCGGCAGCTTCTGCCAGCTGCGGGAGGTCAGAAGGATCAAGGAAAACCCGGTCGCGATCAAGCGAAGCCATGGCTGATTCTCGCAGGGCCGTTGCAAGTTCGCTGGCTGGAAAGGGCGCGCGCAACAATTCTGACTCAATGGCTTGCTCAACGCGCTGCAAGTTCTCATCCTTGGTTTTTTCTCTTAAACTGCGCTGCTGGTCGCTTTGGGAACCATAGGAATTTGAAATGAGGAACACGCCTTCAGGCGCCAGCCAGCGTGACGCGTGCTGCAGGAATTTCACCCGGTCATCGGCCGACAAGAATCGCAAAACACTGTGCATTACAACCACATCGGCTGGCTTGGCCGGAGTGACGGCGCGAAGATTACCCTGAATAGTGGAGCAATCCAGGCCGTGCTGCGCTGAAAATTCAGCGCAAAGCTGAAGTGGCGTCCCGCAGCGATCAATCACTGTGAAATGGGTTTGGCGCAGAGCCTCTTGCCCTTGTAGTGCTACCGCATGAGCCGCAGTGGCCAGCAACCCCGTATCGGCGGAGCCGGCGATCACCAACTCGAACGTCGGATTTTTTCGGGAACGTTGCTTCCAGATGTGGGTGATCGCTTCCACCATGTTCGGCCGATCTTTTTCGAGGCTTTCTGATCGCCCGACCGCGCGGAACGCCGGAATCCTGAAATGATATGCAGCGCAGCCCTCGCACATCGTCGCACTGAGTTCGGCGGCTCGATTGGCAATGGCGAACAGATCTTCGCCACAGATTTCAGGATCGAGCAAGTTCTTGCTTGGAGCAGCCATCCGGACTTGACTAACATGAGGCCGGGGGCCAGCAACAGCACTAAAGTAGGAGGACCAATGGCTTTACATTTGATCTGCAGGTGGCTGGCGCTTTTAATTGTAATGGCGTTTGCACCACCTGGCTTTGCCGGAGATTTCACCGGCAGAACCATCACATATATTGTCTCAACTCAGCCGGGTGGCGGATATGACGCCTATGGTCGCCTAATCGCAAAATATTTGGAGAAGCATCTCGACGGCGCCACTGTGGTAGTCAAAAATGTGCCGGGTGCGGGGCAATTGTCGGGCGCACAACTGATTTATGCATCTCCACCGGATGGATTGACCATCGGCATTTTCAACATGGGCATGGTCTATGGCCAGATGACTGGAATGTTTGGGGACAAGCTCGACCTTGGAAAGTTGGGTTGGATTGGCAAAGCCGACTCAGAAGCGCGTGTCGTTATGGTCAGAATGGATTCACCCTTGAAGTCGGTTGAAGATGTCCATGCCGCAAAAGAGCCACTCAAAAATGCTATTTCTGGCAAGGGGTCGGGAGCGCAATTTGAATCGGGACTCCTCGCCAAGCTTCTTGGTTGGAACCTGAAACCAATCTTCGGTTTTGGAGGCACGGAAGCCGAGATTGCGGTGTTGCGCGGCGACGTGGACTTGATGATTGGCTCGCGCGGATCGCTACAACATTATGTTGATGCAGGCGACGCCCGGTTTCTCCTCGAATTTGGAACCAGACGGAATGGCGATATCCCCTCACTCGATGAAAAAGACTTTGACGAGCAAAATAAACCACTTTTTGCACTGATCGACAGTGTCTCCCGTTTTGCCCGAGCCACAGCAGGTCCGCCGGGCATGGCACCCGAGCTGCTCAAAGTCCTGCGTGACGCTTATGCCGCCGCCCTTGCCGACCCTGAATTGCTTAAGGAGGCGAAGCAGGCCAATCTCTTGATCGCCTCGGCCACGGGAGAAGAAGTGCAACAGGCCATCTCGTCAGTCTTGTCGCAAAGTCCGGCTGTGACAGCGGCGATGAAGGCCATCGTTACGCAGGAATGAGTGTGTTGGAGGCTTCGAGTTCAGTCTTCGTCACTGCAGCCGTATTGGCGCCACTGACCAGTCTTTTCACCTTGAAGATGCTGTGGCTGCTGCTGTTCGGCACAGCCATAGGCTTGTTTTTCGGTGTGCTGCCCGGGCTTGGCGGCAAGCTTGGACTTGTTTTCCTCATCCCGTTTACATTTGGCATGGACCCGTTGCAGGGTGCAGTATTTCTACTGGCCATGCATTCGGTGGTCCATACGTCAGGCGGATTCCCCAGCATTCTCTTTGGCGTGCCAGGCACAGGCCCCGATGCCGCAACAATTGTCGATGGCTACCCGATGGCTAAGAATGGTGAAGCAGGACGAGCCCTTGGCGCAACACTGGCGGCCTCGGCTGTGGGAGGCATCATCGGAGCGCTTTACCTCAGCATCCTCATTCCGTTTGGCAAGCCTTTGATCCTGGCCTTTGGGCCGGGCGAATATTTCATGTTCGCATTTTTTGGCATCACGTTCATAGCAGCGCTCAGCGGCAAGAGTTTCGTCAAGGGATTGGCTGTTGGACTTTTCGGTCTGCTCATCTCAACAGTCAGGCTTGATC
This sequence comes from Aestuariivirga sp., assembly GCA_039928255.1. Taxonomy (GTDB): domain Bacteria; phylum Pseudomonadota; class Alphaproteobacteria; order Rhizobiales; family Aestuariivirgaceae; genus Aestuariivirga. The sequence goes on along the minus strand of JBDSTO010000034.1, from coordinate 9,510 downwards.
CCCTGACTGGCGAGGAGCGCTTCACCTTTGGGCAGCTTTTTCTTTGGGATGGGATCGACACTGTGACAGCCGTGATGGCAATTTTTGCAATCCCAGAATTTCTGTTCTTCAATCGCAGGGATGGCGCGAAGGGATCTTCAGCAATCGTTCCCCCCGACTTTGCGGGGCTTCTCGAAGGCTGCAAAGACGTGTTTCGGCATTGGAGTCTCACCCTGCGCACCTCATTAATTGGAGCCTTCATAGGCACCATCCCAGGCTTGGGCGGCGATGTTGCCACATGGATCTGTTATGGCCACGCGGCCCACACTTCAAAGACACCAGAGCTCTTCGGCAAGGGTGCCATTGAAGGTGTTATTGCGCCTGAAACCGCTAACAACTCGAAGGAGGGTGGCGCGCTGCTGCCAACCTTGCTGTTTGGCCTTCCCGGCAGCGCCAGCATGGCAATTTTGGTCGGCGGCTTGGTCGCACTCGGTATCCAGCCAGGTCCGGCCATTCTTGCGGATGGCGGGAAGATTGTATGGGTGTTGGTGTGGACACTGGCGCTTTCCAATGTGATTGCCGCGCTCGCCATGTTGGCTACGGCCCCCCTGTTTGGCAAGCTCGCCAGCCTGCGTTCAGAATTTCTGTTACCCAGCATTGCCGTGCTTTCAATCGCCGGCAGCTATATGGCCGGTGGTGCCTGGCAGAACTTGATCGTATTCCTTGTTCTGGGCGTGGTGGGAATTCTGTTGAAATTGGCAGATTGGCCGCGCGCACCCTTTGCCATTGGCATTGTTCTGGGGCCAATCGCGGAAACCTCTCTCGACAAGGCCCTAGCCATTTGGGGACCTGCCTTTTTGCTGCGGCCCTGGTGCCTTGCACTGCTCGCGTTGTCAGCTGCCGCGGCGTTCTCAACTCTGTATCGCCATAGAAAAACGGGCTGGACATGATGTCTGTGAGAGCGAGTGTCTTGACGAGTCTAACGATGACGGCAATTTTTACTGGTTTCTTGCTGAATGCTACTCTGACTTTGGGACCACAGGCGAGAGTCATGCCCCTATTGGTCGGAATTCCAGGTTTGGCGCTTTCTGCTTTGCAACTTGTTTTTGATTTGAAAAGAAAACAGGAAACGGAAATCCAGGGGTCCCGCCTCGAAGCCTTGCAATGGCGCATTCTGTTTTGGCTTGCGACATGCATTCCATCGATAGTTCTGCTGGGTTTTGACCTCGGCACGCCGGTGATGGTTGCAGTTTACCATCGCTTTGTTCAGCGCGAGAAGCTGGCCTATTTGCTCGCTTCGACGTTTGTGGCCTTTATTATCGTCGCACTCGTGCTCGACAAGCTCTTCGCGGCCCAACTCTTTCCGGGTCTGCTGACGCCGACAATCGTCAACTGGTTCAAAGGTCTGTAATGGAAGATCAGCTAGTGCGATGGCGCGACGAGGCAAAAGCCTTGCACCAAAGTGGTGAATATCAAAGGGCGCTCGCTGCCTACGAAGAGATTCTTCTCCGGAATGGTGAAGATGCGGACACTTTAGGTCTCCTTGCTCTGTGCAAATTCCAAATGGGTGAGCAGGAGTCGGCCTTTGCGCTGTGGCGCCGCGTGAATTCGATGTCGACTGACAGCCGCGTTGTCTGGCGCAATCTCAACAATTCGCTGGGTGCAGCACTGGCCGGACCGGACAAGCTTGACGTTAAGTCCCTATTGCCCGCCATCATTCAACCTTGGGACAGTCACGCAACACCCAGGCCTGCCGATATAAGTCTGACGCAATCCTTGATGATCGCGCTGGAAAAAATCAGCCAAAGTGAAACGATCGACAGACTGCTGCCTGGATTTATCGCGCAGCTCCATATCGCTGATGCCTTGGCCCTAGCTTTCCTCCGCTGGGTGCTGGAGAAGAACTTCAGCGCTGCAGTAAACGCAGCGATCATGGGACGGCTTGACCGTGTCGACCAACCCAACCCGGAGATTCTGCTGCTGCGGAGTGCGTGCTTTTTCATGGTAGGAGACGTCGCAAAATCTGAAGCCATCGCGGAGGAGGTGGCCAAAGTCGCACCCGTCTTTCTTACCGCACATTCAGACACTCAGAAATTCGTCGTTGCAGTTTTGAATAGGCCTTCCCCCGTCGTTATTCGGCCCATGTCGCTGGCCGAATTCCACTTCAGCGAGAACACTCCCAGCAGTCTTTTTAAACAATTTTCCCAAGACTTGCGGCTCTTGTCATTTTTCCCGAACGCTGCTGCAAATCTCCAGATGAGCAAGCTTGATGTTCGACCGGACATCGTTCTCAACAATTGGGCCACTGCTGAAATGTTGGCCATTCCGGGAGTCCTGGAGATGGTTAACGGGGCATTGGAAGGCTTGGATATTCCCGTCCTCAATGCGCCCCGCAAAGCCGCCCTTACGACGCGCCAACGCAATGCAGAAAATCTGAAGAATGTCGAAGCTGTCGTTGTGCCCAAAGTTGTCAGATTTGAGAATTGGACTGGCAATCAAATATCTGTCGCACTCATGCTGGAGCAAGAGATTGGCTATCCTCTGATCCTTCGTGAACCCTTCCAACAAATGGGCCTAGGTGCCATCAAAGTCCAAACACCTGATGCGTTGTTGGCGGCCTTGGCGACGCTGGGAGCTGGTCAATTCTATGCGATTGCATTTGTCGACAATCCACTCGCACCTTCGCTCTATCGAAAGTTCAGAGCAGCCGTAATTGGCCAAAAGATATTCATAACCCATGTGCATTTCGGAACAGATTGGAGCGTGCACCGCATCAGAGAAGAAGAACTTCGGAGCAGGGTTAAGGCTCGGGTTCGACAGTTTCCTCGTGCACAAGTTTTGCTCGACGATAGCGATTCCGAGGAGAGTAAGCTTGTTATGCGCGCGCTTGACGGGTTGCGCAAAGAAATTCCGTTGGATATTTTTGGGATTGATTTTGACGTCATGCCGGATGGCCGGGTCCTTTTTTTTGAAGCCAATGCCGCTATGAATATCAGTTTCGGTGAAGCTCGGGGCAATGTCGTCACCCGAGCAAACATGAAGGCCGCATTTCTTGATCTAGTCGGTAGCCTGACGTGATGAATCCTCAAAAATCACAAATTTAAGTCTCTGGATATTGGCGCATCATGGGGTCATGGCCAATAGTTTGGAACAAGGAGGAACTGCAAAATTCTTTCTCGGCACCAGAACCCATCCCAATATGCCTGGCTCGCCATTTTCTAGGACTTCATCCATTCATAATACGACCGATCCCTAAAAGTGCAGCCGTGCCGGATTTTGCAGTATCCAGATGGCCTGTTCTTTTGCGAAGCGCTCCCGCTTCATCATAAACTAAGACTAAGGCAGTCAAGGTCATGGTCCCGGGGCAAGGGTAAAGTAATAGCTTTGCAAGATATCATTGCGAAGAGCATAGTAAAGGTTTCAACATCCATTCCTATTAGTGACTGTTGTTATTAGCTCCTCGCGACACGCATTGATTTATTGCTACGTTGCAGAATGACTTGAGCCACAACCAATGACGCCAGAGACGTCAGCAAAACTACCGTGCCTACGGCATTGATTTCTGGCGTCACGCCGCGGCGGATGGACGAGAACACATAGATCGGCAACGTCACATTGGGCCCGGCCACAAAGAATGTGATGATGAAATCTTCAAAGGAAAACGTGAACGACAACAGAAAGCCGGCCAGAATGGATGGCATTAAGAGGGGCAGCAGCACCTGCCGGAATGTGCCCCACGGCGTTGCATAAAGATCCTCGGACGCCTCGATCAGGCTGCGATCCATGCCGGTCAACCTCGCCCGGACCAACAGGCAAACCACCGCAAGATTGAACAACACATGCGCCGCAATCACCGTCCACACCCCCATTTCAACCTTGAAGTTCCACATTGAAAGCAAAACCGGATTGACGATGTTGAACAGTGTGACAAAGGCAATCAGCGTGGAAATGCCAATGACAATGCCAGGCACCATAATGGCGATATAGAGCAATGCATCAAAGACCTTGCGCGTGACGCCCGAAATCCGCTCGAGGCCCAATGCCGTCATCGTTCCAATGATTGCAGAAATCAGCGCGGTTGATCCGGCGATGAACAGGCTCGTGAGCAGCGCTTGGATAATGAGGGGGTTGGAAAAAGCCTTGCCATACCAGGCCAGCGAAAACCCCTGCCAGTCCATGGCATAACGGCCGGCATTGAACGAAAAGCCGACAATCAAGGTAATCGGAAAATAGAGAAACACATAGATGAGCGCTGCATAGATCCGCATGACTTAGACCATCACCACGCGGCGGGAATCGCCTTTGCCCAGCACGAAGCGCATGTAGGCATACATCGTCACAAACATGATGATCACCAAGGCGATGGAGACCGCAGCCCCAAAAGGCCAGTTGCGCGATTGCAGGAAGAGATCAACCAGCGCGTTGCCGATAAAATAGACTTTTCCGCCGCCCAGGAATTGTGGCAAAATATAATCGCCCATCAACAAGATCAGCACCAACATCGAACCTGTGGCGACCCCCGGAAGCGATAATGGCAATGTGATTTGGCGGAAGCTGTTGAAAGGCGTGGCCCCGAGATCAGCGGAGGCCTCCAGCAAGCGCTTGTCCAGTTTTTCAAGACTGACAAAAATCGGCGGCACCATCAATGGCAGGAAGCCATAGACTGCGCCAATCAGAACCGCATAGGGCGTATTAAGAATGCGCACATCCGAGATGCCAATCCACTCCAGCCAAGCGGGAATGCCCTTCGACCCCAAGATCATCATCCACGCATAATAGCGCAGGAGCTGGCTGGTCCAGAACGGAGCCATCACCAAAACCAGCATGGCGTTGCGCCAGCGCGATGAAACTTTGACCGCCAGAAAATAGGCCATGGGATAGGCGAATAGAACTGTCAGCAAAGTGGCCAGCGGCGCCAGAAAAAGCGTGTTGGTGAAAGCCTTGCTGCGTGCTGGAAGGTTCAGATAATTATCGAAGGTAAAGGCGGCCTCATAGCCGCCCTCAGGAGCGCGCATCCCAAACGAATAGACCACCATCACAATTAGGGGCAGCACCAACAAGAAGAACAGGAACACCCCCGCAGGTGCCAGCAAGAGTGCTGTCAACATGCGGGAGCGCTTGACGTCGGTCATCAATCAGGCCGCCTTGAAGCGCGCCATGATTTCTGCGCGCAGAGGGCTGGTCAATGTTTCAGCAGCACCAAATTCCAGCTTCGACAAAAGCTCGGCTGCCGGATAGAGAATCGGATTTTCCAGCATTTCCTTTGGCACCATCTTGTTCACGCGTGAATCAATCGACGGAGCACCATTTGAAATCACTTCCTTGGTGTTGATTTCAGGGGTCAGCAGATAATCCATCAAGGCATAGCCCGCAGCACGGTTGGGAGCACCCTTTGGCACTGCGTAATGGTCAGCCCAAATCTCGCCGCCATCCTTGCCCAGCCGATATTCCATCTCGGGGATATCGCGGTGCAATTGCGCGCCGTCATTGGTCCAGCACATCGACATCACCGCATCACCATTGCGCATTGAGGGCTGATAGTCAGAGTTGATGCCAAACAAATGCGGCTTGGTGGCCAGCAAAAGTTTTTCGGCTTCGGCATTTTCCTTGGGGTCAATGGAGTTGAAGGAATATCCCAAGGCCTTCAATGCGCCGCCAATAGTGGTAAGCTGATAGTCGTGCACCAACACCTTGCCCGAGAGTGGGCCACTGGCCGCATCGAAGAAGTCCTTCCAGGTTTCAGGCGTGGTCTTCACTTTGCGCGTATCAACCACATAGCCAGTGGTGCCCCAATCTTTCACAACGGCATAGGTCACACCGTCAATCGTGCCGGGGCCGGTGAAGCGTGGGTCCATCGAGGCCGGATCATAATTCGGCATCAATTTCAGTTCGAGCGGCTCAATGAGGTCGAGTTTCTTGTAGGTCGAGATTGTGTAATTGGTCGGCACAAACAAATCCCAGCCCGTCGAACCGGCCTGCAGCTTGGCCAGCATTTCTTCGTTGGACCCAAAAATCGTGATATTTACTTTGACACCCGTGGTCTTGGTGAAATTGTCGATATTCTCTTGGGCAAAATAATTGGGCCAGGTTGTGAAATTCACCGTCCCCGAAAGTCCGGCATAGGCCCTGCGTGGGCGCAGGCCCGGAACCGCTGTGCTCATCACGGCGGTGGCGAGCCCTAAGCCCGTCACGCCCAAAAAGTGCCGCCGCGTGACGGAACCTTTTTCATAGCGGCGCAACTCTTCCAAGAATTTTTGAGGCGTCATGTAACGTTTATCTTTGCTCATTTCAGTCTCCCTTTGCTTAGTTGTTATCCAAAACCAGTGCCGCGTCCTTTCGCCAACCGACGACGGCCTTGTCGCCAATTTCGAAAACACCAAATGCGCTTTCAGATTTGCGCGGCGACAGCACCGTGAAAGCGCCCATGCCCTCATGCTGCACCAGATATTCGGTGTGCTCGCCGAGAAAAATGCGGTTGAGAACAGTAATATCATGCGGCTGGGCCAGGCCCTTGGGCAGGCTCTTGCGCGTGGCCGCGATCTCGATCAGTTCTGGCCGGACGCTCAACACCGTTGAAGGCTTTTGGCCGGGGAAGAAATTGGCCTTGCCCACAAATCCTGCAACATAGGCGTTGATGGGCTTGTCATAGAGTTCGCGCGGCGAGCCCGTTTGCACAACGCGGCCCTCTCGCATCACGCAGACGCGGTCCGACATGGACAAGGCCTCTTCTTGGTCATGCGTCACCAGCAGAAAGGTAATGCCGACATTGCGCTGCAAATTCTGCAATTCGATCTGCATCTCGCGGCGCAGTTTGCGGTCAAGTGCTGCGAGCGGCTCATCGAGCAGCAACACCGCGGGACGGTTGATCAAGGCTCGTGCCAAAGCCACACGCTGTTGTTGACCGCCAGACAATTCGTAGCTGCGACGCGATTCATAACCTTCAAGTCGCACCATGGCCAAGGCTTCTGAGACAGATTTAGCGATGTCTTCAGCACTGGGTTTGGGGCGACGCTGACGCAAACCATAAGACACGTTGTCCGTCACTGAGAGATGCGGGAACAGAGCGTAGTGCTGAAAAACCATGTTCACCGGGCGCTGGAACGCCGGAACGCCGTTGACCTTCTCTCCGCGAATGAATACCTGGCCCGAACTCGGTTGTTCAAAGCCCGCCATCATGCGCAAGCATGTGGTTTTGCCACAACCAGAAGGCCCCAAAATAGATAGGAACTCCCCTGCTTTGACGCTCAGATTGTTGTCCAAGACAGCATGAATAGGACCAAATGACTTTGTTACATTCTGAAAGGAAATAACGGGCTGCTCCGACACGATCCGACCTCGCCGCCATTCCTGGCATGAATTATTTTTGAATGAATATTTGCGCGATCCGTCCGCAATTGCAAGTCTTACGAAGCAACGCTAGTCGTTGCGCATCTTCTTCCGAGGATGAGAGCTTTTTTGCTAAGCTAGCGGAGCCCAGCGTTTGAGCTAAAGTCGCAGTTCAGTTATCTGAGTGAGGAGGAAATGCAAAATTCTCTCAGGCACCAGAACCCATCCCGAAGCAGTTTGCTTGCCGTTTTCTAGGACGTCGTTGATTGGTAACTCGGTCGATCCCTAAAAGTGCAGCCGTGCCTAATTTTTAGCGGCACGTCACCTTCCATCTAAGGAAGAAAATAGTAGCGCCTATTTCAAATATTCTTGTGTCCGGGTTCGACTGGTTATTGAGAACACGTGCACTGCAAGCTACTTACTTGCCTTGAAAACACGCTTGCTGGCGTTAGTTCAATAAAGGTGGATTATTGTGTTGCAAGATTTTGAACCGCTGTGCTACAATTCCTACTTCAGGAGTGATACAAAGCGACTGCCTTAGCTAGGCCTTCGCCGCAGTGGTATACCAACTAAACGGCGCAGCGATAAAACGTTGGCTTTGAGATCGCATCCCACTCGATCGATCGGAAGATCATAAGGATCGCTCCCCTGTGGAGAGACAGGACGCCCCTGATGATTAGAGCCGGATTGTCTTGCAGATAATCAAAGTCTCCAAAAAAGATGGGAGCTCTGTGCTAGTTGTCACAACTCCCAGTCATTGTTTGATTGAAGGTAAGTCAATAATGACGTGTTCAGGCTTTTCACCTGAACGACCGCGTGGCTTAATAGCCGGGTTCGGAGCTAATGACTGGGTAAACGGACGCCACCCAGCCGAGCTTAGCCGCTCTATGCTCTCCACCACATCTTATACGGTGTTGACCCCCATGTTCTCTGCTTTTTCCAGAATTTTACATTTAAGCCTTAAGCAAAGAACTGGGGGGGAAAGTCATCTATCCGGTGTTTAAAAACATATCAAGAATGCTTCTTCTGAGTCTTGCAACGAACAAAACTGGTGTTTCACTCAGTGCTTCAACTCTTCAATGAACTCTCTGAGTTCTTGTCTTTTTACAGCATCAACCGGGAGAATGGGCATTCCGACATCGATAAAGTATTGAAGCCAAGCCTTTTCATTTACGGTAAGCACTCCGCCGAAAATTTCGAAAACCACAGCCTCGAACTCCGGCCATTCTTCGCGGAGGTGCGTTCGTAGGAGAAGGGCCGCATCAAGATCGAGAACTTTGGCGATAATAGGTATTTTGTTAAATGGAAGCTTTGCTTTCCCACGGCGAATCATCGACAACATGTTGGCGTTCTTAAATCCCATCGCCTTTGCGAGTTCGCTTTGATTGCGGTGTGAAGCCAGTTTGTCTATGCGATCTGAGATCATTGTGGCTACAAGTGGTTGGAAACTTTGTGTCATATCTATTTGCTTTCATGTGTTCGACATGAAGAGATATAGCGACGTCAGAATGGTTTTTAGCGTAGCTCATGGGATTCGTCATCACGAGGCATTCTGCGCTAGTGCAGACTAGCTTGGTGCCCCTGAAATAGGAGGACCACCAAGCTCATCAACGCGATTCATAGGATTGGGGAGTTACGACTTCCACACCACCGGCAGAGCAATGTAGGCAAAGAGCAGCATACCAAGGGCAAAGCCAATGGAACCCACAGCAGCTCCGGGTTCGACGGCGGGATTGCCGCCATATAGCAGGAACAACGATCCCAGCATCAGAACAGAACTGGCTGCCTGGAACCAGAAATGGAAGATCGCGATTGGTTTGCTCCCTGTCATCGGGAATAGATGATAGAAATAGGCGATTAGTGCCGAAGAAACCCAACCAGCCAACATAATGTGTGCGTGGGTCACAACCTCTCCATGATCCTTGGAAATGGCCATCGCTAATCCGAGTATCATGCCAAGAATTGCGTAAATAATGGCAAGTGTAAAAAACAGACGTGCTGCACCCTGCATAATCGAATCCCTCCCTTTGTTAAGCCCCCTTGCCACCATCGTCCAAGTGGAGTGGATTATCAACTACACTGCTGACCTGCTCCCCGATATGCCCTCGTTTATAGGTTAGTCCTGTTCAGGTTTTGGTCCAGGTTGGACCGGTTTGCAAACTCGATTGGTGTGAGCCCGTTGAGGCTCGTGTGGGGCCGGTTGTG
>JBDSTO010000033.1:0-15757 GCA_039928255.1 Aestuariivirga sp. | reverse complement strand
ATTCTCCCCCATAGACCCGGTTGTTAAGAAGCCTGTAGAGGAAGCTCTTGTCGATGGGCTTGCCTTTGCGGGTGTGGATCCCGTCCTTCCCAAGTTCTGCGGCCAGTCTGGTGGCTGAGCCCAGTTCAGTGAACCTTCTGAAGATCATCCTCACAGATGCCGCCTCTTCCTCATGGATCAGCAGCTTTCGGTCCGCCACCCTATAGCCCAATGGCACAGAGCCTCCCATCCACATGCCCTTTTTGCGGGAGGCGGCAAACTTGTCTCGGATGCGCTCGCCAATGACCTCCCGTTCGAACTGCGCAAAGGACAACAGCACATTAAGGGTCAGCCGCCCCATGGAGGTCGTCGTATTGAAGGACTGGGTGACACTCACAAAGGTCACTTTCTGGCGATCGAAGACCTCAACCAGCCGGGCAAAGTCCAGCAGGGACCGCGACAGCCGGTCAATCTTGTAGACCACCACCACATCAATCCGGCCCTGTTCGATATCAGACATCAGGCGTTTAAGGGCAGGGCGTTCCAGTGTACCGCCCGATACACCGCCGTCATTATAGGCCTCCGGCGCCAGAACCCAGCCTTCCGCTTTCTGGCTCACAATATAGGCCTCACAGGCCTCGCGCTGGGCATCAAGGCTGTTGAACTCCATCTCGAGGCCTTCCTCGGAGGATTTGCGGGTATAGACCGCGCAACGGACTTTGAGATTGCTGGTTGGAACCAAAGCCTTGTTCATGACTCACCCTTGGGGCTTTTAAGGCCGAAGAACGTCCAGCCATTCCAGCGCGTGCCCGTGATGACCCGGGCAATGGCCGACAGGCTCTTGTAGGGCCGCCCATCAAAAGTAAATCCCTCCGCAGTCACCGTCACCAAATAGTCCTGTCCACGGTATTCCCGCACGAGCTTGGTGCCATTGATTGGCTTGTTGTTCTCTCTGCCTTGGCGGCGTTGAACCGGGGAAGTTTCCGAATGATCTTCTGCAAGGGCTGCCAGACGCTTCTGGGTCTGGGGCTTCAAGCCGCCATAGGCCAGTTCCTGAATCCGGTAAGCCAGCCTGCTTTCCATGAATTTGCGGTTGTAGAGCGGCGCCTCCTTCCCAAAAAGGCTCCGCCACTGTGCTCGAAGATCGGAGGTTGATGCCGACTTCAACGCCAGGAGCCGCTGGATAACCTGGGTCACGCCTGTATTCTCCTTGATAATCCCGATGACCCAACACCGCTCTCTTTGGCCCCACAGTCCAGAGAATTGTGCAGGTTGTGGGAGAGCTCCGGATTTGGCTGGTCAGCGGCCTGTGCGCGCTGACGCTGTCTGAGGAAGGCCGTCGCCAGCAAGTCGGCGAGCTCACAAAGGCGCTCACCGGCATTCACATCCTCCGCAGGTGGATCAATTTTTCGACCTTGCATCATGTTAGAAATCTGTGGGCAATGGTGAGCTATTGCCAGAAAAAACTCTCTCCGAGGCAGAGGAGCGGCTAAAAAAGCACCTGAGAGTATCCGTGCGAAATCAGTTTGCACGTCTCGATGATGGAACTCGCTGATCTCATGAGCCAGAAGCGAATCAAGTCAGGCCAAATCCTAGGCGGCGAAGCTTTGATGGATTCGGTCGATAATCCTTTCCCCAAAGGGCTGAACCTTCTCGATGCTCTCATTCGCAATCTTACACCGAGCCAACGCGCACGACTGGCAGAGTACGGAGATAGGGCAAATGACGGTCATTTTCATTTGCCTGGCGACGATGTTTACGATCCATGGCCGGTAAGTTACCGGTGGCCACTTGAGCGCGCCATGATGGACAAACTTGGCAAGGGTGAGCTCGTGGCAACAGGAATTCTTATCCCAACTGACCCCCGCCAGCCCAGGCAAGTCATACCACGAGATCTTTGGAATTTGGCATGGGCCGATTTTGACAAGTCGACATTAGAAGAAGTTGAAGTTTGGAAGATTGTGAATATCGAAGTCCTTCTGGAGTCTGAATACCGAGCTTGGCAGCAACAAACGAAACTACAATCTTCAGTCACTCGCAAGGATCGCGGAAAAGAGAACGAGCGACAAGAATCGGCCTTCCAAATTTCTCTCAATGGTCAACTGCGTATCGGACGAGAATACTTGCATTTTCGTGGGGTCCGGCAATTCTCCCTCGTCAAACAATTGCTGACTACAACGCTCACGGGCAAGCCTGTAAAAATCAGTACTATTCTTGATGACTCAGGTTTTTCCTCCAGCGTCGACACTCTGAACAAGGCTTTCAAGAACAATCCATCGTGGCCGGTGCTCAAGAAATATCTAGTTCACCAGCAAGGTTTTGTCCGGCTAGCATTCGAAGCTGAAAATGAAAATGGCGCAGACGCTTCCCCAATGGCACCAAAATAAGGCTTTTGATATCAAAAACTCCTCCATTTTACCTCTCTAAAACTCCTCCGTCGAAGCGTGGCATTTCCTACTCACCTGTTCGAATCAAGGCGAGGAATTGCGAAATGACCACCAACCATCTCAATCAACTGGATCTATCACGGCGGTGGGCGATCAGCCCCCGTACACTGGAACGCTGGCGCTGGCAAAGTTTTGGCCCGGACTTTGTGAAAGTGGGTGGACGAGTTTTATACAGGCTCATAGATGTTGAGCGCTTCGAAGCTGAAAATCTCCATCAGACAAACGCTGCGACACTGATAAACGTCAACGCCGTCAAATCTCCACGCTGACTGGTTCAGAGGTAACGATGGAGTTCGACCCCAGCCGTGATGATGGCGTCACCGCACGTCAAAAAGCGCAATTGCGGTGGCAGGCAATTGAAGCCTTCAATTCAATCCACGGGCTTAGCGCAATGTCGCGTCGCGTTGGTATGGCCCTCATTTGCACGATGGACGGCAAGACGGGTGAGTGTTTTCCCAGCGAGCTCGGACTCGCGACAAGGCTTGGTGTCCACCTTGTGTCGATCAAAAAAGCAAAAGCACAACTCCGGGAGCTCGGACTAATCAATTGGACTAATCCCGGCGGTCCTCGTCATGTGTCGCACTATGTATTCAATTGGGCCGTGTTGTATCGATGTGCGGCGGCCACAAACAAACATGCCAAGGAAGTGGTTCGCGAAAGCAGATTGGCCCGACACAAAAGCAACACTGAGGCAATGAATGAACGATGGGGTTTGAACAATGCACCTCGAGCAGTAGGTGAAGGGGATCATTCCATGGTAGTCAAAACGCCTGCAACAGGTAGTCAAATCTCCAGCCAAGGTAGCCTGGAGGCTTCTTCCATGGTAGCTCCCAGGCTACCAGATATTACTCATGGAACTGCTCATATTAATAAACTTACTCACGCAGAGCACGCAAAATCGCGGGCGGATTTGCTAACTTTAGGCAGCGTATTAGCGGCATCCGAGTGGGCCCGGCCTAGGCGCAGTGACGCGACGGAGCTATCACCCACACTGCCATGCCATTTTCCTGTCCTACGGACTTGTTTCAAGCACGAGGCAGAGATACTCGTTCTCATCGCAACATTGGGCTTTGATGCTCAAGATGAAGTCGCCAGGATCCTTTCTCAACAGGGCAAGGATGCCGCACGCAAGGTCATCATACGTCGATCAAGACCGTGATGGGATGGATCAGGATTGAGCGGGAGTACTTCGAGCGTCGAGTCAGACGGTCAATCGTCCCAGCAAATCTCGCGAAGACTTTGCTCAAATCAAATGCGCCGAGAAATGCTGCGAAGCGTAGCGCAATCAAAGGTTATATGGCCAGCGAGCGGTTCATGACAGATTGCTTTTCATGCACTCAAGTTTCGAACAGATTTCAGGCACATCGACCAAGGGGGAGGGGGCGGCAATTTGTTCCCGACTCTCGACCTCTCGTACCCGCGTGGTACGACGCTCGGATTTTTTTTATTCCGGCCAAAAAATCAGGCCCCACGCCGCAATAGGGCGGGCGCTGTGCGGGGGTTCGCCGATCCGCTGCTACGTCGGCCCCATAAGCTGCAAATCGCGCCGTGTGGGCCTCCTATGCCAACCGTCAAAACGAGGTTTTTTCCGTCCGTGGATGTAAAATCAGAAAACTGGCCCGCTTTCCAGGTCGAACGCCGAAAAGCCGCCGATCTGAAGCCTTACAAAAACAACGCCCGGACCCATTCCAAGGAGCAGGTGGCGCAGATTGCGGCCAGCATCCGCGAATGGGGTTTTACAAATCCGATCCTTGTTGACGAGGCAGACGGCGTCATTGCCGGGCATGGCCGCCTCGAGGCCGCCACCAGCCTGGGCGTGGTCGAAGTCCCGGTCATCGTGGCCCGGGGCTGGACCCAAGCCCAGAAGCGGGCCTATGTGCTGGCCGACAACCAGCTGGCCCTCAATGCCGGCTGGGATGAAAACCTGCTTCGGATCGAGCTTGCCGAGATTGGCCTTGCTGGCCTTGAAGTTCCGATCATGGGCTTTTCCGACGAATTCCTGTCCGACCTGTTCAAAACCAAAGACGGCAAGACCGAGCCCGATGATACCCCCGAGCCAGAGGCGGTTGCTGCCTCACAGCCGGGCGACGTTTGGCTTCTAGGCAAACATCGCGTGATGTGTGGAAACAGCCTAAGCCTTGATGATGTTAACGCTCTGACAGGGGGGACGACGCCAGACATAGCAAACTGCGACCCGCCCTATGGTATCAAAGCCGTCAAAGGATCCGCCGTCGGTGGATCCAAGCCATTTGGTAAAACTGGCGGCGGCGGAATGACGCGATTCGGCCGTGTTCACGGCCGAGCAAAGAATGCGATAATTGAGAGTAACGTCTACGCAGAAATCATTGGCGATGACAGCACTGAAACGGCAATCAAATCTTACGCCGTTCTTTCAGTGCTTGGTGTTCCAGCAATAATCTTGTGGGGTGGCAACTACTTTGCGGAATCACTCCCGCCGTCCCGTTGCTGGCTGGTTTGGGACAAAGAGACAAACGGGAATTTTGCAGATGCGGAACTGGCGTGGACAAACCAAGACGCAGTCGTGCGGCTATTTAGGCATCAATGGAGCGGGCTAATCAAGGCATCTGAGCGGGGCGAACGTCGTGTTCATCCGACACAAAAGCCAGTCGCTTTGGCGGAGTGGGTTTTAGAAACAATTGCGCCAAAAGCGAAAACGGCAATTGATCTTTTTCTCGGGAGTGGGTCGATGTTGATTGCCTGCGAGAGAAAAGAAATTCAGTTCTTCGGCATGGAAATGTCGCCACATTACGTCGACGTCGCAGTCAAGCGCTGGGAGGCTTTCGCCGGAAAGACCGCCACGCTGCAGGGCGACGGACGCACATTCAAGGAAATCCATGACGAACGAACCGCAACCTAAAAGCAAAGGCGGCCGCCCGACCTTCGAGCCGAAGCCAGAGCATCGCAACATCGTGAGCCTGGCGACCGCGTTTAATATCCCCCAGGAAAAGATCGCACTGGCGCTCGGCATCAGTGACCGGACTCTCCGCAAGCACTTCAAGAAAGAAATCTCCACCGGCCACGCTCAAATGGAAATCCAGCTGGCGAGCAACCTGATGGCCATGTCGAACAAAAAGGAAAAGGACGGCGTGGCGCTAAAGGCCACACTCAGCCTGCTGCAGATGCGGTTTGGCTGGTCGATGTATGCGCCGCCGCCCGAAGCCAAAGAGCCAGTCAAAGGCAAAAAGGAACAACTCGACGAGGCTGCCCAGCCTGGCAACGAGCCCAAAGAATGGGCAGATTTGCTGAACTGAAAGTGGCTTTAGCGCGCGGTGCTAATACGAATGCGTCGCTCAATATTGCTCGCGTGCGTCGGTTTGGGTCTCGCATGGTTTCCAAGTTTGTTTGACGCCTTTGCGAGCAGTGTTAAACGCAACCCTTAAAAGTTAGCGATTATGCATGGCAGGACCATCCGGATATCGTGATCTATTGTCATCGCTGCATC
The DNA here is from genome assembly GCA_039928255.1 of Aestuariivirga sp. Classification (GTDB taxonomy): domain Bacteria; phylum Pseudomonadota; class Alphaproteobacteria; order Rhizobiales; family Aestuariivirgaceae; genus Aestuariivirga. The sequence goes on along the minus strand of JBDSTO010000033.1, from coordinate 9,868 downwards.
CGTTAGATAACGGTATCGAGCAACAGGCAGGATTTTTGGGGAAACTAGTTTGGAATTTTTTGATAAATTATTGTCGATTGTCTTTTCGCCATTTGGTGGATTTGCTCGAATTGATGGTACAGCCAATATTTATTCCCTTGTCTGCTGCCTGATATTTTGCGTTGTTATATTGCGGGTGGCCAAAACAGCGCCTTTAGCCAAAAAAATCCCTGCCGCCATCGGTGAGATTCTGCCAAAACATATGTGGAACCAGAAAACGCTCTGGTTGGATGCAAAGCTCTATGCGGTGAACATGATCGTCCTCACGGCATTGGCTGTCCTGTTTGGAATTTCAGGGGATTGGCTGAGGCATGAGCTTTACGCTGGCATGAGCTCAATATTTGGCCACGCCAATGGATTTCAAATTGGAGTGTGGCCGTTTCGCATCGTCGTCACGGTGGGTAGCTTTGTCGCTTTCGAATTTGGCTTTTGGCTGTCCCACTATTTGCTTCACAGGGTGGGGTTTTTTTGGCGGGCGCATGAATTGCATCATTCGGCAACCGCGATGACACCCCTGACCGGATCGCGGCAACATCCCATTGAAGTTATCTTGATCACAGTATGTCTGGCAGTTTCAGCGGCGTTTACGCAGGCTGTTCTGGAGCGTTTTTTTGGCCAAGGAAATCTGGAATACCAGTTTTTGGGAACCAACATTGTATTGTTCATCTATGTTCAAACCATCGATAATTTGCGCCATTCACATCTTTGGTTTCCATTTAAAGGCCCGATCTCGGTCATGCTATTAAGCCCGGCCCACCATCAAATGCACCACTCTACAGATATTTCGCATCAGCAGCATAATTTTGGTTTAGCAACGACGCTTTTTGATCGCCTTTTTGGAACTCTCGAAATGCCGGGGCCGGTGCCAGTGCAGAATTTCGGGACGCCTGATAATCCCTATATCGATGCCGGAATTGTTGACGCTTATTTGAAGCCATTCAGGTCAACCACCAAAAGGTGAAATGCCACCGGACGCAAGCCCAGGTAGTATCTCGACAGTTATATATCTATTGTGGTACTCAGTAGTTCGGGGCTAAAGGGAAAAATCAAAATGAAAAAAATAGTATTGATTAGTTCAGTCATCATTGCTGGACTTGGAATGGAAATCGGTTCTGCGTTTGCTGTGACCTGCGTTGCATCCACTCCGGGCCCGCTAGACTCTGAAACGGGCATCGCTGGTGTGGCAATGGCGGGCCTTGCAGCATTTTTGGTCTGGCGTCGCCGCAAGGCCTAACTCTCAAAATTTAAATTCTTCTCACTCATCATTTAGCGAATAGAGGATAAAATGAAGAACACATTGTTTATGATTTCAGTATTCTGCACCGGTGTGGTTTTGGATGCTGGCGTAGTCCTGGCCGGTACGAAGGCAACTCCAGGTCCAGCAGACTCCGAGACAGGCATGGCCGGTTTGGCAATGGCGGGCGTTGCAGCCTATCTCGTCTGGCGCCGTCGTCGCAAAGTCTAATCGCTGATTTTCGACATTCAACTCAGGTTTGATCTGTGAAGCGAACAGCAGGGATTCCACGATTCAACGATCGTGACCTGCTGTTTTGTTTTGTTTCCGCCTTGGCCGTTTTTGTGTGCTGGGGGCGTTTGAGTTTTTTCACCCAGGGCCAGCCGTTGGTCTATCTGCTACAAAGCAGGGAGGGCGTAGGCATTGGAGAGGTCATTGCTTTTGTGGCTCTGTTCAACTTGGCCTCGCAGTTGCCCAATTCGGAAGTTTTAAAACCTTCACAGCATTTGGCACTGACGATTGCAAGTTTAGCTTTTCTTGTCCCAAGTTTTGCTGCTTTGCTAATCCCCGTTGCAGTGGCAACAACTGTATTGTTGAAAACGCCAAACCCCATATTGCGGTCTATGGGTCAAATTTTTTTGGCGATGCTGTTTTTCGAAGCGATTGGTCAGGTCATCTTTATTGCGATTGCTCCCTATGTCCTGAATCTTGAAACATTGGCCGTACAAGAGGTCATGTCGTGGTTCTGGCAAATCACGAGAAACGGCCCTGCCATTGAAGTAGTTGGCGGGCAGAACATCTATCTTGGTGTTGGGTGTTCAGCGTTTCATAACCTGTCACTTGCCGCATTATTGTGGATCTCATTGCGCAAGATTGAGTCGACGCGCCCTTTTTTAGTAGCTGATTGGTTGATCCTGCTGGCCATGGCACTTGTCACCATAATCCTGAATACAGTTCGCATCGCTTACATGGCGCATTCAAAAGTTGATTTTGATTATTGGCACGATGGCAATGGCAGCAACCATATTGCTTTTGTCATGCTTGCTGCAATGCTCGGCACATTTCTCATTGGTCGCATGATCGCCGCGCCGAAATGAACTCAGATAGAGTGTGGCGTAAACTCTCTATCGGATTATTATTGGTGGCCGCTTTATTTGGTATTGTCACGCGCATCATCAGTTCAACTGCGAAACCGCCTGAAACGCATTACAAGGCAAACTTCAGTTTGTCTGACATTGATTTGAAGGTTGGCGATAAGTCAGGGAACGCAACTTTTATTGGCATGACCCCCAATCTGAAAACTGCACTTCTGTTCACAGTCGAAGCCTGTGCCGCCCCCATAACTGTTGTGCCTGAGTTCGTATACGAGGACTCAGAATCGGAGATAGATGATCTCAAATATTTGGACGCCGAGTCCGAAGCTAGAGATATTTACGAGGGGAAGATCAGTGATCATTTTTCACATATGGGGCGGATCACTGCAGTCATCAAAATGCATATAAAGAACTTGCTGCTGATGCAAAGTCAAACAATCGATCAACAAGCCGTTCTGCGTATTTATGCCAAGAAAACCTGCAAAATTGATACTGAGACCATACTCGCAATGGCAAAAACCGCACTGTCGGTGATGGAAAAACTGAAAGAATAGCGGTCAATGCACGAATGGTCGAGCTATGCGCCCGCTCCGGCGCCGGTAGAACGGTCCAAGGCAAGAAGCAACTGGTTGACGAAGCAGCCCAGCCCGGCAACGAACCGCAGGAATGGGGCGGATTTGCTCAACTGACAATACGTCGGATGCGTGGTTTGCAGTGTTGAGTTTTGAGCAAGGGCGGAGCTAATCTAGATCCGTGTCCGGTTATTTGGCAGCTGCCCAGAGGTCAATTCCGACGAGTAGCCTCAAGCTCCGCACTACATTCACTTGAGTGTTTTTGGCAGCTCTGGAAGTAGGCAGTCCAGGTTCACTTTCGCCGTGAGAGGCAAACGGCCACGATCCGCTCGGGTCTTACCAGCCCATCAGTGCCACGACATTTGTGTATAATGTAGGACGCAATTTTCATTTTGATCTTTAAGGTATCGTATTAAAGATAAGGTGCTAGAAGCCGCGTAGCCGCGTCGCGACATTTCATAAGGAAGGAACGAGCTTCCAATTCTTTTATCGTCAGGGGTGAGCCATGATTCTTATCGATAACGGCAGTTAACTGATCCGCCAACGTTGAATCATAGACCTCAACAGCCATTTCGAAATTGAGGCGAAGGCTGCGGGTATCCCAATTGGGACTGCCGAACAAACACCAGATATTGTCGACGACCATAAGCTTGGAGTGATCAAAAGGCAGCGGGGCCCGCCAAATTCTGCAACCTGCCTGCAACAAAGGACCGACGTGGGCCTGCATTGCCCAGCCAATTGGTGGATGGTTGTTGAACATAGGAATAACAATCCCAACGTCAACTCCACGTGTCGCGGCTAATATGAGGGCCGTCATCAATTGTTCACCGGGCAGGAAATAAGGTGTAGCGATTCTAATAGATTTCTGCGCGGATGAGATTGCAGCGAGTAAAACCAATGACAAAACCTCGGCGTCTTGGTCTGGCCCCGAAACAATGACCCTTGCTCGAGCCGTACCGGTATTTGGTGTTATTGGATTCCACTCCGACTCTTGCAGTATCTCACCTGACGCAAATGACCAATCTTCGATAAAATCCATGGTGATCTGTTTGACGACAGGTCCTTCAATTTTAAAATGGGTATCACGTACGAGGATTTTCCGACGACGTCGGCCGGTGTTTTCATCAGCAATATTCAATCCGCCTATGAAAGCTATTGCGCCATCGACAATTAGAATCTTTTTATGCAACCGCAAATTTAGATATTGAACGCGCCATGGTGCTATAGAGTGCATAAATCGCGCCGCGGGAACATTCAACTTGCGGAAAGTGCGATAAGTACTAGCCAAAAATATTCCGCTTCCAAATCCATCGATCAGGACTCGAACCATCACCCCTCTTGCAACCGCTTCTGCCAAAGCCTGAACAAACTTAAGACCAATTCTGTCTGCGCGGAAAATGTACGACGCGAGAGCTATTGTTGTCTTGGCGTTGTTTATAGCTGCGAGCATTTGCGGATAGGCATCGTCCCCGTCCTGAAGCGGCATTGAAATATTTGCTGCCGCCAAGTCTTGATGCGTTACTGCGCCAACTGTCGCTTTTAAATTGGTAAAGGGCTCTAACAATGAGCCACTCTCATTGGTGTGCAGTCGCACCCGTTTTGGAGAGCGGTTTAAAATACGTGCACGGCGCTGCACTCGATTGATGCCAAAACCGAAATACAGCAGAGCTCCAACAAATGGTGAAAGCCACGCCAATCCAATCCAGCCGGTTGCCGAATGAACGTTGCGTTTGTGTAGAAGGACATGAAGCGTGACAATCGCCGACAGAGCAAAATGTGAAGCAATCAAAACAAGATGAGATGGCTGCAACATACTATTTCAGATCCACTTTCGGTGGGTGGACATGTTGTCCATGTTGACATTGGGCGCCTATCTTGTTGCACAGGGAAAACTCTCTAATGCAAAAAGAGGGGATGGTTATTGACATAAGTTCACTTGTTGGTGAATCTAAACACTCGAATCAAAGTGGGAGGTGAACTATGGAGCTTTTGGTTTTCCTAATTGTAGGTGCTATAGCAGGTTGGCTGGCCGGACAAATCGTCAAAGGTGGTGGTTTTGGCCTTATTGGTGATATCGTGGTTGGAATCGTGGGTGCCTTTATCGCAGGCTTTCTGTTCCCAAGGTTCGGGATTAGCTTGGGTGCCGGCATTGTGGGCGAGATCATCTCCGCGGCCATTGGTGCAATCATTCTTTTGTTAGTCATAAGACTCATAAGGCGGAGCTGATCGTAACGGCATTGTCGAAGACTTGGCTTTTATCGAATTTCAGTAGGTACCCAATACTCGTTCAACACACCGCTTTCCATAAAGCAGTGTAAATTCTATTTCTTCATGCTGAGCCTTGAGTTTGCCCTTTGACAAATCTAACGATCTGGATTTGACTGATCTTCGGAAGTTTTAGCAGCCAACCTCCTCTGCCCCCGTCGTTGATTGGCTGCAATTGAAGCCCGCGTGATTGCTCAACACACGCGGGCTTCTTTTTTGGCCGTCCGGAAAGTTGGACCACAAGCCTCAGCTTTCAACCTGTTCGAACCCCAGTGATAGAGAAAACCTCTGCTCTAATTTTGCAAAATTGAAACGCCCTTAACTCTCATTAAGGGCGCTTCAGGCTGAATTAACAATGATTTATAAAAACATCCGCTATTGAGTGACTAAGCGCTGGCTGTCACGCTTATCCATCCAGGTCGTTTTGTCGTAAGCTGGTTGAGCCTTGAGCTGCTCTTTGGTAAAGTTGGTATAGAGATATCTTTTGCCACTCTTGTCTTCCATGAACTTGAGCTTATCCATGCCGACGGCCACTTCTTTTTCGCCCATACCAAGGAAGCCGCCCACATCCATAATCACCGCGTCGATCTTGCTATCCTTAGTCAATACAAGGTCACCGATTTCACCCACTCTCTCGTCATTGGCTCCATAAACAGTCGTGCCAACAAGTTCCTCCGCGCGAATCTTCCCGGGATCGACTGGCGACATTGATGTTTTGTCAGCTGCTGCGATGGTGGTGTTTGCCTTCGCATTCGCGGAGGGGGCAACACCTGCAGTATTCGTGTTATTAACCGCTGCGGTTGCAACGTCATATGCTTTACGATCAAACGCGGCCTGGGCTTTTAGCTGATCACTGTTTGAACTGATCACAAGCCAACGCTCGCCATTTTTCTCGACCCACTTAACAGTGTTGTAGGGCACAGCAACATCCTTCTCACCAATGCCGAGGAATCCCCCAACGCCGATGATGACGGATTCAACGCCACCGGTTTTGTTAATGAGTACGTCGTCTACCGATCCAATCGAAGCAGCGTTGTCATCGGAGCTGTTGTAGACTTTCTTGCCGATAATATTTGAAGCCAGATGAGAATCCGTGATCTGGGCTTGATCTACTGCGGTAGTCGCTGCCTGCGCCGCTACGCCTGCTGTGGAAACAAAAACGGCTAATGCCGTGGTCGCTAAGAGATGGCGGTTCATGAATGACGCTCCTGATTGCATTGCTCCCTTCCGGGGAGGTTCACCAGTTTAAATTCGTAAATTGAGGGAAAGGTTCCGGCCAAAACGGAATTTATGTGGCAAATAATTCCAGAGGCAAGATGCCGCGTTGCATCCTTGCGTCCGGCTTGCACCGCGATCGTATTCTGATCTGCCGTTAAGAGAATTTGGTATATTGTTTGAAACTTGTGATACGCTTCTTATGCATTCTTGAGTTTAAACTCTATGACATTTAATCATAAAAAAACCGGCCCAATTTACTGGACCGGTTTTCTGTTTTAGCTCTCGTTAAAGGCGTCTGAAAAAGCCTGTAAATTCCACGGCATTGTCGCGATGATGGCCGCCAATAGTGGCAGCCCAATAGGCGGCTGCAGCACTCACTAACAAGGAAGCGGCCAGAAGAAACGCTGCAATAATAGCTACACGCCTTGCACTATCAGCAGCTTTTGCTACCTCAGCTTTTGCCGATTCAATATTCGCATAAGCTTCAGTCACGCGAGTATTGGCAACATCAGCGGGCACGCCCGTCTGCTGCGCTACGACTTGAGACAAATAGGCCTTATCATCAGCGTTGGGAGCAGTATTTAAGGGAGCGATTGCAGTTTTCGACAAGATCGTGTTGATCTCGCTTGAGAGCTGCGTTCTATCGGCGGGCGACGGAGCCGCAGCAGTCGTAGCGGGGCTCCTCAGCAATACATCTGTGTAATATTGCATCGCCCCAGTAGGTGTAGTCTTTGGAACGTTGGATGCCGCTTCCGTCGCTGTCTTGGCAATGCTGCCGATCGAATTTACGACTGATGCGGCGCCACTCAGAGCCAAATATGATCCTAAAATTACACAGCCCGCCCATACGAGCAACCCATGTGATCCGTCGCGGACTTCAACTTCATGTTCTGTGGCATCGCCTTTCCGCTTCCTTAAGCGACCCGTCAAATAGGCGCCCGCCATAAAGCTTGAGACCTGCACCCAAATAAACCAGATTGCGGCTCCTATGCCGGCACCAACCACGAAGGTTTTACCTGATACAGATGCAGCTGAGAATGAAAGGCCAATGGCCGAACCAAACGCCAACAAGACTACCGAAATAGCGGTCGCAAGAAATATACCGCCAATAATGGCACCCCAGTCAACGTAACTCTTAGATGCTTGATCCGCCAGGGGATCAGAGGATGACGATTTAACTGTGTCATATGCCATGATCGTACCTCAATGAAGACCTAAGAAAGAAAGAATGGCCATCACGACAACGACCAGACCCACTAAATAAATGATGCCGCTCATATTAGATTCTCCTGATTGCTAGGTGCGTCTTAGCGCACCTCACTTTTGTTAAGTTGCAAGATTTGTTATCTTCAACATCTCACGTGCATGTCGGACATTAGTGGTGGAAGAAAAGAGCCAACAAAATAATTATTGGAATAGGCACACCTAACAACCAAAGCAGTATACCACGGCCCATGACGACTCCTTTTTAAGATCTTTGCTAACATTCATAAAATTTCACAAAAAAAGAAAAGTTCCCTTTGAACTCATATATTTTTTAGCGGGGGAGTTTCAGTTGCGAATGACCGAAGTTGTCACAAACATAAAATCTTAAAGCGACATCTATAAAAGTAGATGTGTTCACGCGGATCTGTTTGATTTTCCAAGCACCCCGATCAGTGAAGGTCTCATCCGTGCCACTCTCAGGTTTCAGAGACGGAAAGAATCTTTGCTGAAGGCGTGATCCCCTGATTTAAATTCCTGTCAGCTTCGCGCCACATATTTGCCTTAAGAAGATCAAGATTGAGATTGGAACAAACTCCGTTTGCGCCACATTATTTGCGCAGCGTTATGGACAATCCATAACATTAACACTGAAAGGATTTTGCAATGAAACGTACCCTTCTTTTAACGACGGTAGCCTTGTTTGTGGCCGGTGCCGGTGTCTCATCTTTTGCTGACACTGCAAGTGTCGGCGCTACCGGCCAGGCCGGAACGACTGCTGCTGTAGGTGGCACGACCGCCAAAGTGGGTGGCACCGTAGATACAAATGCTACGGTGAACACCGGAAGCAACGCTGCTGCTGGCGCTGATGCAAATTTGGGATCGTTGATGTCAGCAATTTCGGCTGATGCATCGACAGCTGCCTCTATTCAGGCGATGGCTAATGTGTCTTCTGTAAAGGTTGTCAAGATTTCGGCCATGGCTGAAGGCAACAATCAGGAGGCGGTGAAAGCTGCGCTGGACACAAATAAATCTGCAGTTGCTAAACTACAGGCTGCTATTGCGGCCAATGCCAAGTTGAAAGCAAAGCTTGAAGAGAAATCGGTGAAGCTTTCAAGTGTGGTCGCCATCAATATGGAATCCAATGATTCCGTTACCGTTTTTGTGAATTAATAATCATTGCGGTAAAATCTAGTGGGGCTCGCCATTCGTGAGGGTGGCGAGCTTTACTTTGCCTTGGGATCACCTTGTCAAACCTTAGGATCACCTTATCTAATATCGTCATTGAAACATGTCCCGTTTTACCGTCTCACCGCGCTCACAAAACACTTAATCCCTAAACACGCGGAACATTTTTGAAGCTCTGGAGTTTCTCTACGCGGAGCCGCAACGACGGCTCAATTGAAATGGAGGAACTTCATGTTACGATAATTTATTGTCGCTGTGGCGACCACGTTGTTTATGCCACTGACGGTTAGTTCTGCCCATGCAATGTCAGATTCTGATTGTCAAACCCGGTATAGCAGTGTTGACAAATCCAACCATGGCTATGTTTTGGAAACTGAAGCGCCTTCCTACTTTGCTTTCTATCGGCTGGACAATAAGCAGCTTACTGATGGCAAGCTTTCCAAAGATACGTTTTTGAAGGATTGCGTGGCTCGCTATTACGATCTCACTGCTACCGACAAGGACGCTCCACTTTCAGGGGCGAATAGCTTCACTGAAGAGCAGCCTAAGGACAGGATTGTTGCACATGGCGGCTCAACTGTGTCCGACCTGAACAAGGACGATAAGGGCATCTGGCGTGGAACGGCCATGATCGATGGCGCCAAGCAGACTGTAGCCTTGGATTACAAGGGCAACGTGGTCTACACAAAATAATCTTTAAAACTATCCAACTCATATAAAATGGAGAGAATCATGACAGTCACGATTAGCCGTGTGTACGATAGCTATTGGCGCGCTGAACAAGCCGTTACAAAACTCAAAGCAGTTGGAATTCCCGAAACTGACATCAGTTTAATTGCTAACCGCCACGTCATTGCTGAGCACGAACATGTCGCTGACAGCAGTTCCACTGCAGGCGGTGCAGGCGTGGGTGCCGCCTTAGGCGGTGGGGCAGGGCTATTGGCTGGCATCGGCCTGTTGGCTATTCCCGGACTTGGGCCAGTGGTCGCAGCGGGTTGGTTGGTCGCAACTGCAGTGGGCGCAGTTGGAGGTGCTGTTGCCGGTGGGATCGTCGG
>JBDSTO010000032.1:0-4324 GCA_039928255.1 Aestuariivirga sp. | reverse complement strand
TTGGCCATGAAACGATCAAGCCAATGGCGCAGGGTTTTTGCGTAATGCATGCGTAGAATTTCGATGTCGGTTACATATAGTCCGTACTTTTCCAAATGGGGTACGACTTCCGACAAGGCAGGCACATAGCCACCGGGGAAGATGTATTTCTGGATCCAACCGGAGGTGGCGCCGGGGCCATCTGAGCGATTGATGGAATGAAGCAAGGCTACGCCATCGGGCTTCAGGAGGCTAGAAACCTTTTTGAAGAACTCCCCATAATGGCCAACGCCCACGTGTTCAAACATGCCGACTGAAACAATGCGGTCAAATTTCTTGTCGATGAGTCGATAGTCTTTCAACAGAAACTGGACGCGATCGGAAAGGCCGAGGCTTGCGGCCCGGTCGTTGGCAATTTTATGCTGTTCTTCCGACAGCGTGACGCCGACAACATTGGCTCCGCACACGCGCGCCAGGTAAAGCCCCATGCCGCCCCAGCCACAACCGATGTCGAGCACATCCATGCCGGGCTTGATATCTAGCTTGGCTGCAATGTGTCGCTTCTTCGCCAACTGCGCCTCTTCGAGCGTTGAATTCTCGTTTTCGAAATAGGCACAGGAATATTGGCGGTCGGAATCCAGAAATAGATCATAGAGCTTGCTGTCCAGATCATAGTGGCGGTGGACGTTGTCTTTGGCTTTCTTCTCGCCATTGCGCTGATCCATGCGGCGCATGGCAACGCGGAGGCCATACATCAATCGATGCGTGAACGCCGTCCCGTTCATATTGGCGGAGGTGTTGCCCGTAGCGTTGGTGTTCTGCAGGGCAAGTTCCATGAAATCATAGAGCGTGCCTTCAAGCACACTGAACTCGCCCGATGTGTAGGCCTCGCCAAGATAAAGGTCAGGATCAAGTGCGATTTTTCTGGCGGCCGCGGCACTGGCAAATTTGATGTGCACCTTCGGGGTGGTGCCATCGCCAAAGTGTAATTGTTGGCCTTTCCAATCGGTGACGGTCAAGTCTCCGGTCTTCACCAAGCGGCGCAATATCCGGTCGAAAAGCATATCAAACCTCACTTGAAGGACAGCCCACCTGGCTTGCCTCAACCTCAATCGGGGAAATAAAGCACTGGGAATTCAGGCAATCAAGACTGCCATTAACTTATGATTAACCACAATTGCCGTGGAACTGCCACTGGCCCGAGGCATAGCTGGGTTGCGAAACAAAGCGCGCCTTCTGGCTGTCCTTACACGCAAAATGATGCAGTGCAGAAGTAGCCAGCCCGACCGCATCTTTCTGCTGCTGGGCACTCATGCCCGAAACGTTGAGGCCATAACCGGCTTGCTCTGGAATGATTGCCACTTGATAGACCTTGCCATTGTAAAATACTGGCTCCGTCCGCGCAGCGGAAATCACCGGCGCGCTTGGAGGCTGGTCATGGGTGAGACGTACGCCCGCTGGTTCATTTGAACAGGCGGATAAAACGAGGGCGAGGCCCATTATTGCAAAGCGATTCATTCCGATCTTTTAGTGGGGCCCCCTCGACGGGACAAGCACAAGATGGCATAGGCACCCGCATGAAAAAATTTGACTCCGCTGCCTTGCTTTCCCCCCGTGCCTCTGCCGCTGATGAAGGTGCCATTATCCGCATGAGCCAGAAGACGCGTGAGCTTCGGGCCAAGGGGCAAGATGTTGTTGCTCTCACCATCGGCGAACCAGATTTTGATACACCTTTGAATATCCGCGATGCTGCCAAGTTGGCGCTTGACCAAGGGTTCACCCATTACGCGCCAACAGCCGGCATGCCCGATTTGCGAGAAGCCATTGCTGAAAAGCTGCGCACTGAAAATGGTTTGAACTGGCAGGCTGCAAACGTTGTCGTGGCCAATGGCGTGAAGCAGGCTTTGAATAATGCCATCCTGTCACTGATCGGCCCTGGTGATGAGGTAGTGATCCTGGCACCCTACTGGGTGTCTTATGAGGGTTCGGTCAAATTTGCTGGTGGCACGCCTGTCATCATTTCGGCTGATGTTTCGGAAGGTTACAAAGCGCCCGCCTCACGCATCGCTGCGGCGATCACGCCTGCCACCAAATTGCTGATCTTGAATTCGCCGTGCAACCCCACAGGAGCTGTGTGGACACGGGCTGAAATGGAAGCCATCGCCGCCATCGTGCGCCAGCATCCAAAGCTGATGGTGCTCGCCGATGAAATCTATGAATACATATTGTTTGAAGGCGAAATGGTTTCGTTTGGCACTCTGCCCGACATGGCGGAACGCACCATAACACTCAACGGATTTTCCAAAGGATTTGCGATGACGGGCTGGCGGCTTGGTTATGCGGCGGCCGACCTTCCCATCGCCCAATCCATGGCGCGTATGCAGAGCATTATTTCAGCGGGTGCCAACCAGTTTGTGCAGCGGGCCGCCGTGGCAGCGCTCAAGGGACCGCGCGCTGATGTGAAGCGAATGGTGCAAGCTTACCAATCGCGGCGCGATCTGGTGCTCGCCGGATTGCGGGCCATACCCGGCGTCAAAATCTCTGCCATTCCCGGCACGTTTTATGCTTTTCCGGATGTGTCGGCATTTCTCGGTAAAAAAGCTGGCAATCATGTGATCGAAACGACTGACCAGCTTTGTGACTGGCTGCTCGAAAGCCATGGTGTTTCGACCGTTCCGGGTACAGCCTTCGGCACTGCAGGTTCAATCAGATTGTCATTTGCCGCCAGTGAAGAGGATTTGAAAAAGGCCCTGCACAGGATTGCACAGGGCCTCAATTCGCTGATTTGACGGCCGCGTAATTATTCCGCCGCCGGTTTGAACTTGGTCACGCTGGCCGATGGCTTGGTGAGCTTGGCCAGCTTTTCCTCAACGAGGTCGAGCTTGGCGGCCAGGTCTTCAATTTCATCATCAATGACACTGACTTTGCTTTCAACCGCGGCCACGTCAGGATCAACCACCCGCGGCTCGTCTTTCTGACCCACAAAGCGTCCAAACATCCAGCTGAAGAGCCGCGCAAAATCATCCATCACAATATAGAATGATGGAACGAATACGAGGCTCAACAACGTGGCGGCGATCAATCCGCCAATCACGGCGGTGGCCATGGGGGCGCGGAACGAGCCGCCCTCACCAATACCCAACGCCGTAGGCAACATACCAGCGCCCATGGCGATGGTTGTCATTACAATCGGCCTGGCGCGCTTGAGACCAGCGTCAATGACCGCTTCGACCCGTTCCATGCCGTGTTTTTTGCGTTCAACCGCAAAGTCGATCAGCATGATGGCGTTCTTGGCGACGATACCGATCAACATCAACATGCCGATGATCACCGGCATGGAGAAGGACTGGTTAGTAAATAACAACGCAAGTACCACCCCACCCAGCGAAAGCGGCAAGGAAAGGAGAATTGCCAGTGGCATGAACAGATTGCCCAACAATAAAACCAGTACGGCCATCATAAGTATCACGCCAATCAAAGCCGCGTTAATGAAGCCTGAGAAAACTTCACCCTGAATTTCAGCATCGCCACCGGCTTGCACCACAACGCTCTTGGGAAAATTCAGCTTCGCTGCCGTGTCTTCAATGATTTTGGTTGCTTCGCCCAGTTCAACGCCGGGCGGCAAGTCAGCACCAATTGTTGCCTGACGTTGCCGGTCATAGCGCTTCACTGTGCTTGGACCCTCCGCCAGCCGCACATCGGCGACTGATGACAAGGGCACGGAGACTCCCGAAGATGTCGGGAGTTTCAGATTGTTGATCTCGGCAAAGGATGTCCGCGCCTCCTCGGGGATTTGCACCCGGATCGGAACCTGCCTGCCATCCACGCTGAATTTGGCCAGTAAGGGACCAAAATCACCGATGGTCGCCACGCGCACGGCCTGCGAGATTTGTTGTGCGGTGACACCAACCTGTGCTGCCTCCGCCGATTTTGGCGTGATCTGCAATTCAGGTCTAGTTAAAGCGCCTTGCGCCATAGGAGCGCGAAGCTTGGGGTTTTTGCGCAACGCTGCCTCAAGTTGGCCTGCGGCATCACGCAAGGCTGCAGGGTCACTTGATAGCATGTTGAATTCAACTTCGCGCGCGCCGCGCGGATTGATCTTGGCCCATTGCACGTCTGGAAGCGCTGAAAGCTTAGGCAGAACTTCGTCTTCGATGTCCCACTGCGGTTTTACACGCCCATCCCAGGCCATCTGCGGGAGATGGAGCAATCCCAAAACCGGGTTGACGAGGTTGTGCAGCAAGCCCACGTCGCGGTGACGCAAGTTCACGAAGATCGACGCGCGACGCGCTTCAACCGTGCCAGTGGGGGACGAACCACCCAGCACGAAGACCTGCGAGACTTC
>JBDSTO010000031.1:0-3643 GCA_039928255.1 Aestuariivirga sp. | reverse complement strand
TCAAAAACTGAAGTGCGATCGCCCAGAGTGCCATGGTCCTGGCCGCCAATCTTCACGGTGCCTTTGCCAGTTTGAAACACGATGCAGGTTTCGCGCTTTTTCTCAAACCCCTTGGCGGATTTGCCGGGCTTTAGTTTCCACACATCATGGCCCACATATTTCCACTTGGCGGATTTCGGCGTGACCGAGATCACTTTGCCGTCGCCTTTTTTGGGTTTCACAAGAAGTTTTGGCATGATTTCGCACTCCCGAGTTCAAACGCCAAACGCATCGTAAGTGGTCAGAGTAGGCGGCCCGTCAAACAGGTGCCGCACCTTACCTACTACGCGCGCCGCCGCTCCACTTGCGTCATAAGCTTCCGCACTGGCGCGCGTGCGCCAAAGAGTGATTGCCAGAAACGCATCAGCTTCTTGATGCTGGCGGAGGAGGGCTGCACTGACATTGCCTTCAGAGGCGCGGATCTCGGGGATCGCTTCTTGCTCATAAATCCGGCATAGTTCAGCAGCGCTGTCTGACTTGCTTTTGAAATGGCCGATCCTCACGTAAGTCATAGATCACGCTCCTCATGCTTTGCGGTTATCAACTTTGTTTAGCAGCATAGCGTGCATCATTCCAAATTGTGACCAAGCTCTGGAATCTATCCGCCATCATTTTTATGGCATCATCATCAGTGATGACACCTTTCAGCCAGCTTTCGGCGGCCGCGTTGAAAATCGTGCGGCCCACGGCAAAGCCTTTGACGTGTTTCTGCTTTGCGACGGCCTTGAAGCCTTTCGCGAGTTCATCTTCAGGTGCTTCAAGACCCAAAAGAACAATGCCACGGCAATGCGGGTCGTTTCTATCAATCACTTTGCCAATTTCATCCCAGGCTGCTTCATCGGCCTGCGGCTCAAGCTTCCACCAATCGGGCTTGATCCCCAAGGCATAGAGTTCCGTCATGGCGCGGGCGATGGTGGTTTTATCCATCGGGCCATGTTTGGAGGCGATGATTTCGATCAGCAATTCGCGGCCCACTTTGGTGGCTGCTTCATAAAGTGTGCGGAGCTTCTGGCCCTGCTCGTCTTTCAGCACTTGCGGATCATCGGGATGATAGAAGGCGAGACACTTGATCGTATGGGTGACGGGCCATTCGACAAGCCTTGCGCCCACATCCTGGGTGAATTCAAAACGCAATGGTCTCGAACCCGGTTGTTCCAACGGGCGGCCAATCCAAAGCCCGAGCTTTGCGGCATCAAACATCGCCTCGCGACCATAGGTATCATCAAGCAATGTGCCAAAGCCGGGCTTGCCGCCTGAGACTTTGCCGATGGCCTTCATTGCCAGGCGCTTGAAGGGCGCAATTTTTTCGCGCGACACGCCGAGCTTGTCAGCCATATCTTCCAATTGCTTGCGGTGATCGATGGCGAAGGATAGAATTTGTTCAGGCTGCGCGCGCCTTGTGGTGGCCCAATGGAGATGGTTGATGGTTTCGTCCTTGCGGATAGCACGGTGGGGAGAGCCGTTCTTCAGGAAGAATTGCAGTTCTTCCCACGTCACATATTCCGGTGAACACAAAAGCCGCGACACGGCAAAGGCACCACAGGCGTTGGCCCAGGTGGCGGACGTTTCATGGGACTCACCCTTCAGCCAGCCGCGCAGGAAGCCCGACATGAAAGCATCGCCCGCGCCCAATACATTGTAAACTTCGATGGGAAAGCCCTTGCCGATAATTCCTTCATCGAGCGATGCAGGAATTGCGGCGGGATAAACCACACAGCCCATGGGCCCGCGTTTCAAGACAATGACACCTTTGGAAATGGCGCGAATGCGGCGCAGTGCTTCCAGCGTGTCCTCGGTTCCGCCTGCGATATGGACTTCCTCTTCGGTGCCAACGATCAGGTCACAGTCAGAAAGAATGGTTTGGATGTGGGCCGTCACCTTGTCCGACTTGATGTAGCGCTCTTCACCTGCGCCATGTCCGGCGAGGCCCCAAAGATTGGGCCGGTAATCAATGTCGATGACAATCTTGCGGCCATTTTTCTTGGCAATGGCCATGGCCTTGCGCTGTGCCGCGTCGGTGTTGGCCCTGGCAAAATGCGTGCCGGTGACCACCAGCGCCTTGGCGGAGAGCACATAGTCTTCGTTCACGTCATCAACATTGAGGGCGCTGTCAGCGCAGTTGTCGCGATAGAAAATCAGCGGGAAGGATTTGTCAGATTCAACCGCGAGCAACACCAGCGCCGTGAGGCGCGTGGGATCAGTCACGACACCTGTTGTTGAAACGCCTTCGCGCGTCAGTTGCTCTTTGACAAAGCGGCCCATCTGTTCATCGCCCACGCGGGTGATGAGGCCTGACTTCAATCCGAGGCGCGCTGTGCCAATGGCAATGTTGGTTGGAGAGCCACCAACGGATTTTGCAAAGGAAGCAATGTCTTCAAGGCGCGAGCCAATCTGCTGTCCGTAAAGATCAACCGAGCAACGCCCCATGGTGATGACATCGAGAACAGGTGTTGCGGGCATGGCTGGTCCTTGGTTTGCGCGTCCGCCCTCTAAAGCACAGGATTGCTATTCCGCCAAGGAAGGGCGCTAAATATTAGTTTAGAGTGGGTTTTGGAGTCAGAAGTATTTCAGGCGCAGGCGTTTCAATGCCCCGATTGTGGTCCAGCTGCTTCCCATGAAATGGTGGCCTTTGCGGCCGATCACATAGCTCACTGTTCCTTCGAAGCGGCCAATTTGCTTGATGGATTTGACGATTGGTTTGGGCAGGTTGAGCAGGGTCGGCGTTGAGCACATCCAATCCACTGAGTTGAAGGTGACTTCCGTCCAACGGTTTCCGGGAACGATGATGGGATTGCCGCTTGCGTCTTCGGTGAAATTTGGACCCATTGGGGCGGTGACCGAAGTTGAGGCCGTCACGGGTGCCTTCACATAGAAATCAACAAACTCCCATGGACCCAATTTGGAATTGGTGACTTTGACAATGGAATTTGGTGCAGTGCAGTTTGCGGCGTTGGCCGCCAGGGGCAGGGCCAGCGTTGCCAAAACACTTAAGCTTAAACGAATGAACATCTGAGCCTCCTTCATTTCTGTGCTTCTTCTAAAAATAGCTCACGCAGTTTGCGCACAACTGGCCCGGGCTGGCCGCCGCCGATGCGTTTGCCGTCAATTTCCACAATCGGCATCACGAATTGCGAAGCTGAAGACAAAAATGCTTCATCCGCTTCGTAAGCTTCCTCCGGCGTGAACAGGCGCTCTTCGATTTTCACGCCATGTTCTGCTGCAAGACGGAACAAGGCTTTCCTTGTGCAACCACCAAGAATGCTGTTCGAGAGCGGCCTGGTGATGATGGTGTTGTTCTTCACGATATAGGCGTTGGATGATGTCCCTTCCGTCACCTTGCCATCCTCCACCATCCAGGCTTCGGCGGCCCCTTTTTCGTACGCTTCCTGTTTCCCCAGAACCGGGGCCAGCAACATGATTGTTTTGATGTCGCGCCGCGCCCAGCGCAGGTCAGGCGTCGTTACGATCTTCACACCAGTGCGGGCATTGGGGTTGTCGACCAGCGCCATGAATTGTGGAAAAGCCACCAGCGAGGATTTGATCTCTTTTGGAAAATTGAACATCCGGTCGGCGACACCGCGCGTGACCTGCATATAAATGATGC
>JBDSTO010000030.1:0-6592 GCA_039928255.1 Aestuariivirga sp. | reverse complement strand
AAGAACTCCTCGATGAAAGTGCCTGCATCATCGGTTCGGTTCAACGATAGGAATTTCAGTGCGCCCTGCTCACCCAAACGATTTCGAAGGCGCTTGAACTCCTTGCGGCGCTTGGTCTCGAAATTCCCGTTGAGCCAATCCTCGAAACTGCCTTTCACCGACAGGCTCGCCCTCTGCCAGGTTTTCAGCACGGCCACATGAGCGCCAGCACTTTCGAACATGGCAAGCAAGTGTGATTGCGCGGGAATGGCCTTGAGCAGAATTGGCTTTCCGCGCTTGGACAAAAGCAGCGACACAGCCGCAGGGCCATTCAACCTGTCGGCATGGCAAAGTCCACAATCGGTGATCTGCGAATGATAGCTCTGATCGAAGGCCCTGCCCTTCAGCAGCGGAACAGCCAGCAGCAGCTGCCCCTGCGCATAGACGCTGGCCACGTTGGCCTTACCGAGAAAGGGCATCACAAGTTCGGGGCCGGAGCCTGGGGCCGCATCCGCGCTGCGTTTTCGCAAGTCCGCCCAAGCAGCATTCAGGCCCGAGGCGTTTTCACCCTCGGCCACATAACGCAAATCCTGGGTCGGCTGTTTCAACATCTCTCAAGCATCCCACCTTGCCAAAATAAAGGTGTGAGGCCCAACATCAAGCTAAGAGACATGGTTAAAAGGAAACGGCCCCTGAAAGGGGCCGTTTCAAACTCGAATGGCGAAGTGATTAAGCTTCGGCCTTCACATCGAGAACCTGACGGCCACGATACATGCCGGTCTTCAGGTCAACATGGTGTGGACGGCGCAGTTCGCCCGACTTCTTGTCTTCGATCCAAGTTACAGTTTGCATCTTCTGGCCGGAACGGCGCATGCCAATGCGGCTCTTGGTCATTTTCTTGCGTGGAACAGCCATTTCTAAACCTCTGTAAAACAATGATTCTTTTAGGGCACGGCACGATGCCAGCCACAGTTGCGGGGCTTATAGACATAATTTTCAGTGGATACAAGTGAGATAGGCGTCAATTGCCGACATGCGGATTTGAATGCGCGAGGCGACCAAGCTCACCTGCCGCGAGGGTTTGCCCGCCTGACGCTTGATCGGGTTGGGCAGAACCGCCGCCAGTAAAGCCGCTTCACGTCTGGTTAACTGTGCGGCGGACTTGTGGAAGTGAAGTTGAGCCGCAGCTTCAGCACCGTAAACGCCGGGTGCCCATTCAGCGATGTTGAGATAGACCTCCAGCATCCGATGCTTGGTCCAGATAAAATCCATGTAGTAGGACAGCGGCAATTCCAGAACTTTGCGAACGAAAGAATGGCCATCCCATAAAAACAGGTTCTTGGCCGTCTGCATTGAGATTGTTGAAGCACCGCGCGTTGGCGCTTCGCCTGCACTTACAGGGTCGCCCACGGCATCGGCGAATTCGACCCAATCCACACCATGATGAACGCAGAACCGCTGGTCTTCGGAAGACACCACGGCGCGGGCCAGCCAAGGCGACATTTTATCGAGCGGCATCCATTGTTTGTGCAGGCCATTTCCGCTGAACAGACGGGTCAACATCACATTGCTGAATGGCGGTGGCACCACGGCATAAACAAAGGTCATCGCCAGGGGCCACAGCAGCATTGCCAACAGCACGCCGATCACCCATTGCTGCCAGCGCTGGCGGGCGCGCCAGAACTCATTCAGCCTCTCACGCCTGCCAGGTTGCATCAGTTGAGTTTCGTTGCCGTTACGGTTACAGCGAAGGTCTAGCACAGGAAAATCGGATTGACACAGGCCCTGTTATCAAACTTTCACAATAGCTTAACCGAGGCTCAGGCGCGGGTTGAAGCACGTCTTGGGGTCTTGCTTCCGGAATTGCCAGGCGATGTTTTACGGGCTGCCATGCGTTATGCGGCCATGGGACAGGGCAAGCGCCTACGCCCCTATTTCGTATTGGAAAGTGCGAGACTGTTTGATGTCTCTGAGGCCCGCGCCCTTGATGTGGCCTGCGCTTTGGAATGCGTGCATTGCTATTCGCTGGTGCATGATGATTTGCCCGCCATGGATAATGATGATCTGCGGCGTGGCCTTCCAACGCTGCACCGGAAATTTGATGAGGCAACCGCCATTCTGGCGGGCGATGCGCTTCTCACCTTCGCCTTCGAAATTTTGGCGCAGGCCAATGAATCATCTTCAGTGATTTTGGCACTGGCTAAGGCATCTGGCCCGCAAGGCATGGTGGGCGGACAGATGCGCGACATTGAAGCCGAGACCAGGAATTTTTCCTCCCTCGCTGAAATCTCGGCCATGCAGCGCATGAAAACCGGCGCCTTGTTTGAGTTTGCCTGCACCGCTGGCGCCCTCATGGGAGGAGCCGATCCAGCCCCGCTCAAAGCCTATGCCGATCACATTGGTCTCGCGTTCCAGATTGCCGATGACATCCTCGATATTGAATCAACGCCAGAGGCTTTGGGAAAAGCGACGCAAAAAGACGGCGCCAAGGGCAAGGCTACTTTCGTAAGTTTCCTCGGGCTTGAAGGTGCCAAGGCCGAGGCCGCACGGCTGGTCGAACAGGCGATTGCCAGTGTCAAAGCCTATGGAGCAAAGGGCGAGAACTTGGCCGAGGCGGCGAGATTTATTGTTTCGCGCCAGAAATGAGCAGTTTGACTTCTTCCGGTGTTTCCGAACTGTAAACCCAGCCCCGGCGGATGACAAAGCGGCAGGTCAATTTCTCGGAAGTCAGCAGGTCTTCAGGGGTGACCGCCAACATTTCATCAGCCGTCGGATCAATCTGGCCGTTCTTTAGAATGACCGTGGCCGTGTCCAAGCCTTTTTGTTCAGCAGCCTGATAGAGCCCATATTGAATGAAACCGCTGCAGATGAACTGGCGCGGCATCCAGCGCTTGACGACGGCAACCTTGCGCCGCACGCGCCTTGCAGCCAGATGCAATCCAAAGAGAACATTGAGACCGATCAGGAACAGGCGGTGATAGTCATATGGTTTGTTCAGTTCATTGAGCAACAGCCCGCGCGTCAATTTGAAAAAACTCTGGGTGAAGTTCTTGCCCTCAAGGCGCATCACAGCCACTTCTTCGATGGCATGTCGCCCACTCACATAAGCGTCGAGCGAGGCAATGCCCACGCCACGAAACAGGCTCTCAATCACAAACGTGCTCTCAAAACCCTCTTGCTTCTGCGGTACCAAAAAAATCATCGCCGCATGGCTGAAGGTGCTGCCCGACAGAATGCGTATCATGCGCGATGCGGGCGTTGGGCTCCTAGACAACAAGATATCTCCCCGGCGCAGATGCTTGTCTGCCTGCTTCAGGAATGACCCCACCCTCATGGGGAATTTGAATTCAGTGTCCCCAACGGTTTCTAACATAGTCCTCAACAATGTTCTGGAACTGGATGGCGATGTCATCACCGCGCAACGTGTTCACTTTCTTGCCATCAACATAGACAGGTGCCACGGGAATCTCTCCCGTGCCCGGCAGTGAGATGCCGATGTCGGCATGTTTCGATTCGCCCGGGCCATTCACGATACAGCCCATCACGGCAAGCGACAGGTTTTCAAATCCCGGATAGGATACGCGCCACTCCGGCATGCGGGCGCGGACATAAAGTTGAATGCTCTGCGCCAACTCCTGAAACACAGTCGAGGTGGTGCGCCCACAACCCGGGCAGGCAATCACCATGGGCGCAAAGGCGCGAAGGCCCATGGTCTGCAAAATTTCCTGGGCGACGATCACTTCGCGCGTGCGATCCCCGCCCGGTTCCGGCGTCAATGAAATGCGAATGGTGTCGCCGATGCCCTGTTGCAGCAAAACGGCAATGGCGGCCGTTGACGCAACGATGCCCTTGGACCCCATTCCCGCTTCCGTGAGGCCAAGATGCAAGGCATGGTCCGTGCGCGCGGCCAGCATCTGGTACACCGCGATCAAATCCTGCACCTCGGAACATTTGGCCGAGATGATGATCTTGTTGCGCGAAAGCCCCTGCTCTTCTGCGGCGAGCGCTGATTCAATGCCAGAGCGCACAATCGCCTCATGCATCACAGCGCGGGCTGGCATGGGGTTAGCCGACTTGGCGTTCTCATCCATCAAGCTTGCCAGCATGGCCTGGTCGAGCGATCCCCAGTTCACGCCAATGCGAACGGGCCGGTCAAACTTCAAGGCCACGTCGATCATGGAAGCGAAGTTGCGGTCTTTCTTTTCCTTGAAGCCCACATTGCCGGGATTGATGCGATATTTTGCAAGCGCTTCAGCACAGGCGGGATAATTCGTCAGAAGTGTGTGGCCATTGTAATGAAAATCGCCAACGAGCGGGACGCTGACGCCCATCTTGTCCAGCTTGTCGCGGATATGGGGAACTGCCATGGCCGATTCTTCGCGGTCCACCGTGATGCGAACAAGTTCCGATCCGGCGCGGGAAAGTTCCGCCACTTGCAGTGCGGTACCTTGCGCATCGGCAGTGTCCGTATTGGTCATGGATTGCACCACGATGGGTGCGCCGCCGCCAACGCTCACCGCGCCGACCTGGACGGGTATGGTCACATGCCGTGTCAAATTGCTTGCCATGGCGGTGATATGGCCAGAGGCAAAAGCAAAAGCAAGCTGCCAGTTATGACGATTGGACTACAGGGCCGTTGACAGGAGCAAGGCGGCCGTATTCACGATATCGTCCACCGATGCGCCCCGTGACAAATCAGACACCGGTCTATTAAATCCCTGCAAGATCGGGCCAATGGCTTGTGCGCCGCCCAAGCGTTCCACCAATTTGTAACAGATGTTGCCCGCATCCAAATCGGGGAAAATGAGCACATTCGCCTGGCCTGCTACCTCGCTTTCGCCCTTCACCTTGCGCGCGGCAACAGCGGGCACCACGGCTGCATCGCCCTGCAATTCACCGTCGATCAATAAATGGGGCGCACGCTGGCGGACCAAGGCCAGGGCTTCGATCACTTTATCAGCGTCAGCGTGCTTGCCGCTGCCCTTGGTTGAAAATGACAACATCGCAATTCTGGGGGTTGCGTCCAAAATGCTCTGCGCAGTCTTCGCCGTGGCGATGGCGATGTCAGCGAGTTCAGCAGATGTCGGCTGCACATTCACGGCGCAATCTGCAAAAATCAAAATCTTGTTGGGCCATTGCATCAGGAAAAAGCTCGATGGCGTTTCCATACCGGGCTGCAGGCCGATGGTCATCAAGGCCGCCTCAATCACATGGGCGGTTGAATTCACTGCACCCGCCAGCATCGCGTCGGCCTCACCCGTGGCAACCATGGATGCGGCAGCATAAAGGGGCCTGCTCAAAAGCTTTGTTGCCATGGCAGCATTCATCTTCGAGCGGCGCGTTAGAATAATTTCAATCTGCTCTCTCGTGGGCGGGGGGACGTCTGGCGCAAACAAAATCGGTTGTGCGAGATCCTCTTGCTCCAGCTGTGACGCAGCCGCGCGGATGCGCTCGTCACCACCCTCAGGCAGAACCAGCTTTAGTTTTCGGCCTCTGATCTTTGATTTTGCCGTCGCGATTGCAGGCATTGAAGAACCCTCATTTTTAATCAAATTAGCGGGCTTGTCGGCTTGGTGCAAAACCCAAACATCACCTTGTTTCCGCCCCCGCTCCGCCACAATCCTTTCGGAATGTTTAACTTGGGTCGGCGCCCAAGAGGGGAATTTGGCATGAGACATTTTTTGTCCGGCCTTTGCGTTGCGCTGGCTGCGGGTGCATTGGCTTTTACTCCGCGCGCTGAAGCCGAAACCGGATTTCGCCTGTTGGTGCCCGAAGACATGTTCATGACCCAAGCGCGGCAAATTGCAACCGAGCTTGACCATGAAAGCAATCTGCGAATCTTTCCCGTATTTGGTGATGGCGCTGTTTCCGCACCTCAAGTGATGGCTACTTACAGCGATATTGGCGCTGTCATTCTGCCGTCCGACATTCCAGCCTACAGGCGCTCGCAAAAGCTCGCCAACTCTGACGGGCTGAATTTTGTAGCACGGCTTGGCAGCCTTCCCATTTATCTGGTCGCGCGCCAGGACATTTCAACTTTGAATGATCTTTCGGGCAAGAGGGTTGCAACGGGCCCGGCCACCAGCGCAACGTTTGCAACAGGCGAATTGATATTGGGAGCCGCTGGTATTTCATTTTTGCGGGTACCCCTGTCAGGCCCAGATGGTTTGAGGGCCTTGGCTGGAGGTCGTGCTGATGCGGCTCTCGTGCTGGGCAACACCCCTGCCCTGGCCAGTTTACCAGCCGGGCAATTTCATGTTTTGCCCATGAGCGCCATTCCACAAATCGCATCGATCTATCAGCCCGCATTACTCAGCAGTGATGATGCGCCAAACCTGATAAAGTCTGGTGAGTCGGTTGAAACCCTTGCGTCATCGGTGGTGATTGCTGTGCCGGCAAAGGCCCGTTCGGCAGCGCTGACCAGTTTTGAATCTGAACTCTTGAAATATGGACGACGCAGTGGCGGCACCAATCTTGCGGCGGAGGTTCCCGGTTGGACCCGCGCTTCTGGTGTGGCCGATCTTCTCAAACAAACCCAAGTGAACATCAAGCCGACAGGAGCAACGCCATGAGCTATTCGCCCGCCAAGATCGAACCTGAAAAAGACAACGGC
>JBDSTO010000029.1:0-21508 GCA_039928255.1 Aestuariivirga sp. | reverse complement strand
GCACGCAGCATATCTCCGGTGGAGAGTTGCTTCAGCCCATGGTTCTCTTCGAGAATTTTGGCTTGCGTGCCTTTGCCGGCTCCTGGGGGTCCAAGCAGAATCAGATTCATCGCCTACTTCCGCGCAGACTGGTCTTCTTCATCAACTTTTCGTACTGCTGTGACATCAGATGACCCTGGATCTGGGACACGGTATCAAGCGTAACGGTGACGACGATCATCAAGCTTGTGCCGCCGAAATAGAACGGGATACCTGAGTAGCCCACCAGCATTTCTGGAATGAGGCAGATGACCACAATATAAGCGGCACCGATCACCGTGATGCGCGTCAAAATCCGGTCGATATAATCGGCGGTCTGCGCACCAGGACGAACACCAAGAATGAAGCCACCAGACTTTTGCAAGTTCTCGGAAGTTTCCTTCGGGTTGAACATGATCGACGTATAGAAGAAGCAGAAGAACACGATCAATGCCGCATAGAGGAACAGGAATAAAGGCTTTCCGTGACCCAGCATGGCAGTGATTTCATTGAGCCAGGTCGGCCCCTTGCCTGCCGAGAAGTTGGCAACCGTCAGCGGCAGCAACAACAGCGAGGATGCGAAAATCGGCGGAATGACGCCCGATGTATTGAGCTTCAACGGCAGATGCGAACTTTCCGCCTGAGCCACACGCATGCCAACCTGGCGCTTTGGGTATTGGATGAGAAGACGGCGTTGGGCGCGTTCAAAGAATACGATGAAGGCTACAACGGCCAAGGCCAGAACCAGAATACCCATGATGAGGAAGGGCGACAGTTTTCCCAAGCGGCCAAGCTCCAGCAACGATGCCACGCCTGTGGGCAAGTTGGCGACAATGCCTGAGAAAATGATCAACGACGTGCCGTTGCCGATGCCGCGGGCGGTAATCTGCTCACCCAGCCACATCAGGAATACGGTGCCGCCCGTCAGCGTGATGACGGTGGAGGCCACGAAGAACGGACCCGGGTCAATAACCATTTGGCCTTGCGCCTGAAGGCCCACGGCAATACCGTAAGCTTGCAAGGCCGCCAGAATAACAGTTCCGTAGCGGGTGTATTGGTTGATCTTCTTGCGGCCCGATTCACCCTCTTTCTTGAGGGCTTCAAGACGCGGCGAAACCGTGGTCATCAACTGCATGATGATTGAGGCCGAAATATAAGGCATGATGTTGAGAGCGAAAATTGCCAAGCGGCCAAGGGCGCCACCAGCCATGCCGTTCACCCAACCCAAAATGCCGCCAGCGTTCTGGGCGGCAAACTTGGCAACTTCAGCGGTATCAATTCCCGGAATTGGAATGTAGGAGCCGAGACGATAGATGATCAACGCGCCAAGCGTGAACCACAGCCGGTTCTTCAAGTCTTCCGACTTGGTCAGCGAACTGAAATTAATATTGGCTGCAAGTTGTTCAGCTGCTGATGCCATGGTCCGTCCTCAAAATCCGTTGGATTTCCCTATATGGGAAGCCCAACGGTAACCATCAACCGTGCTTTTTAACTTCTTCCACAGGGCGCAAAACCTTCACCGAACCGCCAGCCTTTTCGACAGCGGCGATGGCACCCTTTGACGCGTAGAATACTTCAAAATTCAATGCAGCCTTGATATCGGCAGTGCCGATCAGCCGCACAGGCGCGAGCTTTGAAATCACGCCAGCAGCCAACAGGCCTTCAACTGTGATTGCAGCCTTCGCATCAAGCTTCTTGGCAGCAACAGCCGTTGCAATTCGAGCAAGGTTTACGGCGTTATAGTCAACCTGGTTCGGCTTGTTGAAGCCGCGCTTAGGCAGACGACGATAGATTGGCATCTGGCCGCCTTCGAAGCCTGCCTTGGCGCCGCCCTTACGCGCAGTCTGGCCTTTACCGCCGCGACCGGCAGTTTTGCCCAGACCAGAACCAAGCCCACGACCAACGCGCTTGCGGGTCTTGCGGGCGCCTGGATTATCGGCAATTTCATTCAGTTTCATCGTTCAAATCCCTCGAATTACTCGACCACGCGGATAAGGTGGGCGACCTTGGCAATCATGCCGCGAACGGATGGCGTATCAACCAGAGTTGACTGCTTGCGAATGCGGTTCAGCCCCAAGCCCACCAGAGTGGCGCGCTGTTCGGCTGGACGACGCTGGGGGCTTGCAACCTGCTCCAGCGTCACGGTCTTGGCGTTTTCGGCCTTGGATTTTGCCATGATCATCAGTTCCTATCAGTCCGCCACAACTTCGCTGGAGCGGTTCTTCAAAATTTCGCTTACCTTCTTACCGCGGCGTGAAGCCACGGAGCGCGGCGAAGCCTGCTTCTTCAACGCTTCAAACGTGGCGCGAACCATGTTGTAAGGGTTGGATGAGCCTGTCGACTTGGCGACAACGTCGGCCATGCCTACGGATTCGAATACAGCGCGCATTGGACCACCGGCGATAACGCCCGTACCAGCCGGAGCCGTACGCAGCACAACCTTGCCAGCACCCCAACGACCATTCACGTCATGGTGCAGCGTGCGGCCTTCGCGGAGCGGAACGCGGATCAAACCACGCTTGGCACCTTCGGTGGCTTTACGCACAGCTTCCGGCACTTCGCGTGCCTTGCCGTGGCCAAAGCCAACGCGACCTTTTTGGTCACCCACAACTACCAGAGCTGCAAAGCCGAAGCGCTTACCGCCCTTCACAACCTTCGCCACACGATTGATGTGGACGAGCTTATCGATGAATTCGCTGTCGCGATCTTCACGATTGTCTTTGCGTTCACCGCGTTCGGCACGTTCTTTAGCCATTTGCTACGCCTGTCGTCCTGAAAGAATTAAAATGAAAGTCCACCCTCGCGCGCAGCATCGGCCAAAGCCTTGACACGCCCGTGGTAAATGTAACCGCCGCGATCAAACACGACATCCTTGATGCCGGCCTTGATTGCCCGTTCGGCAATCAACTTGCCGATCGCAGAAGCGGCAGCCTTGTCGGCTCCGGTCTTCTTGGTGGTGATGAAGCCCTCTTCCAAAGTCGATGCGGCGGCCACTGTGCGGCCATGTGCGTCGTCGATGATCTGGGCATAAATGTTCTTTGACGAACGGAACACCGAAAGGCGGGGCCGGCCGTTTTCGCGACGGGCCAATGCCTTGCGGACACGGGCCTTGCGAAGTGTGATCGCTGATGCGTTGTTTGCCATTTCCGTTACTTCTTCTTGCCTTCCTTGCGGAAGATTGTTTCGCCTGCGTATTTCACGCCCTTGCCCTTATAGGGTTCTGGGCCGCGATATTCGCGGATTTCGGCGGCCACCTGGCCGACGCGCTGCTTGTCAATGCCCGAGATCACGATTTCCGTGGGCTTTGGCACCTTGATTTCAATGCCGACGGGAACTGCATAGTTCACATCATGGCTATAGCCAAGATTGAGCTGGAGAACCTTGCCGTTCAACGCAGCGCGGTAACCCACGCCGTTGATTTCAAGCGACTTCGAGAAGCCGTCGGTGACACCCTTGACCATGTTCTGCACCAAGGTGCGCGACATGCCCCAGGAGGAACGGGCCAGTTTGGTCTGGTCCTTCGGATCGACCTTGATGGCACCCTCTTCCATCTTGACGAGCACTTGCTCGTTCAAGACGAGCTTGAGTTCGCCCTTGGGGCCTTTCACCGACACGGACTGACCATTGATCGAGGCCGTGACGCCTGCCGGAACCGCTACTGATTTTTTTCCAATACGTGACATGATGACCTCAGAATACCGTGCAGAGCACTTCGCCACCGACGTTCTGGGCACGGGCTTCCTGGTCCGACATCACGCCCTTGGGCGTGGAGAGGATGGAAATGCCGAGGCCGTTGAACACGGAGGGCAGTGCGTCAACCGACGCATAAACGCGACGGCCGGGCTTGGAAACGCGGTTGATTTCCTTGATGACCGGTTGGCCGTCAAAGTACTTCAACTCGACTTCGATTTCAGACTTGCCATCCTTTTCAATGGTGGCGAAGCCGCGAATGTAACCTTCCTTGTGCAATACTTCCAAAACGCGTTCGCGCATTTTGGATGAGGGCACGGAAACCTTGTTCTTCGAACGCATGTGGGCGTTCCTGATGCGGGTCAAAAGATCGCTGATGGGATCATTGATGTTCATAATCTTTTTCCCTTACCAGCTTGACTTGACCATGCCCGGAATCAATCCCGAGTTGGCCATTTCACGAAGAGCAATACGCGAGAGTCTCAACTTGCGATAAACCGAACGCGGACGACCGGTCAATTCGCAACGGTTGCGAATGCGGTTCTTGGCCGAGTTGCGCGGCATTTCGGCCAGTGTCAGAGCGGCTTTGAAGCGCTCTTCCATCGACGTGTCTTTCTTCATCACAATTGCCTTGAGGCGCTTGCGCTTGGAATCAAAACGCTTGGAGAGAGCCCTGCGCTTGTCGTTCCGGTTGATTGAGCTTGTCTTTGCCATGTTCTATCCTTTTCTCACGCGGCCTGCTTGCGCTGGCTTTTGCGGAAGGGGAAATTGAATGCTTCGAGAAGGGCCAACGCTTCCGCGTCGGTTTTGGCGGTGGTGCAAACCACAACGTCAAGGCCCCAAATACGGTCGATCTTGTCGTAATCGATTTCCGGGAAAATCAGGTGTTCTTTGATGCCCATGGCATAGTTGCCATTGCCATCAAAGGAACGTTCGGTCAGCCCGCGGAAGTCGCGCACGCGTGGCAGGGCCACGGTGATCAGACGATCGAGGAATTCATACATACGTGTCTTGCGCAGCGTCACCTTTGCGCCGATTGCCAGGTTTTCGCGGATCTTGAATTGCGCGATGGCCTTCTTCGACTTGGTGATCACGACCTTCTGGCCGGCGATCTTCTGCAGTTCGCTTGCAGCAACCGTGACCAGCTTTGAATCTTGCGTGGCTTCGCCAACACCCATGTTCAGCACGATCTTGGTGATGCGCGGAACCTGCATGACGTTGGTATAGCCGAACTGCTTGATCATCGCGGGGCGAATGACGTCAGCATATTCCTTCTGGAGGCGGGCCACATAGCCCTTTTCCAGACCGGCGTTTGCATCAGCAACAGCACCCTGCTCGCCTTCGCCCTTCTTTGCAGCCTTAACCTTTGCAGGTTTGGCGGCAGCAGCAGGCGCCTTAGCCTTCTTGTCTTCCTCAGCCATCGATATTCACTCCACTGCGCTTGGCAACGCGGACTTTTTTGCCGCCGTCAAGCGTCTTGTAACCTACACGTGTGGGCTTGCCATCCTTGGGATCGCGCAGCGCCAGATTTGAAATATGAATCGGCATGTTCTTGTCGATGATGCCGCCTTCATTTGCGCCCTGGGCCTTGGTGTGGCGCTTGGCAACATTGATGCCTGCGACCACGGCACGATTTTCATCGGTGATGATCTGCAGAACGTCGCCCTGCTTACCCTTGTCCTTGCCGGCGATGACGACAACCTTGTCGCCCTTCTTGATTTTGAACTTGACTGGCATCACAGCACCTCCGGTGCCAAAGAAATGATCTTCATCTGGTTGCGCCCACGAAGCTCGCGAGGAACCGGTCCGAAAATACGCGTGCCCACGGGTTCGCCTTGGGCGTTGATCAGAACAGCGGCGTTACGGTCGAAGCGGATGGACGAGCCATCAGCGCGACGGAGATCCTTCGCAACACGCACAACGATGGCCTTCATCACGGAACCCTTCTTCACGCGACCGCGTGGAATGGCTTCCTTGACCGACACAACGATAATGTCACCGACGGTGGCGTAGCGGCGCTTCGAGCCGCCCAGCACCTTGATGCACTGGACACGACGGGCGCCGGAATTGTCGGCAACGTCGAGATTGGTTTCTTGTTGAATCATGGTTGTTCTGCCTTATGCCTTCGCCGCGTCAACTTTGCTGACAAACGCCCAGCGCTTCAGCTTTGACAGGGGACGGGTTTCTTCGATGCGCACAACTTCACCAATCTTGGCTTCATTCTTTTCGTCATGGGCATGATATTTCTTTGACAGGCGCACGGTCTTCTTGAACACCGGGTGCAAAAGGCGGCGTTCCACCTTCACCACAATGGTCTTGTCGTTCTTGTCCGACACCACGACACCTTGCAAAACGCGTTTTGGCATAATCCAGCTCCTACTTCGCGGTTTTCGCAGCAGATGCCGTTTGCGTCGTCTTGAGACGGGCAATGTCACGGCGGATCTGGCGGATGCGCGAGGGTTTTTCCAATTGGCCCGAAGCGGACTGGAAGCGCAGGTTAAGCTGCTCCTTCCTGAGCTTCAGGATTTCGTCTTTCACCTGGTCTTTGGTGAGGGCGCGAACATCAGTCATTTTCATCATGCAAGCTCCCTTATGCTTCGCCCAGACGAGCCACAAAGCGCGTCTTGATTGGCAGCTTGGCGGCGGCAAGGCGCAGCGATTCCTCGGCAATGGCGCGGCTGATGCCGTCCACTTCAAAAATCACGCGACCTGGCTTCACACGAGCTGCCCAATATTCAGTTGAACCCTTGCCGGAACCCATGCGGACTTCGGCTGGCTTTTTGGAAACAGGCACGTCAGGGAACACACGGATCCACACGCGGCCAGCACGCTTCATGCCACGGGCAAGCGCGCGACGGGCCGCTTCGATCTGACGCGCGGTCAGACGATCTGGCTCGAGGGCTTTCAGGCCGAAGGCACCAAAGTCAAGCGTGTTGCAGCTTGTGCTCTTGCCGTGAATGCGGCCCTTGTGGGCTTTGCGATACTTAGTCTTTTTCGGTTGCAGCATGATTTATCTCATTCAGCTTTAAGCGTTAGCAGCTTCACGACGCGGCGGACGGCTGGATTGGCCTTCCTGTGCTTCGTTCATGCGCTTGTCTTGGGCCATTGGATCATGTTCCATGATCTCGCCCTTGAAAATCCAAACCTTCACACCGTTGGTGCCGTAAGCCGTGTGGGCTGTTGCAACACCGTAGTCGATGTCGGCGCGCATCGTGTGCAGCGGAACGCGACCTTCGCGATACCATTCCACACGGGCGATTTCAGCACCACCAAGACGGCCTGAGCAGGTGATCTTGATACCTTCGGCACCGAGACGCTGGGCCGACTGCACGGCGCGCTTCATGGCACGACGGAAAGCCACGCGGCGTTCAAGCTGCTGCGCGATGTTGTCGGCAACGAGCGTTGCGTCAACTTCGGGTTTACGAACTTCGTTGATGTTGAGGTGAACTTCCGAGCCGGTCAATTCAGCGACCTTCTTCTTCAGCTTCTCAATGTCAGCGCCCTTCTTGCCGATGACCACGCCTGGACGGGCGGAGTAAATCGTAACACGGCACTTCTTGTGAGGACGTTCGATCAAGATCTTCGAAATGCCAGCCTGCTTCAATTCCTTGTTCAGGTAGGCGCGGATCTTCACGTCTTCATGCAGCAACTTGCCGAACTCACGCGAATTGGCGAACCAGCGTGAATCCCATGTGCGGTTGATGCCAAGGCGCAGACCGATCGGATTGACTTTCTGACCCATTATGCAGCCTCTTTGTTTTGACGAACGATAATCGTCAGTTCGCTGAAATACTTCTTGATGTGGCCAACGCGACCGCGGGCATCAGGCATCCAGCGCTTCATCACCAGGTTCTTGCCAACCCAGGCTTCGGCAACGACGAGATCGTTGATGTCGAGCGCGTGGTTGTTTTCAGCATTGGCGATGGCTGATTGCAGGGTCTTCTTCACATCAATCGCGATGCGACGACGCGAGAACTGCAGATGGGCCAGAGCCTTGTTGACACCGAGACCGCGAATTTCGGTCACGATTTCGTTCAGCTTGCGAGGGGAAATGCGGATCGAACGGGTGATCGCCTTTGCCTCGTTGTCGCCCAGGGCGCGCTTTGTTTTTGGCTTGCTCATGTTACTTCGCTGCCGCCTTCTTGTCGGAAGCAGAGTGGGCCTTGAAGGTGCGCGTCGGAGCGAATTCACCAAGCTTGTGGCCGACCATTTCTTCCGAAACGTGAACGGGAATAAATTTGTTGCCGTTGTGAACCTGGAACGTCAGGCCCACAAACTGCGGGATGATGGTGGAGCGGCGGCTCCACGTCTTGATTGCGGCGTTGCGCTGCCCACGGGCGGCTTCGACCTTCTTCAACATGTACCCGTCTACAAACGGGCCTTTCCAGACTGAGCGTGTCACTGGGTCACCTCTACTGCGATTTCTTGCGATCGTGACGCGAGCGCACGATAAATTTGGACGTCGATTTGTTGGTACGTGTCTTGTAGCCCTTGGTTGGCTTGCCCCATGGTGTGGACCAGTGCTTACCACCGTTGGTACGACCACCGTTTGGATGGTCAACCGGGTTACGGGCAATACCGCGTGATACAGAACGGGCACCCTTCCAACGTGCGCGACCGGCTTTCCCGATCACTTCGTTGATATGATCCTGGTTCGACACAGCGCCGACCGAAGCCATGGCGTTTGCGGGAACAAGGCGGGTTTCGCCAGACTTCAGGCGGATGATGACAAAGCCACCATCACGGCCAGCAACCATGGCGTATGTGCCTGCAGCGCGGGCGAGCGAGCCACCAGCACCGGGCTTGGTTTCAACGTTGTGCACAATGGTGCCAACAGGAACCGAACCGATTTCCATGGCATTGCCAGGCTTCACGTCGGTCTGCTTGGACGAGATCACCGTGTCACCAACACCCAAACGCTGTGGCGCCAGGATGTAGGACAGTGTGCCGTCCTGATACTTGATCAGGGCGATGAAGCCGGTGCGGTTTGGATCGTATTCCAGACGTTCCACAACGGCTGGCATGTCGTGCTTGGTGCGCTTGAAATCGATCAGGCGATAAGCAGTCTTGTGACCACCACCAATGCGGCGTGAGGTAATACGGCCCGTGTTGCCACGACCACCTGATTTGTTCTGGCCTTCGACCAAGGTCTTGACCGGCTTACCCTTGTAGAGATGGCTGCGGTCAACCTGAATGAGGTGGCGGCGGCCGGCGCTTGTTGGGTTAAATGTTTTCAGTGCCATGATCTGCTCACAGTCCCGTCGTCACATCGAGACGTTCGCCATCGGCCAACGTCACGTAAGCTTTTTTCGAATCTGCCAGAAGAGCCGGACGGCCCTTGAAGCGCTTGAGCTTGCCCTTGCGGAGAAGCGTATTCACGGCTTTCACCTTGACACCGAACAGGCCTTCAATGGCGGCCTTGATCTGTGGCTTGGTGGCGCGGTTGGCAACGTTGAACACGTGGGTGTTGGTTGCCAAAATCATCGAGCCTTTTTCGGTAATCGAAGGGCTGTGGATGATTGCGTAATAATGTTCCTTGCTCATTTAAATCGTGCCTCCAGCGCTTCCACGGCGGCCTTGGTCAGAACCAGGTTCTTGCGGCGCAGAATGTCATAGACGTTGATGCCCTGAACCGGCAGCACATCAATGTTGTGCACGTTGCGGGCAGCCTTGGCAAAACCCTCATTGACGGTTGCACCATCAATGATCAGAGCGTTGACCAGGCCCAGTTTGTCGAACAGAACTTTTACATCCTTGGTCTTGGCAATTTTCAATTCTGCCTTGTCGAGGATGATGAGTTCAGAAGACTTAACCTTGGTTGAAAGCGCATGACGCAGACCCAAGGCGCGAACCTTCTTGTTCAACGATGTTTCATGGCTGCGGAAACGTGGACCAAAGGCCTTGCCGCCGCCTACAAAAATACCAGACTTGCGCGAACCGTGGCGGGCCGTACCGCCACCCTTTTGCTTGCCGAGCTTGGCTGTCGTGCGGTTGATTTCGCCGCGCGATTTTGCTTGGTGCGTGCCCTGCTGGCGCTTGTTGAGCTGCCATTGGACAACGCGGTGAATAATATCGGCGCGTGGTTCAAGACCAAAAATCGCATCCGAGAGTTCGAGGGTGCCGGCTTTTGCCGCTTCAATGGTTTTTACATCAAACTTCATGACCAGACCCTCAACCTTGCGCCGGAGCTGCGGCAGCAGCGGTGAATGCACCGGGCTTTGGAGCAGCATCGGGAAGCTTGCGCTTCACGGCATCGCTCACTGAAACCCAGCCACCTTGTGAACCTGGAACCGAACCCTTGAGCAGGATCAAGCCACGTTCCTTGTCGGTGCGAACCACAACAACATTCTGCGTGGTCACGGTTTCCGAACCCATGTGGCCTGGCATCTTCTTGTTCTTGAAGACCTTGCCTGGATCCTGGCGGTTACCGGTCGAACCAATCGAACGATGGCTGACGGACACGCCGTGTGTGGCGCGCAAGCCGCCGAAGTTCCAGCGCTTGATACCGCCCTGGAAACCTTTGCCCTTGGATGTGCCCGTTACGTCAACGAACTGGCCGGCCACGAAATGGTCAGCCGTCACTTCAGCGCCAACCGGCATCACGGCATCAGCCGAGACGCGGAATTCCTGAAGCTTGCGCTTGGGTTCCACTTTGGCGGCAACAAACTGGCCACGGTCAGCCTTGGTCAAACGCTTGACCTTGGGTGTGCCGGAACCGAGTTGCACAGCGGTATAGCCATGCTTGTCAGCCGTCTTGTGGGCAACCACATGAACGTTGTCGACTTTCAACACGGTCACAGGAACAACTGCTCCCTCCTCCGTGTAAATCCGGGTCATGCCCAGTTTTCTTGCGATGATGCCAGAACGCATCGTCTTCTCCTCGAAAAGCCCGTTAGAGCTTGATTTCAACGTCAACACCCGAAGCAAGATCAAGCTTCATCAAGGCATCAACGGTTTGGGGTGTTGGATCCACGATGTCCAAGAGGCGGCGATGGGTGCGCATCTCAAACTGTTCGCGGCTCTTCTTATCCACGTGGGGTGAACGGTTCACGGTGAATTTCTCGATCCGTGTCGGAAGCGGAACCGGACCACGGATTTGAGCGCCTGTGCGCTTTGCCGTGTTCACGATCTCGCGCGTCGAATTATCGAGAATGCGATGATCGAACGCTTTGAGACGGATACGAATGTTTTGACGTTGCATGTTTTTTATCCGTTACTCAGAGATTGAGGCGACGACGCCTGCGCCGACGGTACGACCGCCTTCGCGGATGGCGAAACGCAGCTTTTCTTCCATGGCGATCGGCGTAATGAGCTCAACGTCAAACGAGATGTTGTCGCCGGGCATCACCATTTCAGTGCCCGTCGGCAAGGTCACAACACCGGTCACGTCAGTCGTACGGAAGTAGAACTGGGGACGGTAGTTGTTGAAGAATGGCGTATGACGGCCACCCTCTTCCTTGGTCAGAATATAGGCTTCGGCCTTGAACTTCTTGTGGGGCTTCACAGAGCCTGGCTTGCACAGAACCTGGCCACGCTCAACGCCTTCACGGTCAATACCGCGAAGAAGAGCGCCGATGTTGTCGCCAGCCTGGCCAGAGTCGAGAAGCTTACGGAACATCTCAACGCCGGTCACAACCGACTTTACCGTATCGCGAATGCCGACGATTTCAACTTCCTCGCCAACCTTCACAATGCCACGTTCTACACGTCCCGTGACAACCGTGCCACGGCCCGAGATCGAGAACACGTCTTCAATCGGCATCAGGAATGGCAGGTCAATCGGGCGGTCAGGCTGAGGGATATATTCATCAACCGTCTTCATCAAAGCCAGAATGGCATCATGGCCAATCGCAGGTGTCTTGTTTTCCAAGGCAGCAAGGGCTGAACCCTTGGTGATTGGAATGGTGTCGCCGGGGAACTGGTAGCTGGTCAAGAGCTCGCGCACTTCCATTTCAACGAGATCAAGAAGCTCAGCATCGTCTACCATGTCGACCTTGTTCATGAACACAACAAGGGCTGGAACGCCAACCTGACGGGCCAGCAAGATGTGTTCGCGGGTCTGCGGCATTGGGCCGTCAGCAGCCGACACAACCAGAATGGCACCGTCCATCTGGGCAGCACCGGTGATCATGTTCTTCACATAGTCAGCATGGCCTGGGCAATCCACATGGGCATAATGGCGGGCCTTGGTCTGATACTCAACGTGGGCAGTGTTGATCGTGATGCCACGGGCCTTTTCTTCTGGCGCCTTGTCAATCATGTCATAGGCCATGAACGTTGCACCACCGCTCTCAGCAAGCACCTTCGTGATTGCTGCCGTCAGTGACGTCTTGCCATGGTCAACGTGACCAATCGTGCCGATGTTGCAATGCGGCTTGTCGCGGTTGAATTTCTCTTTGGCCATAGGATTTCTCCGTCAATCACAAAAGGTTTATGAATATTTCTTTTTTACTTCTTCGGCCACCGCAGTTGGAACCTGCTCATAGTGATCGAATTGCATCGTGTAGGATGCACGGCCCTGGCTCATTGAGCGCAGGTTATTGATGTAGCCGAACATGTTGGCGAGCGGCACCATGGCATTCACGATCTGCGCGTTGCCGCGAGTCGAGGTTCCCATGATTTGTCCACGCCGTGAGTTCAAGTCGCCGATCACGCCACCGAGATATTCATCAGGGGCGGTCACTTCAACTTTCATGATCGGTTCGAGAAGAACCGGACCAGCCGTTTCGAAAGCTTCGCGCATTGCAGCGCGGGTGGCGATTTCAAATGCAATAGCTGATGAGTCAA
Organism: Aestuariivirga sp.; assembly: GCA_039928255.1. GTDB lineage: Bacteria > Pseudomonadota > Alphaproteobacteria > Rhizobiales > Aestuariivirgaceae > Aestuariivirga. The sequence goes on along the minus strand of JBDSTO010000029.1, from coordinate 9,013 downwards.
CGTCATGATAGGCGCCGTCGATCAGAGCCACTTTCAAATCCACCACGGGGAAGCCGATCAGCGGACCCGAGCTCAGAACCGAGTTAAGGCCTTTTTCAACGCCGGGGATATATTCCTTTGGCACCGAACCGCCGACGATCTTGGCTTCAAACGAGTTGCCAGCACCTTTTTCAGCGGGTTCGATCTCGAGGATCACGCGGGCGTATTGGCCCGTGCCGCCGGTTTGCTTCTTGTGGGTGTAGTCCTTGGTGATCTTGCGGGTGATTGCTTCACGATAAGCCACCTGCGGTGCGCCAACCATAACTTCAACCTTGTGGGTGCGCTTCAGGATGTCGACCTTAATGTCGAGATGAAGTTCGCCCATGCCCTTGATGATGGTTTCGCCTGATTCAGAGTCAGTCGAAACGCGGAAGGATGGATCCTCAGCAGCGAGCTTGTACAAAGCCACGGCCATCTTTTCCTGATCAACCTTGGTCTTAGGTTCAACCTTCATTTCGATGACGGGTTCAGGGAACTCCATCTTTTCGAGAATGACAGGCTTTGCAGGATCGCACAGCGTGTCGCCGGTGCGGGTATCTTTCAGACCAACGAGGGCAACAATGTCACCAGCGTGGGCTTCGGCAATTTCTTCGCGGTTGTTGGCGTGCATGAGAACCATGCGGCCCACGCGCTCAGTCTTGTCGCGCGTCGAATTCAAAAGCGATGTGCCCTTGGCCAGAACGCCTGAATAAATGCGGCAGAAGGTGAGAATGCCATACTGGTCATCCATCAACTTGAAAGCCAAGAGAGCCAGAGGCTCGCTGTCGGATGAAGGACGCGTGGTTTCGTTGCCGGTCTTGACGTCAATGCCCTTGATGGCTGGACGATCCAAAGGTGAAGGCAGATAATCGCAAACTGCGTCGAGCAAAGGCTGAACGCCCTTGTTCTTGAAGGCCGAGCCACACAGCACGGGGAAGAACGACGCGTTCAACACGGCTTTGCGGAGAAGCTTCTTGATGGTTTCATTGCTCATCTCAACGCCGTTGAGATAATCATCCATCGCCTTATCATCGAGCTCAGCACAGGCTTCAATCATGTCGGCACGGGCCTGCTTGGCAGCGTCCACCATGTCGGCTGGAATTTCTTCGTCGTGGAAAGACGCACCGAGTTCTTCGTTGTCCCACACGACAGCTTTCATGCGGACGAGATCAACAATGCCTTTGAAATTTGCTTCAGAGCCAATCGGCAACTGAATAGGAACAGGACGAGCGCCCAGACGTTCCTTGATGTCCTTGATGCACTGTTCAAACGATGCACCGGTCTTGTCCATCTTGTTGCAAAACACAATGCGCGGAACCATGTATTTGTCGCCTTGGCGCCAAACGGTTTCGGTTTGTGGCTCAACGCCCTGGTTTGAATCGAGAACGCAGACAGCGCCGTCGAGCACGCGGAGCGAACGCTCAACTTCAATGGTGAAGTCGACGTGGCCTGGGGTGTCGATGATGTTCAGGCGCTTGCCGTTCCAGGTTGTGGTGGTGGCAGCTGACGTGATGGTGATTCCGCGCTCTTGTTCCTGCTCCATGAAATCCATGGTGGCAGCGCCGTCATGCACTTCGCCGATTTTGTGCGTCTTGCCGGAGTAATACAAAATGCGCTCGGTCGCAGTCGTCTTGCCAGCATCAATGTGAGCCATGATGCCGAAGTTACGATAGTCAGCCAGTTCGTGAGTGCGTGCCATGATCTCTTAAATCTCTTACCAGCGGTAATGGCTGAAAGCGCGGTTGGCTTCGGCCATCTTATGGGTGTCTTCGCGCTTCTTCACTGCGGTGCCGCGGTTGTTGCCGGCATCGAGGAGTTCAGCAGACAGGCGTTCAACCATGGTTTTTTCATTGCGGCCGCGAGCGGCAATAATGATCCAACGAATGGCCAGGGCCTGGCGGCGTTCGGTGCGAACTTCAACAGGAACCTGATAAGTTGCACCACCAACGCGGCGTGAACGCACTTCGATGGCAGGAGCAACATTTTCAAGAGCTTGATGGAACAACTGGATTGGATCAGCCTTTGACTTTGACTGAACGATTTCAAAAGCACCATAAACGATGCCTTCGGCGACGGACTTCTTGCCATCAACCATCAGGTTGTTCATGAATTTGGATACGATCAGATCACCGAACTTAGGATCGGGATTGATAACGCGCTTTTCGGCACTGTGACGACGTGACATTTACTCTTCTCCCAGCGCTTACTTAGGACGCTTCGAGCCGTACAGCGAACGACGCTGACGACGCTTTGGCAGGCCTTGGGTATCCAAGACACCGCGGATGATGTGATAACGCACACCTGGCAAATCCTTCACACGGCCGCCACGGATCATGACAACAGAGTGTTCCTGCAGGTTGTGGCCTTCACCCGGAATGTAGCTCACCACTTCAAAACCGTTGGTGAGACGCACCTTGGCAACCTTGCGGAGCGCCGAGTTCGGCTTCTTCGGGGTTGTGGTGTAAACACGGGTGCAAACGCCACGCTTTTGCGGGCAAGCTTGCATGGCCGGAACTTTGTTCCGGTAGGTCGGTGCAAGACGGGGCTTGCGGATGAGCTGGTTGATTGTCGGCATAGGGCCTGATCTACCTTCAAAAAAACTTTTCGGACTGGACCAAACGAAAAAAGCACTACAATGTTCCAGTCCGGACCACCGTAGCGCCAAAACCAGAGGCCCATTGAACCGGCCAGGTTCGAGGGGCATGACCTTGAAATTCATAACTTTTTACTTTCCCAACAGCGTTTTGTGATGCGAAACCACAACGGCCTGCGTCTGGAAAGTAGGCGCTTCCTAGACGATGACCGTACGGTGGTCAACCCCGAAATGCGGAATTTTTGGCCTGAAATTCATCAGAAGGCTCAGAATGGGGCTTTTGCAGCGCGAAATACGTCACGCAACTGCAATATTCCTGACTTGGAACGCAAATCTGTCCACGGAATCTGTCGATCACGCTGATTCCAGAATCGTTTTAACAACTTAGCGTGTTGAACGTCTGAGGCCAAAGAGCAGGCCACCTATAACCACCAAAAGGCTTACCACGGAAATGAGGGCAGCGATTTGCTCGATGGGAAGGGTTTTGGCCTGGAGGGTTATCGGCCCCTGCCCGGCGGCGGCTGGATCGAACCGGATAAAGCCGGTTTTGGGGTCGCAGGTGATGGATACCGGGTTTCCCCCGCTCGCGGCTTCTAGGAACGGGTAGTAATAGACGGGGATCATCCCGATTTCGGGCTGGACGAGTTTGTTGGCGGCAATGCGCCGATAGGTCATAGCCTGATATTCGTCATGGGATTGGTCAAGGCAGTTTGGCAGATATTCCGAAGCATCGGCGCGGAGGACCACGCGCTCGCGGTCATTCTGGATGGTCATCAAGGTCGGGCTATTGTCCATATGATAATAGAGATATTGCGCACCACCTGCGACGGCGAAGCCCAACAGAATAGCCAAAGCTAAAACGGGAACCGTGAACTTCATGGAGAGGAGCCTCCTCTTCACGAGATGAGCAAACAGAACAATTGTCGCCAAATCCAATAGGCAGAACAGGCGCCAGGGCAATTGCACCATGGAAAACGGCCCTGCATGATTCCAGAAAGGCTGTGAAAGAATGGAACTGAAGAAAATTGCGATGAGAGCGATCACGGCCCAGATCGCCGCAGATCCCATAGCAGTCCAATGACGCATCGACACCACACAGAAATACAGCGCCAGCACCAGCACGAAGGCTTGTGGAAAAATGAAGAACGAAAAATCTTCCTGCATCTTGTTGGTGAGCAAGAGATGATCGGACGCCACGATGACACGCCAATAGTCAGGCTGGATCATGGCTTGCAACGTGGCGGCGGGCAGAATGTAAATTGCCGCAAGTCCCAAAGCCAAAATTCCGGCCGCTCCCGACTGAACAAGTACGCGAAGTGAGCGGGCGCGCCAAGCCACCCAGCAACAGAGCACCGCCAACAGGGGCGCAAACAAAAGCGCTGTGGGCAGGTGAGAAAGAACTTGCGCTGCAAAGCTGAGACTGAGGCCCATGGCATTGCGCCAATCATCGGCGAGCTTGATGGCGAAGTATGCGGCCAGCGGCATGAATACAAAGGCGGCCTGTTCGCCGAAGGCTGAGCGATACCAGATATCCATCGAGAAGTGATACGGCATCATCATATAGAGTGTGGCTGCCAGCAGCGCAGTATTGCGTGATGCGTAAATGCGGCAGAGCAAATACGCGGCAAAGCCGGAAGCGGCTAACATCGTGGTCGAGCCCAGAACCACGCCGAGCATGTCGTTGCCCGTCAACGCGACAAATGGTGCGGTGATGAAAAATGGCAGGGGTCCATAGAAATAAAACACGGGGCTCCCTGCTCCGCCATTCATTTCCGGTAACCAGCGCGGATAGAAAACACCCTGCGCCAATTGCTTTTCAAAACCGTTCGCCCAGTTGACGTTAAGCACGCTGGAATGGCCAACGATGTGGCCCAGATAAATTGCAGGCGACATCAACACGAGGCTGACAAGGATGAGTTGCACCGCAACACGCAATGTAATCCTTGTGGAATGTTGCGGTTGCATTGGCATTTTCGTTCCCGGATGTTGCAGCGCCATGTTGAAGGCTCTCGGAGATTCGTCAAGTTGACAGTCGCGACATTGCCCCAATTGAGCCACAGCTTCGCCCTTAATCCGAGCGAGCTTCACCCTCGACGGCGACATGACCACTCGAAACCTTTGAGGGAGAATCGAAATGACCATGCCGCACCACCATTGGTGGCACGAATTGAATACCTGGGAGCCCGAAGCTGCACTTGCATTTTACGGTCGTACGTTGGGATGGGAATTTGAACCGCAGTCCATGCCCGATGGCAGCTCATACTGGATCGCACACAAAGATGGTCGCGCCGTGGGTGGCGTGTTTGAACTGACCGCACCTGACTATGATGGCATTCCATCACATTGGATGACTTATCTTTCGGTAAACGACATGCGTCTTGCCGAACAGAATACGTCGCGCGCAGGCGGCGCTATGATGCGCCAACCCGTGCGTATTCCCGGCGTTGGCAAACTTGCTGTAGTGACTGATGCCACGGGCGCCATGATCGGTCTCATAGAACCTGAGCAACTACAGGAGCATGCACTAACCCACTAGCTTCAATCCCATGACGTCATTTCCAACGGGGGAATGACGTCACCGGGGTTCGACGAAGTAGAGCCTCTGGCCCTATGCGAGTTCCTGCGGTTCACATAGTTTGGCGTAATGTTGGAACTCGCCTTTGCCTGTGTTGTTGTCTTTCTCGCCGCTATTGTGCGCGGCTTTTCGGGCTTTGGATTCTCGCTGTTGGCGATCACAGCCCTTTCACTGATTTACACACCTGCGCAAATCGTGCCTTCGATCTTCATGATGGAGTTAGTCGCGAGCATCAATCTTTTGCCCAGTGTCTGGAAAGATGTGCATTGGCGGTCGCTGGTGCCGCTCTCGCTGGGTTGTTTCGTGGCAACGCCCATCGGCGTTTGGGCTTTGGCCAACGTCCCCGCCCCGCCGATGCAATTAGCTTTGAGTATCTTCGTCCTCATTGCCGTCGGCCTGCTGGCGATGAACTTTGCGTTGAAAACCATGCCTGGTCCCATAGCCTCCACCGCTGCGGGTGCAGCCTCCGGACTTGCCAATGGCGCCTTCGGCATTGGTGGTCCACCGGTTGTTTTGTTCTATTTTGCCTCACCTGCCGGAAACTTCGCAGGCCGCGCCTCGATCATTGTGTTTTTCATTTTCACGGATACGGTAGGTTTGGCCAATCAATATGTGCAAAATCTCATCACATGGGACACTGCCCAACGGGCGCTGCTGTTCTTGCCGCTGATGCTCTTTGGCGTGTGGATTGGTGCGCGAAGTTTCAAAAGCGTTGATCAGGCGTTGTTTCGCAAGATCGTCTTGGCTGTACTCGCCCTACTGGCCGTTTTGATCGGGATTAAAGCCGGCATGGAACTCAAATAAAAAGGCCCGGATTGCTCCGGGCCTTTTTTCTATTCAATCTAGAGAGATCACTCTGCCGCGTTTGCGGGCAGCGCTGACTTTTCCTGCTCTTCCAAAATCATCTTGTCGCGCTTGTCGGCAATGGCCTTGAAGCGGGCCAACATGCCGCCCGTGCCTGCCGGGATCAAACGACCGACGATGACGTTTTCCTTGAGGCCATCGAGTGTGTCGATCTTGCCTTGAACGGCAGCATCGGTGAGCACGCGCGTGGTTTCCTGGAAGGACGCCGCCGAGATGAAGCTGCGGGTTTGCAACGACGCCTTGGTGATGCCCAAGAGGACTGGCTGGCCTGAAGCCGGACGCAGACCTTCAGCGACGAGCTTGACGTTTTCACGATCAAGTTCTTCACGGTCGAGCTGTTCGCCAACCAGCAAGGTTGATTCACCGTTGTCGGTGATTTCAACTTTTTGCAGCATCTGGCGGACAATCACTTCGATGTGCTTGTCGTTGATGCCCACGCCTTGCAGACGATAGACTTCCTGGATTTCGTTCACGAGGAACGCAGCAAGTTCTTCCACACCCTTAATGGCCAAGATGTCATGCGGCGCTGGATTGCCGTCCATCACATATTCGCCCTTCTCGATGAAGTCGCCTTCCTGAACCGGCAAATGCTTGCCCTTCGGGATGAGATATTCCACGGCTTCCTTGCCCTCTTCCGAAGGCACGATGCGAATGCGGCGCTTGTTCTTGTAGTCGCGGCCAAACTCAATGCGGCCCGAGATTTCAGCAATCACGGCAGCATCCTTTGGACGACGCGCTTCAAACAACTCGGCCACACGCGGCAGACCGCCGGTGATGTCACGGGTCTTGGCACTTTCCAGCGGGTTACGGGCGAGAACATCGCCTGCACCAACCTTGGCACCGGGTTCAACCGAGAGAATGGCATCAACCGAGAGCAGGTAACGGGCTTCGCCACCACGCGGCAGCTTCTTCACTTCGCCGTTGGCGTCCTTGATGACGATTGCTGGCTTCAGTGTTGAACCGCGCTGGTTGGTACGCCAGTCGATGATGACACGGTTGGTGATGCCGGTTGCTTCGTCGGTTGCTTCGTTGACCGAAACACCGTCGACCACATCTTCAAACGCCACGATACCATCAACTTCGGTGAGTGCCGGACGGGTGAACGGATCCCATTCAGCAATACGCATGCCGCGCTTCACGGTATCGCCCGTGTTGACCAGAAGGCGTGAACCGTAACCGACCTTATGGGTTGCACGTTCATTGCCCTTGGCGTCCTTGATGATGATCGCCGTGTTACGGCCCATCACCACGAGCTTGCCCGAGGAGTCTGTTGCAACATTGGGATTGCGCAGATCAACGGAGCCATCATGGGTTGCTTCAACGAATGAATCGTCAACCACCTGTGCTGCACCACCGATGTGGAAGGTACGCATGGTGAGCTGGGTTCCAGGCTCGCCGATTGACTGTGCGGCGATAACGCCCACAGCTTCGCCCATGTTGACGGGAGTACCGCGTGCAAGGTCACGGCCATAGCACGTGGCGCACACGCCGAACTTGGTTTCGCAAGTCAAGACCGAGCGGATCTTGATCTCGGTGACGCCGGCCTTTTCGATCTTGTCGACATCCGATTCCTGCATCTCAACGCCAGACTTGACGATGATGTTGCCGGATGCGGGATCCGTCACGTCTTCAGCCGCAGTACGGCCGAGAACGCGCTGGCCCAAGGTTACAATCACCTGGCCTGAGTCAATCATGGGCCTTGTGGTGATGAAGTTCTTGGTTCCGCAATCCTGTTCAGAAATGATCGCATCCTGTGCCACGTCAACGAGGCGGCGCGTCAGATAGCCGGAGTTGGCTGTCTTCAATGCCGTGTCGGCAAGACCCTTACGGGCACCGTGGGTGGAGTTGAAGTATTCAAGAACGGACAGGCCTTCCTTGAAGTTCGAAATGATCGGCGTTTCAAGGATTTCGCCTGATGGCTTGGACATCAAACCACGCATGGCGCCGAGCTGGCGCATCTGGGTTGGTGAACCGCGGGCACCAGAGTGGCTCATCATATAGATCGAGTTCACCTGCTTGGTGCGGCCGGTCACTTCATCCTTACGGACAGCAGCGATTTCGCCCATCATGGCATCAGCCACGGCAGCCGAGCACTTGGACCAAGCGTCAACCACCTTGTTGTACTTTTCACCCTGGGTGATGAGACCGTCAATATACTGCTGTTCAAATTCCTTGGCTTGAATGCGCGTTGCGGCAACCAGGCTTTCCTTTGACTTTGGAATGACCATGTCATCCTTGCCGAAGGAAATGCCCGCTTTGTAAGCGTGATGGAAACCCAGAGCCATGATGCGGTCGCAGAACACGACAGCTTCCTTCTGGCCGCAATGACGGTAAACGCCGTCGATCATGCGGGAGATTTCCTTCTTGGTCATCAGCTTGTTGCAAGCATCAAAAGAGATGTTGACGGCAACAGGCAGCAGTTCGCCAATCTTCAGGCGACCTGGCGTTGTATCGACAATGCGCGTGCGCGGTTTGCCGTCGGGACCCATATCTTTGACACGGCCCTTCACCTTGGCATGAAGCGTTACGGCACCAGCGGCCAAGGCATGGTCAACTTCGGCCATGGAGCCGAAAATCTTGCCTTCGCCTGGTTCATTGTCGGCAATGATCGACAGGTAATAGAGACCCAGAACGATGTCTTGCGACGGCACAATGATCGGCTGGCCGTTGGCTGGATGCAGAACGTTGTTGGTGGACATCATCAACACACGAGCTTCCAACTGGGCTTCGAGCGACAATGGCACGTGAACAGCCATCTGGTCGCCGTCGAAGTCGGCGTTGAAGGCCGTGCAAACGAGCGGATGAAGCTGAATGGCCTTGCCTTCGATGAGCACAGGTTCAAACGCCTGAATGCCCAAGCGATGGAGCGTTGGCGCACGGTTGAGCATCACGGGATGTTCGCGGATGACCTCATCGAGGATATCCCAAACTTCCGGCTTTTCTTTTTCAACCAGCTTCTTGGC
>JBDSTO010000028.1:0-10926 GCA_039928255.1 Aestuariivirga sp. | reverse complement strand
TTGCCGATGATCTCAAGATCAAGCGGGTTCTGGCCAATGTCAAAATTCATGCGAGTCTCCTTTGAGCGGCCTTGAAATTGCGAATGATCGCATCGTGATGAATATGTCTGCCATTTTCAACAAGCCGGTTGCCGCCAACATAGACATCGCGCACGCAGGCGTTGCCACCAGAAAAAATCCATGAGTCCAAAGCCTGATCTCCCGCTCGCCCCAACAGGGCATAGTGGTCCGGGTCCAGCACAACAATGTCAGCGCGGCGGCCAATGGCAATTTCTCCGCTGTTCTGTTGCAAGGCTTGAGCACCACCCTTTAACGCGCGAAGAAACAGGCTTCGCCCGGTGGACTCTCCCGGCCCATCGGCCAGTGCATTTCGCGTGTGATGTGAAAGGCGCTGCGAATATTCCAGCATGCGCAAATCTTCCGCCACAGAAATCGATATGTGGCTGTCCGTGCCAATGCCGAAGGTCCCACCCGCGTCCAGAAAGGCGCGCGCCGGAAATATACCATCACCGAGATTGGCTTCCGTCGTGGGGCACAGGCCCACAACCGCACCAGACTTTGCCAACCGCGTAATTTCTTCCGCCACCAGATGCGTGGCATGAATAGCGCACCAGTTTTTATCAACGCGGAAATGATCAAGCAGATATTGCACCGGACGCTGGTTGGCCCACTGCAGGCAGTCTGCCACTTCCTTCAATTGCTCGGCCACATGAATGTGAACCGGCTGTCCTGGGGGCGTGGCGGCCAGAACCGCATTCAATCCATCAAAAGTCACCGCGCGCAAACTATGCGGCGCAATGCCAAGCTGGCAGCCCGTCTTGGCAAGCTCGCGACGAATCTCCAAGAACCCATCGACATCATTGATGAAGCGGCACTGGCCCTCCGTGGGCGGCTGGCCACCAAAGCCGCCATGGGCATAATAGACGGGAAGCATCGTCAAGCCGATGCCCGTGGCCTCTGCGGCGGCCACACAGCGCAATGAAAGTTCGGCGCGGTTTTGATAAGGCTGACCATCCGGCTGGTGATGCAGATATTGAAACTCACCAACAGACGTGAAACCCGCGCACAGCATTTCCATGAAAGCCTGCGCCGCCACCGCTGCAAGATCATCCGGTGAGAGCTTCAGCGCAAAGCCATACATCACCTCGCGCCAGGTCCAGAAACTGTCAGGCCCCAGCCCCGCCCGTTCGGCAAGCCCTTGCATCAGGCGCTGATGTGTGTGGGAATGAAGGTTGGCCATGCCCGGAACGGCAATGCCAGAAACGGATTCGCCCGCCTTGGAGCCTGTTTCGATGCCGGTGATCAGGCCGCCCGCGTCAATGGTCAGGCAAACATCGGCCGCCCAACCCGTGGGCAGCAGCAGCGATTGAAATCTGAGCTTGCGTTCTTTCATGTCAGGCACTATAACTGTATATACAACCTTATACAAGATGCCATGTTATTGAAAAACATCACCATCGCGACCATGGACGGGGGCTACGGCCTCCTGCAGGACGCTGCCATTCTGGTCGAACAGGGCAAAATTGCCTGGGTCGGCCCCCAAAATGCTGCGCCGCAATATAGCCAGGTTGTAGATGGCCGCGGGCTGCTGGTCACCCCCGGTCTCATCGATTGCCATACGCACCTTGTCTATGGCGGCAACCGCGCAGCGGAATTTGAACAGCGCCTCAATGGCGCAACCTATGCCGACATAGCGAAGGCCGGCGGCGGCATCATGTCCACGGTAAAAGCCACTCGCGCCGCATCCGAGGAAACGCTCCTCGCCAGCGCCTTGAAGCGGCTGGATTGCCTGTTGGCCGAAGGTGTCACCACCATTGAAGTGAAATCGGGATACGGACTTGATGTCGAAACCGAACTCAAAATGCTCCGCGTCGCGCGCCAGTTGGAAAAGCAGCGCCCCGTCACCATCAAAACCAGCTTTCTCGGCGCCCACACCTTCCCAGCCGAATTCAAGGAAAACCACCCCGCCTATGTCGATCTGGTCTGCAACCAAGCCTTGCCTGCCGCCCATGCCGCAGGTCTGGTTGATGCGGTTGATGCGTTTTGCGAGGGGATAGCCTTCTCGGTTGCCGAGACCGAACAGGTTTTCAAAACCGCCAAGGCGCTGGGCCTTCCCGTCAAGCTTCACGCCGAGCAGCTTTCCAATCTGGGCGGAACCAAACTCGCCGCCCGCTATGGCGCGCTCTCGGTGGACCACATTGAATATCTCGATGAGGATGGTGTCGAGGCGATTCAAAAGTCGGGAACCGTCGCCGTTCTGCTGCCCGGTGCCTTCTATTACCTGCGCGAAAAGCAGTCTCCGCCCGTGGCCGCATTGCGTTCACGAGGCGTACCCATTGCCATTGCAACTGATCTCAACCCAGGGTCATCACCTGTTCACTCTCTGATCTTAACAATGAACATGGCTTGCGTCCTTTTCGGCCTGACACCGGAAGAAGCGCTCTTGGGCGTCACCGCCAACGCCGCAAAAGCCTTAGGCCTCGCCGACCGCGGCATGATCAAACAGGGCCTGCGCGCCGACCTCGCCTTCTGGAATCTCGAACGCCCCGGCGATCTCGCCTATCCGTTGGGTGTGAACCCCATCGCCGCCATCATGCAGAACGGCCAATTCGTGAAGGCCTTGCCATGAACATCATGGTCGAAGCCCAGCCACTTTACGCCCGCGTAAAAGATCACATTCTGGCGCAAATCCGCTCCGGTGCTCTGGCGGCGGGTGCTCGCGTTCCGTCCGAGAATGAACTGACCGCCAGTTTCGGCATCAGCCGCATGACCGCCAACCGGGCTTTGCGCGAATTGACCTCTGATGGTTTTCTGGCCCGCGTGCCCGGCGTTGGGACATTCGTGAAGGAAGCAACACCGCGCTCAAGCCTGCTCGAACTCCGCAACATTGCCGAAGAAATCACCGCGCGCGGTCATCGCTATTCCGCCCGCATCGAAGCGATGGGCGAAGTTGCGGCAACGCCCGCGCACACCGAGGAGCTTGAACTGCGTTCGCAATCACGCGTGTTTCACATCACCATCGTCCATGAAGAAAATAGCAGCCCCGTGCAGTTGGAGGAACGTTACGTCAATCCATCGCTCGCTCCCGCATTTCTCGATCAGGATTTCAGCGTTATCACACCAACCGCCTATCTCTTGAGCCTGCTTCCCGCTGATGAACTCGAACACACCGTCGAAGCCATCATGCCAAACGCAACCCAACAGCGCCAACTCCGCATGGGTGCGCATGAGCCCTGCCTCTCGCTGCATCGTCGCTCTTGGTCACAAGGCCAGGTCGTGACCTCCGCCACCCTGATCTATCCCGCCAGCCGCTACGCGCTCTACAGCCGCTACACCCCGCAACACTCTTCCAACGCTTGAGGTTTCCATGAACACGCGCCTTGACAACAGCCGCTCCATCAAAGCCGCCACGGGCACCAAGCTCTCCGCCAAAAGCTGGCTCACCGAAGCACCCTTGCGCATGTTGATGAACAATCTCGACGCCAATGTCGCCGAGCGCCCGGAAGAGCTTGTTGTCTATGGCGGCATTGGCCGCGCCGCGCGAAACTGGGAGGCCTATGACCAGATCGTGGCCTCGCTCCGCTCATTGGAAAATGATGAAACGCTTCTTGTGCAATCGGGGAAACCCGTCGGCATTTTCAAAACTCATAAAGATGCGCCGCGCGTTCTGATCGCCAATTCCAATCTCGTTCCACATTGGGGCACATGGGAGAAATTCCATGAGCTCGATCGCAAGGGCCTGATGATGTATGGCCAGATGACCGCAGGTTCATGGATCTATATCGGCACGCAGGGCATCGTGCAGGGCACCTATGAAACCTTTGTCGAAATGGGCCGCCAGCATTTTGGCGGAAACCTCAAGGGCAAATGGGTGTTGACCGCAGGCCTCGGTGGCATGGGCGGCGCGCAGCCACTCGCTGCCACCATGGCCGGCGCTTCGATGATCGCCATTGAATGCCAACCGAGCCGCATCGATTTCAGATTGCGCACGCGCTATCTCGACACCAAGGCCAACTCTGTTGATGAAGCATTGGAGATGATCCGCAAGTCACCAAAACCGATTTCAGTTGGAGTATTAGGCAATGCCGCAGAAATTCTGCCCGATCTCGTCAAGCGCAATATCCTGCCCGACGCCTTGACCGACCAGACCTCCGCCCATGATCCGGTCAACGGCTATCTGCCCGCCGGATGGACATTGGCCGAATGGGAAGAAAAGCGCGCCAGCAATCCTGATGCTGTGAAAGCCGCCAGCATGGCCTCAATGAAAGTCCACGTTCAGGCCATGCTCGATATGCAGGCACGCGGTGTGGCCACCTTCGATTATGGCAATAACATAAGACAAATGGCCTTTGAGGAAGGCCTCAAAAACGCCTTCGATTTTCCAGGCTTTGTGCCGGCCTATATTCGCCCGCTGTTCTGCCGTGGCATCGGCCCGTTCCGCTGGGCAGCACTATCGGGCAACCCTGAAGACATTTACAAGACCGACCAGCGCGTCAAGGAACTGATTCCCGATGATCCGCATCTCCACAATTGGCTCGACATGGCGCGTGAACGCATCGCCTTCCAGGGCTTGCCCGCCCGCATCTGCTGGGTAGGTCTGGGACAACGCCATCGCTTGGGGCTAGCCTTCAATGAAATGGTGCGGAATGGCGAAGTGGAAGCGCCCATCGTCATTGGCCGCGATCATCTCGATTCAGGCTCAGTCGCCTCGCCCAACCGCGAAACCGAAGCCATGAAAGACGGCTCCGACGCCGTGTCGGATTGGCCGCTGCTCAATGCGCTGTTGAACACCGCATCAGGCGCAACCTGGGTCTCGCTTCATCACGGCGGCGGTGTGGGCATCGGCTATTCGCAACACGCCGGCATGGTGATCGTGGCCGATGGCACCGATGATGCCGCACGCCGTTTGGAGCGCGTACTCTATAATGACCCCGGCACAGGCGTGATGCGCCACGCCGACGCGGGTTACGAGATCGCCGTGGAATGCGCGAAGGAGCAAGGCCTGAAGCTCCCCGGCATTACCGTCTGATTATTCGAGCTCAACCGCAGCCATCGTGGCGCGGTGATCGGAAGGCCACGGCGTTACAACGAGATCCGCTTCTGGAGTTTTTTCGCCCACGATGCCGGCTGATGTAATCTTGGTCGTCTTTCCAAGCACCATGATGAAGTCGATGCGGTCATGATGGTCTTCCTTGTCGCTGACCTCAGTGGTCGGCGTCCAGGTGATGCCGGGCTTGGCCACCTCATCGGGATAGATTTTCCGGAAGCTGTCGACAAAGCCCAAATCTTCAAGACCCTTGGTGAAAGGCCATTCAACAACGAGGGGCTGGTTGCCCGCGGCCACGGCCTTCTGCGTCCAATCCTTGCCGCTGGGTTCATTGGCATCGCCCATCACGAACTGCGCCACGGCATCCTTGGCAGACGCGACATCGGAACTGATCAAAGCCAGCGCCTTGCCGCGCGTGGCCTTCGCCGACGCCACGGCTTCCTCTGCTGTCTTTAAAAATGGCGCATCGCCATAGGCAATGTTCAACAATTGATAAGGCTGATAAGGCGCATCATTGAGGTTCATCGGATAAACCACAATCATTTTGCCATCGACATTGATTTCAACACCGGTGCCGTTCGGCGTTTCCTTGCCGAATGGATATTTGCTGATCACCGCATCGGCCCAATGTGTTTCAGTGTTGTGCTTGAACTCATGAAAATTATAACCCAGCGCCGTGGCAAGATCAGCAGCACGGCTTTGATCACCAGCGAGGCACTTATCAACGCCCGCATCACAAGGTTTGGGCTCGGGCACGGTTTCAACGGCCGCGATAATATCAGCACCTGAGGCCTTCATCACAGCTACGGTTTCATCGATGGGCTTGTCCGCATTGGCCCCTGCACCCCACATGTTCATGGCCAGCAGATTGAGCTTTTTGGTTTCAGCCAAACCTGGCGAAGCCAAGACAACGCCCGCCACCAACACCAACGAAACACGCTTCAAAATCATAATTGATCTCCCTCTTTGCCCAAACGGAATAGATCCGCCGTGCGACAATAACATGAAAGAAAGATCGCGCCATCACGCGGCGGTTGCGGCAATTTTCACTTTGGTTTTCTTGCCCGTGCTCGGCTTTGGCAGTTTTCCGACATAGCCCGGAAGCGCCTTGGCATCATCAGACGCGGCCAGCTTCATCGCCCATCGAATGGCGGCTTCATAATCTTTCTTCAGAATCTTGGGTTCAATCTTGCTGCGAAAATAGTCAGCCCACACAAACTCCATATAAGGCGTGTCCGTCTTGGTGAACCCGCCCTCAAGGCGCACAAAACCGGCAAGGCTGCGATAGGGATCATCCTCCATGTCAGGAACGTCAAAGGGAATTTTATCGATGGATCTTTTGCGGCCCTTGCCATCAAAGGGGTGAACCCAGGCCTTGCCCTCCATCTCGCGCCAGAACTCCGGCAACGCCAGTTTTGAGAAATCTCCGGCTACCAGCACTGGCGCAGTTTTAAAGCCTTCATCAAGAAGGGCATGGGCCAGATGATGGTGATCAATCACATAAAGCTGTGCGTCAGGCCCAGCGACCACCCGGATGGGATTGGCCAAAATGAAATCAATAAGCTCTTGCGGCTTTCGTTCGCGCTCACGAAGGCCTCGGCGCTTGTGCTTCACCAGTTTCATCCCAACTGCAATTTGCGTTGGGCGCAATAGTTTCACAGCGACACTTTGAACAGTCATGATCCCCTCCAGGAAGCGAAGGAGAAGGTTAGCACATGGCCGCATGGCTAAATTATGAAATAGGCGTAAGGCCGGGCGCCAACGCCGATCAGGCAAGAAAAAGGGCCGCGCTTTGAAAGCGCGGCCCTGCCCCAGTTAAGGAGCTTTTGGTGCTTCGGCAGGCTGTGCTGCAGCTGCCGTTTTGGCGGCATCAATCAAGGGCTGGGCGGAAGCGATACAATCTTTCATTGCTTCTTCACCACAGGCCACGTCAACATTAACGCCACGGCCCAGATGCATGCGGAAACCCTTCATGTGCATCATCATGCCCATGCCGCCCGGACCACCAGGTCCGCCACGACCGTCAGGCCCTCTCATGCCGCGGCCATGACCGCGATGGCCCATCCACTTTTTCCAGCCGCCGCCCCAGCCTTCGTCCTGGCCATCACCAGGAGGTGGTGGCGAAGGAGGGCCATTGTCGGCAACCTGGCCATTATCCTGTGAAGGCGGAGGTGGTGGGGCATCCTGCGCGGCAAAAGCCACGCCAGCCAACAGGGCAAGCGCTGTCGCGCCAATAATCATGCGTTTATACATTTTAATGCTCCTCGATTTTACGATGCAGGGACCTTGCCCTGTTGATCATAAGACGAGGGAGCCTTGCTTTTCCGTCGGCAACAGTCGCGATCACGAGGTCAAATAATATTCCTGACGATGCAAATCCGCTGGCGAAGCCCCTGGTTGAGCACGGGCCTAATACATGGTTCTTTTGTTGACCGCATTGGCAGGAACCGCCTGCATCAAATCCCAATGTTCCGCGATCTTGCCATTTTCAACACGGAAAATGTCAACGATGACGGTTTCGGGCATATCGCCCGATTTTGGCTGAACGACCTAGAGCATCACGAGGTCGCCTTCGGCGATCACGCGCTTGAAATCGACCTTCTGCTTTGGCCAATTTGAAATGCCCATTTTCTCCAGCATCTGCTTCACGGAATCGACACCATCGGTCATCGTCGGGTTGTGCTGGATGTAGGGCGTCACCCAATAGCGATCGAGCGCCTTTAGGTCGTGATCACCGAAAAGTTCCTGATAAGCCTTGAGAACGAGCGCTTTGTTTTTTTGAGTGAGTTCGCTTTGCTCCATGATGATCTTTGGAGTGGGCTTTGAGGTTACTGCAATTGCGGATGTTGTGAGCGTCGTCACGGTGATGAGAGTTGCGACCATAAATTTGAAACTTTTCATAATCATCCTTTCTGCGATTGCCTTGTCAGGAAGTGGCTCTGGCGACGAGAACCGTATCAACATATTGGTTCATGCTTTGGATCTTGCCGTCTTTGAGCACATAGAGATGTGCAAATTCGGCCCTCATGGATTTGCCTGTCGCTTTATATGTGCCGGAGTAAACCCCGAAGGCAGCAACTTTATCGCCGTCTTCAAGAAAGGTGTGAACCTCTGCCTTGTAGCCTACCCATTCGGTTCCGAGACGATGGAAAACGCCAGCGATAATAGCCTCTGCTCCAACATAGGTTCCAGCATAAGGAAAACCTTCTGCCTCAGTCCATGAAGCGTCAGGGGCCAGAGCGGCCAGCAAGTTGCGGCCGTTTTCCTCCGACTTTCCCTCATAGGTGGCGCGGATCAATTCAAGATTGGCCCCCATCTTAGCCCCACTTCATTTCGCCAAGGGCAACCTTAGAACCGATGTCGAGGGCTACACCCATGCCAAGACCGGGGAAACGGGCTTCCATGGCGGCTTTGAGGGCAGCAGAATCCTTTGCCTTTGCGATCTCCTCTTCAAATGCGATGAGGTAAGCCTTGGTGTGGGCTATGGCTTTGAGGTCGGTAGCGGCCTCAGGTGTCATATGGCCGGGCACCACGACTGCGGGCTTGCGCGCCGCAATCTTGTCGAGATTGGCGATCCAAGCGGCGCGGAGTTCCTTGGTTGCGGTATCGGCGGTCCAAACATGAACGCCAGCGAAGATCATAACGCCGCCGACGACTGCATTAAGCGATGGCACGAACAGATAACGGCGATTAGCCAACCCATCAGCATCAACAATCTCGATTGCTTGGCCATCGACAGTCAGAGACTTATCGTCGAAGGCTTCAGGCATCACGATGTCAGCAACTGTTTGCGGGCCGTTCTCTTTTAGCTGCGGTCCCCAAACAGCCAGTTTCTTTTCTACACTGCCATTAATGCTGGCTACGGTTGTTGTTGCTGCGATGACACGAGCATCAGGAAAAGCTTCTTTGATCGGCTTAAGGCCGAAATAATAGTCTGGATCAGACTGGCTGATATAGATGGTGGTTAGCTTCTTGCCGGTGGCTTTGATGGCTTCCGCCAATGCGCGGCCATCAGGAAAAGTGAATCCACCATCGATCAAAACAGCTTCGGTTGATCCAGAGATCAACACGGGAGCACGAAAGAACCCGTTTTGGCCCGCTGGAAAATGCTTCCACGAAAGTCCTGAAGCAGCGCGGCCAAGTTCGGTTGGTGCAAATGCAGCTGCCACACCGGCAGCGAGAGTTGTTTTCATAATCGTTCTCCTTGTAAACATAATATTTCCTTCGGGGTGTTGTGGTTTGTTAGAGTTGCGTTCTTGCAGTGAGACAGAACTCAGTTCAGTCTTTTTCGGCCAAGTAAAATCATGCTGCCTTCAGCTCTTCGACGAGGGTTTCTAAGCTTTCAAATAGAACGCCACCTGCTACCAAGCGGCGCTTGTCGCCAGCGCCTACGATCAAATTTGGAACGCCATTGGCGCCAAACTTGCGCATGTCGGCATTTGCGTCTGCGGTGCGTTTCTGATTGGCGGAAACCAATTCGGCATCAGAAGCCACAAGGCGTTCGGCGGCTGCGCCCAATCCCAACCCACGGAGAATTTCGCTGAGCACTGAAATATCTGTTATGTCGCGGCCTTCAACATAACGCGCTTTTTGAATCGCTTTCAGAGCTTCGAACTCGCGGTCCGGGGCGGTTATTGAAACAGCCGTGAGTGCCAAAGTCGCCGGACCAGAATTGATGCGACCAGTGCGGTCATCAAGTACTTTGCGACGGTAGTCTTCGCTGAAAGGCTGACCACTCAATTTGCCAATACGCTGATCGTTAGCCCATACAAAGGCCGCAAACTCGGCATCCATCAATCGGCCACCAGCTCCGGCAAAAAGGCCCGTTGGAACGAGACGGAGTGCAACATCTGGTTGGGCGGCGAGCTGTTCAAGCTTCGCCGATGCGCCATAGCACCAGCCGCAGAGCGGATCGAAGAGGTAAGTAACCTGTGTGATGTCGGCCATAGGGGTCTCCTTCGAAACACAATATGGCACTTTGATATTGATTGATTAAGACCAGCAAATGATACAGATTGTATGTTAAACACATACAATCAATTCCAAGACAAGGCCGAAGCCGTGAACCTGAACCGCCTGACATATTTCGCTGCAGTCGTCGAAACCGGATCCTTCACGCGCGCAGCCGAACGGCTGCACATCACTAAAGCGGTGGTCAGCCAACAAATCGCCAAACTTGAACGGGAGTTAAAAACCAGTTTGCTTCACCGCACGACGCGCAGGGTGGAAGTCACTGACACTGGCAAGTTGCTCTACGCACGGTGCACTCTTATTATGCGCGAAGCCGAGGACGCCTTTCATGAGTTGGCACAGGCGAATGAACAGCCAACGGGTTTGCTCCGGATTTCGGCACCCAACGACTATGGAACGAGCGCAATTGCATCAGCCGCTGTCCGCTTCGGCCAGCGATATCCTGACTGTCAGGTAGAACTTCTGCTCTCAGATACTCGCGTTGACCTCATCGCCAATCAAATTGATCTTTCCATCCGCGTCGGCTGGTTGAGCGACTCCAGCTTCAAAGCGCGCCGCATTGGCTCGTTCAAACAAATGCTGGTGGCTGCGCCCGGAGTCGTTGCAAAAGCCAGGCTGAAGAAACCGGCAGATATTGAGAGCCTGCCCTTCATCGCGAACGGGGCGCTATCGACGCCGTTAGTTTGGCAGTTCACGTTGAACAAACGTGAAAGTCAAACCGTACACATGAAGACCGCATTGAAAATCAATACGACCCCCGCCGTCTTGCAAGCGACATTGGCGGGCGGCGGATTATCTGTTCTGCCCGATTTTCTCGTAAAAGAACAACTCAACAACGGCACGCTTGCGCATGTTCTGCCGGACTGGTCACTGGCACCTGGTGGATTATATGCTGTTTATCCGCCGTC
>JBDSTO010000027.1:0-2722 GCA_039928255.1 Aestuariivirga sp. | reverse complement strand
AAAGGTTTTTGCCATTCTCATCACCAAGGCTCACATGAATATGCATGCCCGAACCCGTCCATTCGGCATAGGGCTTCGCCATGAATGTGGCGCACAGTCCATGCTTTTCGGCCGTGGCCTTGATCAGGCGCTTCAGCATGATGCCTTCATCGCACGCATCGAGAATATCAACACGGTGACGAAGAACAATTTCCATCTGTCCCGGCGCATATTCCGAAATCAGGGTTTTGGCGGGCAGATCCTGCACTTCGCAATAGGCATAGAGATCCTTGAAGAAGGGCGCGAAATCATCAAGGTCAGCGAGATGATAGGCTTGATAGTGTTTGGGCCGCGATTCATTGACCAATGATTTGGGCGCCATGGGAATGCCCTCATAGGCGGACTTCCGGTCCATCAGGAAAAACTCAAGCTCGACCGCTCCAATCGGGTTCATGCCCAGCTCTTCCTTGAAGCGCTTGACGATTTTTTCGAGCGCATTGCGTGGGTCGGCATAATGCGGAACGCCGTCAAGATCACAAAGCCTAGCTGTATATTGCGCCGTGGGTTCTTCAATCCACGGCACGCGCACGAAGGTGCCGGGAATAGGCCACATCAAAAGATCGCGGTCGCCCTCATCAAACACCAATCCGGTTTCAGGAACATCCTGCCCCGTCACATCAAGAACCAAAGCTGAGATTGGCATGAAGCGCCCATCATTCCACGCGGGCACCACTTCATCACGCCGCAAGATCTTGCCGCGGATGACGCCGCACATGTCTGTCCAGATCACGTGAACACTCGTCACATCCGGGTTTTTGTTCAAAAAAGCCTGCGCTTCAGCCCCGAGCCTTGGGGTTACGATCGCCATGGTTAGTCTCCATTCAGTTTTTAATGCGCCGATTTCAATTCAGACAATGCGGCATCAAACGTTTCTATCAAAAGCTCAATATGCTGGGGCGTGGTCGCCGGGCAGATGAGCATCATATTGTGGAAAGGTGTGATCACCACGCCGCGATTGAGAAGATAGCGATGGATCGCTGCATCAATCGGCTGGTGAATCACTTGCGCCGCCTCAAAACCACTTCGTGGCGGCACCTTGCGGCAGATGAATTCCACGCGCGCCCCCACGCGTGAGACCTGCCATGGCGCTGAATGTTTGATGATCACATCTGCAATGCCGCGTTCCAGACGCTTGGCCAACACGATCAAGGCTTCAAAAACCTTGTCTGTGAAAAATTCCTTGAGCACCGTTTTGATGAGCGCCATCTGGATGCGCGAACCTGACAACGTGGTGCCAATCCCTGAACGGCCCTCGCCACGCTTTTCCATATAGTCGGCAATTCGTTTGGCAACATCTTCGGAAAAACCATAGGCCGCTGCAGGAATGCCGCCTGCGATGGGCTTTCCAAACACCAGCCCATCGGGAACAATGCCAACGCTGCGCGCGTAGCCACCCGGACTTGACGTCAAGGTGTGGGTTTCATCAAAAATCAACAGCGTTCCGGTCGCTTTCGTCAGTTCACGGAGCTTTTCGAGAAATCCGGGTTCCGGTAACACCATGCCGACATTGGTCATCACAGGCTCGGCGAGCACACAGGCCACATCACCGTCGCCCAAAGCTTTTTCGAGCGCCGCCACATCATTGAACTCGATAACCTTGGTAAACTGCGTGAGATCGCGCACCTCACCAATAAGCCCCGCCACCATTTCCACCTTGCCATGATCAGCGGTGACAAACGTGTCGTCAACGCAGCCATGATAACAATGATTGAAGACCAGAATCTTCTGTCGCCCAGTGATTGCCCGCACCCAGCGCAATACTGCGCGGTTGGCATCAGAGGCCGTTGCCGTGATCTGCCAGAAAGAAAGACCAAAGCGGTCTGAAAGAAGTTGCCCCACTTCAACAGCATCGGATGAGGGCAGCATGGTGGTTAGTCCACGAGCACCTTCCCGCGCCAGACAATCAACAACAGCCTTGGGTGAATGGCCAAACATGGCACCCGTGTCACCAAGGCAAAAGTCGATGAGAGAGTGTCCATCGGCATCGGTCAATCGCACGCCCTGTGCATCTTCGACAAACAGCGGAAAAGGCAGGCCCCAGTCCGTCATCCAATGCATAGGCACCCCGGAAAGCCAAAGCTTTGAAGCCTGAAGCGAAAGTGCTTGGGATTTTGGGTTGCGTTGGACATAGAGCTTTTCTTCCCGCTCCAACATGGCCTTTATGGCACTGTCCGCTATGAATGGCTTCAAGATATACCTATTGGTTATTGACGACATCTTGTTCTAGCTGGCGGCCAAGGTTAAACCAACCCCCAATGGGAAGTTGATTTTGCACTGCAACATTTGAAAGTTGATCCATGAACCGCACGACTTACGTTAATGGGAACTATGTCATTGAATCTGAAGCAAAAGTTTCGATCTTTGATCGCGGCTTTCTGTTTGCCGATGGCGTCTATGAGGTGACCCCGATCGTCAATGGAAAGCTGGTTGACTACGACGCCCACATGGAACGACTTGATCGGTCCTTGAAGGAATTGCAGATGGCTTGGCCCTGCACCAAGGACGAAATGCGCAAAATGCATGAGGAACTGGTAACCCGTAACCAGATGAAAGAGGGCATCATTTATATGCAGGTCACGCGCGGTGTCGCCGACCGGATGTTCAATTTTCCAAAAGAGATCAAATCCTCGCTGGTGGCTTTTCCACAATTCATGGCGCTGGTCGACAACCCCAATGCCCGCAC